>JACMKU010000137.1 GCA_014379965.1 Chitinophagaceae bacterium
AAGCGAGTAATCGTATGGGAGATCAGAAGTGCCGATCCACGTCAGTCGTGCATCGAAACCTGCCAGTTTCAGCATTTCCTTTAACAGGTTCGCCTTGCCTTTGCAATCGCCATATTTCTTCTTCAACACATTTTGCGCAGCATCGGGTTTGAAACCCATAATGCCATCCTCGAAGGCGATGTAACGGATATTATCCTGTACCCAATAAAATATTGATTCCACTTTCTCAACATCAGTCTTCTTGCCAATAGTCAGCGCGGCTACCCTATCCTTCAGATCGTCTGGCTTGTTGCCAATATCGGAACATACTGAACTGTACCAACCATATAGATCTTTAACGGATTCGAACAGCACTTTCCTTTGTCCATTTTGCGTATATGCTTTGTTTACGCAAATGATATGCGGATAGCTTAGCGCATGATTTGGAGAAGATGGCTCACGACGAAAAGCCGGAATGTCCTTAATAGTAAACGTTACACGTGTGATGTCGCCGTCCTTCACTGTCGTCTTCTGTATCTGGCTATTTCTAAAATTGAATTCACGCAGGTCAATCTCCAACCAGGAAGGAATATTAAACTCGATGATCCTTTCGCTAACAGGCAGATGGTGATTGAAATAAAATGATGTGAGATACTTCACGTCCCGGTAGTTGTTGTCATACCGATAAGTAAATCCTTTGCCCTTTTCCTCAAGTGGAAACACGATCGAACAGTATCTCGAATCGCTATGAAAGATATCATCGTCTCTCATCGGCCCACAAAGTTTTTGGACTACTACCTCTTTGCCCTTGCCGTTGATGGCTTTTACATTATCGACGGAAACCTCATCATTGTAAAACAGCCCATCCTGGTACTTCATGAAGTCTTTCACTGGAACCAGCATGAGTTCATTGACTACGATTGCCTTAACACTACCCTCACCAGGCTTGGGGTCGGTATTGAGTGTAAAACTTACCGTCTCCTTGTATCTATTCGCAATTACGTCCTCTTTTGGAAAGGTAGATTTCCAGGAAGCGATGTTGCCTGAAAGGTCGCCCTGCGTAAACGCCGCCGAGCATACAAGCAAAAAAATTGAACTAAGGAATAAATGGAAAACGTGGCCGGGTCTGCACATGATCTATGATTTGGGTGGTGCGGGCTAAAATATAATAATTAACCCAAACCTCATACAACGCGGTAGAATTTCGTTTTAGGAATTTTGAACTTGGAATCGGGAATTGGTAATCAGGAATCCGGCTCCAGTCCGGAAAGGCATTACAGGTTTCGGAGTCTCCCGATTACCGATTACCAATTCCCGATTCCTGATCCTGATTACGAATTCCCGATTCCAAATTCACTCGCGCATCATTTCGTGAAGGACAGTCTGGATCTCTTCTGCGTTGGGTTTGCCGAAATAGTCGCCATCGCTTCCATATCCCGGACGATGGGGTTTTCCCGTGAGAGTACGTGCCGCCACGTCGAGATAGCGATAGCCGCCCTGTTCCTCTATCACCTTGTTAAACATATACCCAGCGGCACCACCAGGAACATCCTCATCGATGAAGACAATCCGATTCGTTTTCTTGAGTGATTCCAGGATTTTATGGTTGATATCGAATGGAAGAAGAGTCTGTACATCAATAATCTCACAACTAATTCCTTGTGATTCGACAGTAGTGGCGACTTCCTGGATGATGCGAAGGACCGAGCCGTAGGATACGATCGTAATGTCGCTTCCTTCGCGAATGACTTCCGGAATACCGAGTGGCACAGTGAAGTCCAGCAGGTTGGACGGTAATTTCTCCTTGAGCCGATAACCGTTCAGGCATTCTATCACCAGACCGGGATCCATCCCGCGTAAGAGCGTATTGTACATTCCGGCAGCCTGGGTCATGTTGCGGGGCACACAGACATACATGCCGCGTAGGGAATTTACGATCATGCCCATTGGTGAGCCGCTATGCCATATGCCTTCGAGCCGGTGACCGCGGGTACGTACGATCATGGGAGCGCTTTGCTTGCCCACTGTACGGAAATGCATTGTCGCCAAATCGTCGCTTAGTGGCTGGAGGCCGTATAGTAAGTAATCTAAATATTGTATCTCGGCAATCGGGCGCAGCCCGCGAAGCGCAAGACCTATTCCTTGGCCCATGATGGTCAACTCGCGGATTCCAGTATCGAATATCCTGCCTGAGCCATGTTTCTCCTGTAAGCCCGCGAATCCCTGGTTTACGTCGCCAATGAAACCCAAGTCCTCTCCAAACGCTACAACCTTCGGATGATGAGTGAACAGCTCGTCGAAGTAGTGATTCAACACTTCGTACCCGTTTATCACGGGTGCATCTGCGGCGAACTCCGGTTTTATTTCTAACACGTTGAGCGCACTTCTTGGTCCCTCGTTATAGAGATATGAATTGTATAGTTTCTTGTTCTCTTTGAGGAGATCATTGTAATATTCCTTGGCCCAAAAAGCCGCATCGCTGTCTCCCGCATATGTCAATACTTGGTGAAGGGTATTCATCACATCGCGCCTGTTAGGTTCGCGATTCGATGAAAGCGCCGCCACCAATTTTTGTATAGCGGGTCCATGTTGTTCGGCTACTGCAGTTATGTTGTTGGCAAGTTCGGTCGTCCGCTCTACCTGCTTCCTCACAGGTACGAGATATTCTTCCCAGGCCGCATTCTTACTTTCACGAACCAATTCCTTCGCTCCGTTTTCAATATCACCTAATTCATCTTCATCGGCAAGCGAATTTTCTATGAGCCATTCCTTCAATTTCCGAAGACAATCCCATTCACGTTCCCATTCCAGGCGCTCGGGTGTCTTATATCGTTCATGACTACCCGAAGTAGAATGTCCTTGCGGTTGAGTGACCTCTTCGACATGGAACAGGGCGGGTGTATGAGTATCCCTGATTTTCTTTATGCCAGCTTCAAATACTTCACACATGCCGGCATAGTCCCATGCCTTCACGCGATAAATGTCTATGCCATTGCTGTCGTCAGTTTTTTGGAAGCCTTTCAATGCTTCAGAGATGGAACCCTTTGTGGTCTGGAATTGCTTTGGGACCGAGATGCCATATCCATCGTCCCAAACAAAAAACGCAAGAGGTACCTGCTGCACGGCGGCGGCATTTACGGTTTCCCAGAAATGTCCTTCACTGGTGGAGGCATCGCCAATTGTACAAAAACAAACTTCGTTTCCTTTATTGGATAGGGTGTCGAAAGCATGAAGCGAGTCTACGTTTCGGAATAATTTGGATGCCAGGGCAAGACCGAGTGCTTTAGGTAGCTGAGCGGCGGTCGGGGCCATTCCCGCGGCCAGGTTCTTCCGGTTTACGAGATCGAGAAAGTTTCCTTTGTCATCCACGAAAGGGGTGGCAAAATGCGAGTTCATTTGCCGGCCGCCGCTGTGGGGATCGTGTGAGGTATCTGGGTCGGAATAGAGCTGAGCGAAAAACTCCTGGACGGTGGCGGCTCCAAGCGCAAAAGCGAGCGTCTGATCGCGGTAATAGCCGCTATAAAAATCGCCAGGCTGGAAGAATTTAGCCAGCGCAACTTGTGGCAATTCCTTTCCATCGCCGAAAATGCCAAATTTCGCCTTACCCGTAAGCACCTCTTTCCGGCCTAATAGGCTGGCTTCCCGACTAATACAGGCAATTTTAAAGTCCTTGAGCACTTCTTCCCTGAATCTATCGAACGATAGCTTGGCTTCTGCAGGCATCGCGGAATTTTGCATGAGGCAAAAATAGGGAGAAACAGTTCATTAAATATTTGCAAAAAATCCCCATTTACCCCTGCAACCAATGTTTGAAATGTGGCATCTTTCTATTACTTTTGAAACCTTCAAATCAGCCTATTTATGAGGAGAATTCTTACCGTTTTGATGCTACTTTCAGTCACCTATTTTGCGGGTGCCCAGACTAGTGCAAACACCCCGGATGCCCTGAAACTCAAGGAAACAGAACATGATTTTTCCAAGATTCCTCAAGGCAAACCGGTCTACCACACCTTCGAGATCGTAAATATCGGCACTACCCCACTTAAGCTGGATGATGTGCATGCGAGCTGTGGTTGTACGACTCCGGAATGGAGCCGCGATCCAATTGCTCCAGGCGCCACGGCCCAGATCAGGGTTGGCTATAATGCCGCTGCGGAAGGCAATTTTGAAAAAATGATCTCGATAGCATATAATGGCAATCAGACAAAAATGTTGAAAATAAAAGGCATCGTGTGGAAGGCCCCCGAGGGTTCCGCTCCTGCCAATGCATCAATTCAATTCCTTAAAAAACAAACCCTTTAAAAAGAATAATCATGAAGAAAACAGCATTATTTATTGCGGGCATCGCTCTTACCGTAAGTGTTATGGCTCAAACATCTGAGTCTACAAAACAAACTCAGGCCAACAAAGCCAAACTTAAGCAACAAACAACTGAAGTGAAGACCGTAGCGGTTCCTGTGCAGGCTGCTGCGAACCAGCCTTCACCAGATGATGTAATAAAGATGAACACCGTGAAGCACGATTTTGGCAAGATCAAGCAAGGTGTACCAGTTAATTATTCTTTCGAGATCAAGAATACAAGCAACAAGCCTATCGTGGTTGAGAACTCTTACGCTAGCTGTGGTTGTACAACACCTGAGAAAATCGTTGAGCCGATTGCACCAGGCGGGACTGCTAAATTGAAAGTTCAGTACAACGCTGCTAATCCCGGCGCATTCACTAAAGATGTACACATCAAGCTTGCCGGCATCGCCCAGGAGAAGATCGTTCAGATCACTGGTGAGGTGGTAGCAGAAGCTCCAAAAAACTAAGTTCCCGCGATTCGATCTACAAATCTTTACGAGAATCCCTGCAATCATATGCAGGGATTTTTTTATTTATTCGACTGTTGTTCAACACAAATGGGGAAGCTATCTGGGCTGCTGACTCTCGGGATGGAAGATTTTCCACACTTGTTAATAACATCGGATGTGGAAGGGTCATTAGCAACTTTTGATTTTTCCCCAGTGCGTTTTATAACTACTCTGATTCTCAATCATAGCAATCCTATTTAGATTTTTCCGGCATGAATTTCCTTGCCTCTTTAGTCTAACGACGCGCTAATATGAATACAACTGAACACATTGGTTTTGCAGAAAACCTATTTTCCTACTCCAACGGTCATGGGCTATCCAGTACCGTTACTAATGAAAACTTATTCAGGCATGACAGCTCTGTAATTCGCTCACGTTCTATCCACGCGTTGATGGAGCAACCAGTGAATAATTATCTGAAAAGCCAGGAAGAGATAGAAGCGGAGTTTTGTTTTGTTATCAATTCGCGCAAGACGGCATACAATGACAATCATGAAAGATCAAACACATATGCCCAACTACTACGAAATACGGACGGTTACATAAATTTCCATAACCTCGATGAAACTTTGTCAGGGTATATGGAAGAAAACTACTAACTCTTTAAAAGAGCTATTAGTTTAAGGGGGTAGTCTTTAGACTACCCTTTTTTATTTTTCGCAAAGGCGCCCTGTTTGCACGTCGACCTTTGAACTTTACTCCGGCAGGTAACCTAATTCCAAATTCCTTACTACTAATTCCTTTCATTTAGCTACTACGTCCATATATCGGGCAAAACAACGTGAACGTTCAACTAAGCCAATGATATCGTTCTGGAACTGCTCATTCTGTTTCGCCGGTCCGTTTTGCGAAGTGAAATATATCGTGTAAAATCTATTCCTCCGGAAATTGAAGCCTGGGTCTGCAATATTCTTCTCTGAAATTACTACCGCCATCAACTTAGATTTGGTCTTTGCCTCGTTGTCACCCGTCGTACCCGTCTTAGCATAATAATGGTAAGGGGAATCTTTACTCAGCAGGTTCCCGAGTGCTGCAGCCGTACCATTATACAGTGCCTCCTGTAGTCCTCTAAAGACACCCTCACGCATCAATGATAGGTAATGATTGTACACTATCGTATGGTCTACGACAAATGGAACCGGGTGCGTGGCTTCAGCATAAGGATCTAGCGTGAGTGAATAGGTGCGATCCTGGCTGATCAACCTGCCGTAGGCTTCAACCATCTTCACTGGTGGTATCAACACCTGGCTACTTCCTTTAACGTGACCCCGGAAACAATTCGCGAAGACATCATACGGAACTGCCTTATTGATCTGCTCCCCCTTCTGGTCGAAGAGCCCGTATTCAGAAAGAATAAACCCCGATTTCCTTCTGGCATTGTGAAGTAGCATCGAATCATGCTTAGACTCGAATGCATCAAACGATTTAATAGATGCGGTGGTACGAATGCCATAATTGAGCGAAAGGCCGGAGGAAATAAACGAACTATCCGATCCAAAATGAGTCTCTCCATTTTCATAACCGGGCCAATGCTCGAAACCGTCGAGACGATATGCCTTCCCGGAATAATTGAATTCAGGCCACTGTCTAATGGAAGATAACCTCGCCGTTGAGAAATTGGTGGATAGAAGGTTGTTCAATTCCTGTTTCGGATAAGAACCCAAAAGAAGCACGTTTGAATAATAATAATTGTCTGAAAACTTAATGTAACTCGCGATATCACTGATCGTGCCGTTGTTCTTTTCAAAATCATAACCCGCAACTTTCTCGCCACCGAAAAACTCCTGTTGTTCGGAAAAACCCGTAACTGAAAATGCATCCCAGTCGAAATTCATCTGTGAAGCAATGGCAGAGAATACAACCGGCTTAAGAGTAGAACCTGGTCCGGGGTTTAGGCGGAGAAGGTTGATGTTGCCGATTCGCTTGCGTAGTACGGATTGAGGAACTAGCCCATTGTCACCTCTCAAAACGTTTGCAAATCCTGCCTTATCATTTGGATCGGGTCGCGACAAACCTTTGATATGATCGGAGATCGCGATCAGTCGCCCATTGCCATCGGCGATCGATACACCATATTCTGAGCCGGCTTTATATGCTGTGTCCGATTCCATCATATGTCGAATCCGCGCCGACAGGGAATCCATCAATTCAAAATCCAGCGATACTGCTATGTTTCGATGCATGCTGTCCTTTGCGGCATACTCCGAAGCAATTCCCTCTGCGAAGTGTCTTGCCCATGTGAACCTGTTGCCCGCAGGATAAACATAATACCTGCTTCCGTTTACGAAACAATTGCGCATGAACGCATCGGGTTCGATCATGAGCATGCGTTCGCCAGACGAGTCGGTGATTGTGACCTGCCATGGATTCGGCACACGCAGGCTATCTCGCGAGAGCAGAGTTTGGCTATGGTTTATTGTTTTTAGATTGAGGCCGACGTCACCCGTATTGAGGAGATAAAGAACATTGTTTCCATCCGCCACTCCCATTGAAAGGACAAGATCGTTACAAAGCCTAATTGAAGACTCTTTGCTCGACGAAGTCATTCTCCTGCGAACCACGGAACCATCGTCGCAGTTCAGGAGGGAGACATCATAGACGCTCGAGTCACCGAACACGTTCCCCCTCCATGACTGCTGCAGATGCGGCGGCGGATCTATCCGGAAATAATTTTCGTTCACCGCAATTTCAGGTTTACCCGAATTGAGATCGAGATATAACATCCTGTTCTGATCAAGGTGCCGGGAGAAATCAGCGCGTGCATAGGCAGTCGCTTCTCTCATAAAAATACTATTCTCGTCACCAATGCCCCGGAGCGCGATAAGTTTCCGAAGTGAGTCGGAAAACAACCCATCCTTCTTCACCAGTGACAGCCTTCGGGTAGCCCTGGATGTATCGAAATGGTCGAGGACGGGCTGAAGGTGCAGTTGTACGAACTCCTGCATGTCGCTCGAGAGATCCGCCACATTGAACTCCTTATTCTTATTGAATGATGGTTTTACGAAGAATAGCATGACTGCTAGCAATGTGAAGACCATTACGCCTGGTATTAGCTTCTTCCTGTTCGCATAGTATTCAAGTGGTATCTGTCTGAACAATAGAACCGAGCCGACAATCAGCAACGAGGGAAAAAGGATCGACTGTTTGCTTAAGATGCTTCCGAATGGCATGTCCTGGCCAAAGAAGATATATCGCCCTGTTGCCGCCAAAATCACCAGGAGTGCCGTCATCAGCATGTAATTCAGTATCGAGAATCCTGCAGTGATAAGTGGATAGTTGGTATTACCCCTGTTGGTGAAGTCAGGGTACAACTTATAAAATGACGATAGCATCGCCGCTGGAAGTATGAGTAAGAGGACATATAGCAGGACCGACCAGTTCCCGTGCTCCGCCAGGAAGAAACGACTTGCTACGAGATCAGTGGCCTGTGCATTGTATTTGGCACCTTTGTTCTGCGGTGCATGCGGTAGCAGGTTAAAACCTGGTGTGCGAACGCCGGGATTGTTCTCCTCATATGTCAGAGTATTGATGAACCATTGATTTTGGGCCGCGCGGATTACGGGTTCATACGTTTTGCCTTCCCTGTATGCGGAAGCAATTGCCTTGTCAACCGGCATCGTGAGCACATCTATACGGTAACGAGTCATCGCGGCCTTGTTAAGTATCCGTTCCTTCGGAAAGAAGAAGAATGCAATGACGAAGAATGATGCGGTCAATGCAATGCCGATTATCGTTCTTCGCCTCGGAGTAAGTTGATAAAGCAACCTCAGAATATTATATCCAAGTAATAATGAAAACAATATGTACCCTCCTACGTAAAGAGTCTGGGGAAGATTCAGAAGGTATTCGAAAATGTATGGCGCATATAGGAGGTTCAACACAAAAAATACAAGGTAAGACCCACCAAGCAGTCCGAAGAGAGATGCATTCCTTCGACTTCCTGCTGATAGCCCCGCGATAGCATAGTTGATGCACAGAAATGCTTCGTTGAACAGAAGAAAATTGAGGAAAACGATGGCAAATCCGATATCGATAAAGATGAAGCTACTAAGAAGACTAATAGAGAGCAGCACTTTGGCGGGGTTGCTGATTACAAAGTCGGGCCATTTACGGGTATTGATCATCCACCAACTCTGCTCGCTTGTCGCCACCAGTGGTGAATGCCTGTAAGCAATGTATAGATAGCAAAAATATGCGACTGTCAAACCGATCGCGAGGTGACGACAAGTAGCTGGATCGAAATTCCTGGCTGCGGCCAAGGTAATGGCGCCTGCCAACACGAGTAGCCAACTTGCAAAAAAAACTACCTTACTGCCATAGCGTTTCACCAATACCGATCCTGTTAGAATGCTGCCAATTTTTTCTGCTGTAAACTTCTCGCGAGCGGCTTCGAACTTTCCACTTCTGGCTCGAACTGCATCCTTTAAATACCGAAGAAGTCCCGAACCAAAGATGAGACCTAGAACAATGGTGGCGAGTATGATGACGCCGAAGTTCCAAAAGCTGTTCAATTGCTGTTGCGAAGGAAGGTCGAGCCCTTCATAAGGAGGAAAGGTTTTATACCGCCAATACAGGAAGAACCTCGTCGTCAGCATAACGATGGTGATACAGGCCAGTAATTGCCAGACCCAGCTTAGCCTTTCAGCAGGCGTAATAAGCGATGTAAGGAACACGAAGAGGAAAAACAAAAGCAGGCTGCCGAATAACAAAGCCTTCCACTTCGAGGAAGTGAGAGTGGAACCACCAAGATCCCAATTAAAAGTGTTGCGTAAGGAGAATACCCAACTGATACTGCCCCCACGTGCTGGCAATATAAGCCGTCCATTCTGTCCTACTTCCATTGGCGAATCGCCCTCCATCCATTGCGCAGTAAGCCCGATCGACTTCATGGTAGCTTCCTGTCGATACGTGAGCAGTAAAGGTGCGAAGCCCCTCGCTCTATCTAGGTTGGTATCGCTTCCAAAAACGGGAAATAGAAATCCCTGGCGGAATACGGGTGGAAGATTAACCATGTCACTGGACCCGGACAGAAGGAATTTGCTTACTACATGGGACCCCCATTGTGTACGGTCCTCCTCTGTCAAAGGATATGAGATGGGATATCGGTTATGTACGTAGAACGAATCCTGGTTCCCAACCTTGGTATAGTATTGATTCCGATTACTGGTTAATGAAGCCAGGCTCCATCCAAAATTTGCCGTTACATCCAAAGATTTATTAAATGAAAGATCTTCTTGGCTTATCTCGTCCTGATCATACTTTAACTTGCCGACTGATTTGTACACGCGTCCCGATATAAAATAGACGGGTTTCCCAGCTTTCGATCGAGATGCGCCATCCTTCAAAATGAAAACCTGTTTGAGCGTTTCAACCAAATGTTCACTATTGTAATAAGAAGATTGGATAAATTCGGTCTCATCTCTGAAAAGGCTCCACCACGTGATTCCCTTCCTGACGGGCTTCGAAATGACGAAAGATTTTCCATTGATCCTCATCTCCCATTGATCGCCGTCAACCATGGAAAGAATGGCGCTTATTGAATCGCATGTGAACGAGACCCTGTGACCATCGGCATCGAACACACGCGACAATAAACTCGCAACGCCATCTTTGTATTGATAGAATGGCTCTTCAGAATAAGCAGAACTGACATTAATGCCTTCTGTACTCCTGCTAAGCACAAAGCGGTTGTATGGATTATTTTCAGAATTTACTGAATCCGTATTTCCCAGCTCTATGCTTCCCTTTACACGGAAGCCATCGTGTTGAAGGAAATGGTGGTCAAGATTGGTAAATGTCTGCAATCTAAGTGGTGCATGCATGTTGACCCAGAGAAATGCAAAACACGCAATCGATATGATGCCAAACACAAAAGGAAATCCCTTGCGATGCCTGGCGGACCGTGACAGATCGCGATAATAGAGGAACCCGTAAATCAATAACACCACGATGGTCAACGCATACAGGAAAGAGAGACTAGTGATGAATTTAAGCATGGTTGGTTAGAAATTATTGAGATCAGTTTCATCAAAAACAGGATAGGTGAGCTTGTTGATGCCGACTTTATTCAATGCCATACGTACGGCGAGAGCGCGACTTCCATGCTCGGTATTCAACTTCTTCAGCAAGGTTGGATCAATGCCTTTACCATTACTGCCTATTCTCTGTACGATCGTTCCACCGACCGACAGGTCATTAATGCGTAAGTAGAGGTATTCGATATGATATAGGGACATCGAAACGAGGAGTTCTATCAGTCGCTCACTATCCTCTTTGCTGATACGTGCAGGATTGTTCTTGTTGGCATCTGCAATTGCCATCACTGGTTTAAGAAATTTCTCAAATGCGTGCGATGCTACCGATCGCTCTGTCTTCAACAAGTCGCGGATCACTTGTCCTTCTTTCTTCTCCTTATCATATGATGGATAGTTCTTGATTTTGTAAGCCTCGGCTATTCCCTGTTTCACCGATTCATACTCCTCCATCAAAAGCGCATGGCTGCTCTTCTGGCGTTCCAGCTCTTCGGCTAACTCTCCCAATTTCTTATCCCCTGCCGTCTTCCCCTTGGTTGTGCGGGGAGCGCCATTGGTTGGTGCGCCAGCAGTCGCATAGAAATCGAAATTCTGTATCAGTCGTTTTAGATCCCCGACGGTCTGGTTTAGCCTTCGCTGGTATGATGACAACCTCAACAACAGAAGCGCAAATACGAGAAGCGTCAACAATCCGAGCCCATAAACCCAGGTTGGAGTTTCTGTTACGACTTCCTTTACAGGTTCCTGAGGCTGTCGAACGATCGGCTGGGTAGCCAGGTATGCCTGGGCAAGGGAATCGAGTTCTGCCTTCGAAAGCACCGGGTTTCGCGTAGCACGTTCCTGTGCACTTAGCGTATCAACTATACGCAAAGGTTTCCTGTCAGGCGGTTGTGAATGCACAGCCGCCACTATCGAAAAGCACAGGAAAAATAGAAATAGTGTATGTTTCATGATAATGGATAATTAAAATTGGAAAAATTGCAAGATGCCTTTAGGTTTTTTGACAACATGTTTATTCTCTTCCTGTTCCCTGTACGCTGCAATGTCATCGTGCAGCGTATTGATGGAAGCAAGTTCACCGCTGTAATTTGGGAACATCGAAATCGCTTTCATATCCTGTACAGGTGAATAGATTTCCGACATGGCCGTGAGGATACTATAGAGTGACCGTACATCCTTCACCTTCTGATTTTCCATAAGCCTCAGGTAAATATTGTCACGAGTGAAGTAGATATCGATCGTCTTATTCTTGAATGGCTTCAGCTGATGATTATTCCTTCTAACGACGGACGTATTGTACAGAATATCGTTACCCGGTTCGATCTTGATTCCCCGGTACAAGTACATGTTGTTATTAAGGACATCGCTGTTCCTCGACAGTCCTTCCTTCTTATCCACAGGGATTCCGGTAAAATCAGTGATCTTGTATGCCCCACTAAAAGCACCATATACGGCAACATTCTTATTATTCAATGCCCTGCCGGGGATCACGGTATGGATGCTCGCAGAATCACCGATAATTTCTTTCAACGCCTTCTCAAGCTTGTTCTTCAATTCGTCGAAGTAGAAGGCCCTTCCGCTTAACATCACCACCTTTATCCGTTTCCTGATATCTCTGGTGATCACATCACGGATGCTGGCGATTATGCAATGAACGATGCAATCCGTCGCCTTGTTGATGATACCCGTAATCTCGTCATCCCAACGGATGCTTCTGTCCTTCAGGATGGCCTCTGCATATTGGAGGAGCGTCGATTGGTCCTTATAAAGATTAGCGATCGTACGCTCCGTGCTGTGCGACTGTTCCGCCAGCTGACCGAACTCATGTAAGCTTACGACCTGCATCTTCTTATATCGTTTCTTCAGGTTTTCCAATAGTTGAATGAAATTGAGTACGTCGACTGTCAAATGCTGGTCGAGTATATGCTTGCTAATGAAATCTCTCACGTTGATATCGTTACTACCAGGAATCGTGCGTAGAGCGAGGGTAAGGAGATCTTCCGCGAATCCATAGGACAATACATTTCCCGCTCCCGCAAAGCCTGTGCGGAAGAAACTTGAATAGTTCTCGTTGTCATCGGCCAGAAGGATAGAGATATCTGTCGTGCCCTTTCCACAATCTACTACTAGCGCCATGTCTCCATTAACGAGCTGTACGCCTGCAGCATTGGTCTGCTGATAGCCCATGAATGCGGAATCACTCTCGGAAATGGTTTCAAACTCGATATAAAGGTTTTTGCTATCGATGGCCAATGAATCGAGTAGACCTTCCGTCCTTTCTCTTAGTTCATTCAGCAACTCGAAGACTTCGTGTTGAGTGTAGATATTGGGGACTAACAGCGTCACGATCATGCCGCCGCGCCTAAACTCCGGCTTGGTGCTGATCATAAGTCCCAGAAGACGCAATAAAACTGCGCTGATCAATTCTTTCTTATGCGTACGAATGCTATAGTCCTCCGATTGGCGGTCTATCGACAGTTGAAGACTTTTCTCGATGCCAAGCTTAAGGTTAGGAATGATCTCATAATTATCCCGGAAATGTACCTGGGTTGCTCCTACCTCCTGGCGTGTGATAAACAATCTTATCTCGTCCTGCTGGAGATCGTTTGTGAAATTGAAAGGGAAGCCTTCCCGCTGTACACGTGTCATTCCTTTTTTTACCGCATAGAAGGAACGATAGAGCGTGTTCTGACCCGGTTCGTTATTGAGAAAGTCCTCTCTCTTGTAATGCCTATCAGGTTGCGACATGTTCATCCGGCTGATGATATTCTCCAGGATATCATAATGCACAACTGATGCCTGGGGTCCGCAGTTCTTGTAAGCTACCTGGCTTGCCTCACTTCCGAAATCGATAACCACACGCTGGCATTGAAGGGAATTGACAATGGCAAACTGGAACTTGCCTGAATAAGTTTCTGTCTCACTAAGCTGTAGTGTTACATGTATATCCAGTGCCGCATGATTTACCTTATGTCTGTAGTAGCCGAGCGTTATTCGTTTCTGGTCAGCAGAATAATCAAGCCTGATGCCCGTTTCCTCATCTGAAAAGGGTTCTACTTTGAATGTTCCTGACTTCTTTATCAACAGGTCGAGGCTGTTTTCAGTCTTAATTACCGACACATGGCATTCGCGCAATAGAATATCCTGGTTGTCGGACGGAGCCATCTGGTTTAGTACGATCTTTCCCGGATCCTCGATAGTGATCAGCGGGGCGAGCACTCGATCATCCGCGTGGGCGACAAAATTAAATTCCGTACAATCCCGGTTGCCGGGAATGGCGTCGCTTTCGAGTTTCGCTACGAAATAGCGATCGCTTCGAATTAACAAAGGGAGATAATAGAGGGCCATGTCGTTTAATTTAGTTCGATGATTTTATAGTGTTTAACGTTTAAGGGTTTAACGTTTAACGTTCTTTAGATTGAAATTCCATTTGTGTATCGCATATTCGGTTTTTAGAATAGTACCATTTAAGTGATTCATCGTTGTTGTATTGCCTCTTCAAATTGAAGAACGTTAAACGTTAAACCGTTTAAACGTTAAACGTTTTCAGTCCGTACAAAACCACCTATCATTATAATTTCCATAATTACTCTTCTTCTCTGCCGAATAGCAAAAATTAAACGCACGGGAGCGAATGGAGGAAAATGATACGGAAAGGCTGTCGCCCTTGTAAATCCCTTCAACCGTTCTTCGTGCAGGAGTGGCATATCCAAAATGTTCGAGACTCAACGTGTCGGTATGACTGACCCTTCTATCTTTCCAGACAGAAATCCTTACTTCCGCATTGTCGATATGGTAGCCAGTGGAATTGTCAATGGAGATTTCTAGATTATAATAGCGAGAACCCTCTCGGCTGGTATCTCTCTCTGCCGTTAACTGCAGTTGAAGCAGGTCGGGCCAGTTGTTGCGAATACGGAGATTGGTGCGGGTGACCTTGTCGAGTTTCTGTCCACGCAGCCACTCGATAGTCTCGATCAATGAATCAACATTGGTAAGAGGTGTATTGAATGGACGCTCGGCCCTCACCGATACGGCGGACGCGCTATGCCAGCTCACCCTCGTAAAATTATAGACAAGGAATATGGCAGCCACAGCAAAGAGACCGGCAACACCTTTCTTAATAATGCTGGGAATCTTTCGTTGCTTTTGCGGAACAGTAGGATTAACAACTATTGCTGGAGGAATTTCCTTAACAATGGGTGCACTGGAACGCTTCCTGAATTCGGCGAGCGAAAGCCATTCGCTGGAATTGAACACCCATATCCTGATCCGTAATGGATCAGTGGACGACTGTATTAATGTTAGCAACGCTTCTCTCGACTCTACTTCCCTATTCACATTCGTTCCATCAGTGAACAAATACTTTTCCATCGTAGGGGAACTATTGTTTGGTTCTTTAAGAGTAGAGTATCGAGCTAATAGGCAGTTTTTTATATTGAAACGAAAAGGTAAGCAGGTTTAGCATCCGTCAAAGGTTGTTGTGCAGTTACAACAATACTTTAAGAATTGAAGGAGTATTGGAGGCTTATTAAGAAAACCTTCACAATGAGAGGGCAATAGGCGATAGGCGATAGGCAATGGGCAATGGGCAATGGGCAATGGGCAATGGGCAATGGGCAATGGGCAATAGGCAATGGGCAATGGGCAATGGGCAATGGGCAATTGGCAATTGGCAATTGGCAATAGGCAATCCAGAGTTCTGAAGATTCTCATTACGGAGGCCAATTGCCCATTGCCAATTGCCTATTGCCTATTGGGCATTGTCAATTACCTTTGGCAAATGCTAAAAATCTCCGATCGTGGCCAGCAAATGCCACCCTCTCCCATCCGGAAACTGGTTCCCTATGCCGAGGCAGCTAAGAAGAAAGGAATCAAGGTCTTTCATCTCAATATCGGCCAGCCGGACATCGAAACACCACAGGCGATTATGGATGCCGTAAAGCATACCGATATGAAGGTGCTGGAATATAGCCACAGCGCCGGCAATGAGTCGTATCGTCGCAAGCTGGTTCAGTATTATAAAAAGGTAGGCATCGATATTAATTATGACCAGATCATCATCACTACCGGCGGAAGTGAGGCGATCATGTTTGGATTTTTTACCTGCCTGAACCCCGGCGACGAGGTGATCATCCCGGAACCTTTTTATGCGAATTACAATGGCTTCGCATGTGCTGCAGGCGTGAAGGTGGTTCCTATCACCTCCACCATCGAGACCGGCTTCGCCTTACCCCCCATCGCCGATTTTGAGAAAGTGATCACTCCGAAGACCAAGGCGATCATTATTTGTAGTCCTAACAATCCAACAGGGTATCTCTATAGCCGCAAGGAAATGGAGGCATTGAAAGACATCTGTATCAGCCATAACCTATACCTCTTTAGCGATGAGGCATACCGCGAATTTTGCTATCCAACCGATGATGGTGATGATGATGGTGAATATGTAAGCGCCATGCATCTCCCCGGGCTCGAGCAACACGTCGTGCTAATGGATACCATCAGCAAAAGATATAGCGCATGTGGTGCGAGGATCGGCGCACTCGTTACCCGTAATAAAGGCGTATATGATGCCGCCATGAAATTTGCACAAGCCCGTCTAAGCCCGCCTGGTCTTGCGCAGATCCTGGGTGAAGCCGCCGTGGATCTTCCCGACTCTTATTTCGACGAGCCCAAGGCGGAGTATATGGCGCGCCGCGACCTGGTGGTAAAGCGGCTAAATGATATTCCAGGTGTGTATTGCCCGAATCCCGGCGGCGCATTCTATGCCATGGCCCGACTCCCCATTGATGATGCGGATAAATTTTGCCAATGGCTCCTCGAAAGCTTTTCCTACAACAGTCAAACGGTAATGCTTGCCCCTGCAACCGGTTTTTATGGGACTCCTGGCCTTGGCAAGAATGAAGTACGACTGGCTTATGTGCTCAACCTCGAGGCACTCGGCTCAGCTATGACCTGTTTAGAAAAAGCACTCGAAGAATATCCCGGAAGAACGCGGGATACGGTGAAGGAAAGGCAGGGATCTGTTCAGGGCTAGGGATTGACCGCAGATTTATATGATAGTTATGATTTACGCGGATAATATAATAAGTCGCATTCATCCAGATACCCGCGCCATCATTGACCGCAGATTTTAGTGTGCGCAATTTTAATCATGATATCCGCGTAAATCATAATAATGATGAAAATCTGCGGCCCACTTAATTTGGAATCAATTTTGCTGTTATTAAATCGGGAAACTACGTCGACCGAATCCCGTTACAGCAAATAATTATACTTCAGAGAACCAATAGAGAGAGCGCCATTCCTGCAAAGGGGTGGCGTTTCTATTTCGTCTTCAGAATGACCGCAACTTCAGCATCATCTAAATTGGGAAATGGGATGGGTGCCGGGGGATCATCGCCATAAGGATTGATGATCAGTTGCCACCATCCTACATTCTTCCACTTGCCAAGCTTATAGCCTACGTTTTCATAAGTGGCAAACCACGTAAAGCCACAGCTCTCATGAAAGCGAACGCTTTTCTCATTTGGAAGGTTAATAACGGCATACACATTACGATAGCCTTGCTTCTGCAATAGGGACATTAACGGCGTGTAAAGAGCTTTTCCAATTCCCGCACGCATGTAGTTGTCGTGGATGTAGACTGAGCATTCGACGCACCATTGATACCCAACTCTTTCGCGATAGCGCGACGCGTAAGCGTATCCAGCTATGATCCCATCAATTTCGCAGACGAGCCAGGGCCAGGTTTGCAGATAACGCTGTATCCTCTTCGCGAGTGAATCAATCGTCGGCACTTCCGCCTCAAACGTGAAAGAGGTGTTTGCAATGTATGGTGCATAAATTGCGAGTATACCTTCCGCGTCGCTATCTTTTGCGAGTCTTATCAGCATGCGATTTTGTAATTAGCGGGTAGTAAAGGTTGACCGCAGATTTTCATGATGACTATGATAAGTTATGGTATCTGTGTTACATTAAATCAATCATGACCATCAGCGGCATTGCGTGCAGATAGTTTTAATGTCAAGGTTTTATTATTAGTATCTGCGTAAATCATAACAATCATGACAATCAGCGGCCCTTTCTATCGATCTTCAAGGCTTCTCGCTATCCCCAACTCCAGTCCGCGCAATTCTGCCAGACCTCTCAATCTACCGATAGCGCTATATCCAGGATAGGAGTTCTTCTTCAGATCGTCGAGCATCTGGTGTCCATGATCGGGGCGCATGGGAATTGAGACACTTCTTTTCTTCATCACGAGCACGATCTCTTTGATCACTTTATACATGTCTACATCGCCATCAAGGTGATCTGCCTCGAAGAAATTTCCATCGGCATCTCTCTTCGTGCTACGAAGATGAATGAAATGAATATGGTCGCCAAGCCTGCGTACCATTCCCGCCAGGTCGTTATCCTGCCGTACTCCATACGAACCCGTGCAATAGCAGAGTCCATTTGCGGGTGAAGGGGCTGCATCGAGTAATTCGCGCGCATCGGCTTCCGTACTTACTATCCTGGGAAGACCCAGCAATGGGTAGGGAGGGTCATCGGGATGTATTGCCATCTTGAGACCATTTTCCTCAGCAACTGGAACAACCTTTTGAAGGAAGTAAAACAGGTGCTGCTTAAGTTTCGGAGCATCGATATGCTCATAAGTCTTCAACGCGGCCAGGATCTGTTCGGGTGTGAACTTCTCTTCGCTTCCCGGCAATCCCAGCAAGGCATTGCGATACAAGATTTCTTCTTCTTCATCCGTCATTAACTTGAGTCGAAACTTCGCCTTATTGATCTCTTCGTTGGTATAATCTTTTTCGGCACCAGGACGCTTTAAAAGAAACAGGTCAAATGCTATGAACGCCGCCCGTTCGAACCTGAGTGCTTTGCTTCCATCCTGCATAGTGTAGGAAATATCCGTACGCATCCAATCCAGTATGGGCATGAAGTTATAGGTCACCACTTTCAATCCGCAGGCAGCCACATTTCGAAGGCTGGCCTTATAATTCTCTATCCAGATCTGAAAACTCACTGTCTGCTTCTTAATATCCTCATGCACAGGCAGACTTTCTATTACTGTCCAGCTCATGCCGGCATCTTCGATTAAACGTTTTCTCTTATTGATTTCCTCTACCGACCACACTTCTCCTACGGGTACATGATGAAGGGCAGTGACCACTCCCGTACAACCTGCCTGTCGAATGTCGTGCAGGCTTACCGGGTCGTTGGGACCGAACCACCTCATCGTTTGCTCCATTAAATTCATCGATTGATTTTTTGTAAATGTAGGAAAACGAACCAATTGGCAATGGACAATGGGCAATGGGCAATAGACAATGGGCAAAGGCCGATATCCATATTAAAGAAGAGTGACCTTAAAGCCCCACTAGCCACTAGCCACTCCCCACTAGCCACTTCACTCCGACTAGCCACTCGCCACCCTCCTATTTCGCTATTCCCAACGGAGAAAAATAGATGAAAATAGAAACAATGATCGCGACAACAATTAGTGACAGGATAACATCGAGTTTGTTCCAGCTCGCCCTGCTCGCCGCCCTGTCTTCTGCCACCGTCGTTGCGAACGTGAGTCCGCGTATTTGCTCCTCGCTTGGTTTGGGCGTCGAAAGGCTCACCACAACCATCACAATTATTGAGAACACAAAGAGATATATACAGAAGTAAAGGAAATTGATCGTAGCGAAATCGTGCAGGAAGCTACCCACCTCAAGTTTGTCTTGCAACATCTGGAGTGTAAGCTTCAATATTCCCAATATGAATCCTATGACCATTGCCGCGTATGCTCCTTTTCCATTCAATCGTTTGAAGAAGACTCCTAACAGGAAAACAGCGGCTATCGGCGGCGCGAGATACGACTGCACACTCTGCAGATAATTATAAAGTCCGTCGCTGATCTTTCCCATCAAGGGAATCCATGCCATTCCAAGGATCACAACTACTCCAGTTGCAATCCTGCCTACACGCACCAGTTCCTTTTCCGTAGCATGTGGTTTTTGCTTTTGATAGATATCCATTGTATATAGGGTAGAGCACGCATTGTACACCGATGCGAGCGAGCTCATCAGTGCAGCCAACAAACCGCCCGCAAGCAATCCTCGTAACCCAAGCGGCATAATCTTCATTACAAGCGCCGGAAAGGCGGCATTGAAATCTGGTGCTCCATTTTCTGTAACGGGCAAGGTGAGATTGCCTTCTGAATACATCTTGTAGGCGATGAGTCCAGGTATGAGGAAGATGAAGAAGGGTAATAATTTGAGAAAGGCGGCAAAGATAGTTCCTCTTCTTGCCTGTCTTTCGTCCCTCGCTGCGAGACAACGCTGAACAATATGTTGATCCGTACACCAGTACCAAAGCCCCACTATCGGTGAGGCGATAAGTATTCCAAGCCACGGGAACTCCGGATCACTCAGTGGTGGAAACATGTTCAGTTTCTCCTTCGGAACTGATGCCATTAAGTTGTCCCATCCGCCCACTTCTCTCAATCCGAATACTAATAACACGGCTGAACCAAGCAGGAGTACGATCGCCTGGATGGCCTCAGTATACATCACCGCATGCAATCCCCCCATGATTGTATACACCCCGGTGACTACTACAAGGATAATTGCTCCTGTCCAGAAATCTACTCCCAGGAACTGGTTAAACACCAATGCCCCGGCAAAGATGGTTACGGATGCCTTTGTGATCACGTAACTCAACAATTGGATAATGGACAACAAACGCCTCGTCTGTGGATTGAAGCGTCTTTCCAGGAATTCTGGCATCGTATAGACCATGCTCCGCATATAGAAGGGTACGAAGACCCATCCGAGTATCAAAACAATGTAAGAATGCAATTCGTAATGCCCGAGTACCGTTCCCGATTTGGCCGCTGATCCCGCCAATCCAACGATGTGTTCCGATCCAACATTGGAGGCAAGAATGGATGCACCTATCACCCACCATCCAAGGTTCCTGTTAGCAAGAAAATAGTCCGACGCAGATTCTTTACTCTTACGAATCGACCAAATAGAGATTCCAGCGATCACAAGCAGGTAAAGAATGACAAAGACCCAGTCTATTGGGCCGAGGAAATCCTTCATGCGGTTAGTTTTAGTTGCTTATTAAATAAATCGGTTAATGATGTTTTCGAGATATTCCTGTCTTCCACTTCTGACCTTTGGCTCTCCATTCTCAATCGCATAGGCTCTTAGGTCTTCAAGCGTCAATTTTCCCTGTTCGAATTCCTTGCCTTTGCCACTTCCAAAAGAAGAATATCTTTCTTCTCTTACTTTCTTATAATCCGAATGCAGCAGGATAGCGTCAGCAGTAATCAATGCACGGGCGAAAGTATCCATGCCCCCGATATGAGCATAGAAGAGATCCTGAGGGTCAGTCGAGTTTCGCCTAATCTTCGCATCGAAATTGATACCACCGCCTTTGAAACCACCGGCCTCCAGTATGATGAGCATTGCTTCCGTAAGTTCATTGATGTCGTTTGGAAACTGGTCTGTATCCCAGCCATTCTGGTAGTCTCCACGATTAGCATCCATACTTCCGAGAAGACCGGCATCGGCAGCAACCTGCAGTTCGTGCGTAAATGTATGGCCGGCAAGTGTAGCATGATTGACTTCTATATTAAGGCTGAAGTCGTCCAGTAGCCCATGCTGTCTAAGAAAACCGATGACCGTTTCACAGTCATAGTCATATTGGTGTTTCGAAGGTTCGCAAGGCTTGGGTTCAATAAAGAATTTTCCCTTGAAGCCATTCTTCCTGGCATAGTCCTTCGCAGTATGAAGGAATCTCGCCAGGTGTTCCTTCTCCTTTTGCATATTAGTGTTGAGCAGACTCATGTATCCTTCTCGTCCACCCCAGAATACATAGTTCTCCCCACCTAATGCAATCGTTGCATCAAGCGCCGCCTTTACTTGTGCACCGCCATGAGCGAGCACGTGAAAATCAGGATTCGTCGAGGCCCCATTCATGTAGCGGCGATTGGAGAAAAGATTTGCCGTTCCCCATAGCAGCTTCACACCGCTTTCCTTTTGCTTCTTACCAAGGTAATCGGTAATTGTTTGTAGGCGGCTCTCGTTCTCCTTCACATCATTTGTGAAGTCTACCACGTCACTATCATGAAAGCAATAATAGGGCAGCCCCAACTTGGTAATGAATTCAAATGCGGCGTCAGCCTTGTGCTTCGCTCTCTCAATAACATCGGATTTCTCGCTCCAGGCAAACAAATGCGTAGGCTCTCCGAATGGATCAGCGCCATTTCCACAGAATGAGTGCCAATAAGCACAAGCGAAACGCAGGTACTCCTTCATGGTTTTGCCTGCTATCATTTTATTCTCATCATACCAACGGAAAGCTAACGGGTTGTCGCTTTCTCTTCCTTCATACTTGATCTTTGAAACGCCTTTAAAAAATTCTACCTGCCCGGTTGTAACTGACATGTTCTAATAATTGATTTGAAAAATTATGATAGACTAAAAGATATCGTATCCGTCTTATTGATTTTATCAAGACGATCATTCAAAAATTGCTTCCATTGGATGTATAGTGCTTCGTATTGCTTCTTACCCGTTGGCCTGATGATTCCAATCGGCTTCCTCTGCCTTGATGCGTCATCCGCATCCTTGTAGATCCCCGCTCCTATGCCGGCCCCAATAGCAGCACCGAAACTTCCATCCCCATCGTAGTACTCTACCGCAACGTTATTCACATTGGCGAACGACTGCGCAAATACATCACTGAGAAACAAATTGGCGCGGCTCGCGCGAATGACGGTTGGCTGAATTCCATTCTCACGCATGATGTCGAGCCCGTAGCGGAAAGAAAAAGCAATGCCCTCCTGTACGGCGCGAACCATGTGCGCCGCTGAATGTATATTGAAATCTAGCTGGTGAAAATGCCCACCAACAATCAAATTGTTCAGCATCCGTTCAGCGCCATTCCCGAAAGGAAGAGCAACGAGACCATCCGAACCTATAGGAATTTTTGCCGCCATTTTGTTTAATCCCTCATACGTGTGATTCGATCCGACAATACTTTTCATCCACCTATTAAATATTCCCGTGCCGTTGATGCATAAGAGTATTCCAATCCTGTCATTTTGTTTTCCATCTGCTGTTGCCAGTTGATGATTTACGTGTGCGAAACTATTGATGCGAGATTGTATATCGTGGTGCAGTTCTTCACTCACACCATATATAACTCCGGATGTACCTGCAGTAGCGGCTACCTCTCCGGGTTGAAGCACATTTAATGATAGTGCATTGTTTGGCTGGTCTCCCGCTTTATATGAAATTGGTATGCCTGGAGTCAATGATAACCGCTCCGCGACGACCTTCTTCAAATAACCATGCGGCGCAAACAGTGGTTGTATTGTTGGAATCAATGATCGATCGAATCCAAAATAATCCATCACATCCTCTGAAATTCCGTTCTCCTTGAAATTCCAAAAGATGCCTTCCGAGAGTGCGGACACCGTAGTGGTGATATCGCCAGTGAACTTCATTGCTATGAAATCCCCCGGGAGCATCACCTTATCGATCTTCGCGTATACCTGTGGTTCGTTTTCCTTCACCCAGGCTAGTTTGCTAGCGGTGAAATTTCCAGGCGAGTTGAGTAAGTTGGTGAGGCATTGTTCCTCGCCGATCGCATGAAACGCCTTATTCCCAATATCGACCGCCCGACTGTCGCACCAGATGATCGCATTGCGGAGTACGTGTTGTTGTTTATCCACGATCACCATTCCATGCATCTGGTAGGCAATCCCTATTGCACCGATATCCATCGGGTCATACAACTCCTGGGTGTGGCATTTGAGAATTGCCTGCCTGACATGCTCCCACCATTGATCTGGACTCTGCTCAGCCCAACCAGGATGAAGGGAAATAATGTCGGCCTCCGTTTCCGGATAGTGTGCGGAGGCAATGCATTGCTGTGATTCCGCGTCGATGACAGAAACCTTAACTGAGGAGGTACCAAGATCAATTCCTAGAAGAAGCATGAAAACAAATTGGTTTTGAAGGCATAAGTTATAACAAAATTAAAAAATAGGGATGAGCATTTACTCATCCCATACGATTGCCTGTATAAGAACTAACTGCCTGCTAAAGCTTCGTTGATAGAAATTGACTTATTGTTGCTTGAGCGCCTGCATAAAACCGGCATAGGCGGGCTTCTTTTTATAATCCTTATCGAACAAGGTTGGATATTCGACCACTGCCGGAGGCCCCACTACGATCCAACTATCCGTGTCTCCAACATTCCAGACAGTCACGCCGTAACGCTGTGCCGGCGGGATGTTGCGCATATACGATTCCACCACGAATTTATACATCGCCGCCTGGTATTTAAATGTTGTATCGAGTGTATTGAAACCAATCCCCAACAACGAGGATACTCTCACATCCAGCTCGGTAATCTTGACTTTCAGACCTGTGGCAGCTAGCTTCTGAAACATTCTTTCGATGCCACCATGATCTGTATTCACACTGATATGCATCTGCGTTCCGATGCCGGTGATGCCGGCGTTCTGTGCCTTCAATTCGGCGGCGAGCGCTATAATAGAATCGAGCTTGGCGCTGTTCGATTCCAGGTTATAATCATTGAGGAAAAGCTCAGCCGTAGGATCGATCTGCTTAGCATAGTTGAAAGCCTTAGCTATATATCCTCTGCCAAGATATTGTGCCCAATAATACGTTCCACCCGTAGTTCCGGCGCCTGTGCGGATCGCAGGAGTACCGTCAGTATAAGGCTCATTGACGACGTCCCATGCTTTTACTTTATCCTTATAACGCGTTACCATTCCCTGTATCCAATCCTTGAGCACGGAATCAACCTTCACTGCTACTGCTGCATTGCCCGGAGGCGCCGCCGGAGCTTCGACGATTCTAATGTCATCTATCCAGAAGGTTCCAGTTTGGGGAAACTGCAACTTGAACTGCGGAGATGTCTCGCCGGCAGTATAGTTCCAGGTATATTCTGCCCAGGTATTATTTACATTGATCGTTGTTTCGGCATACGCGGTATTCTGGTTCACAAGCTTTATCTGGCCGATGCCTTTTGCGAAGAGCTTCACCTGGTATTGGCGTCCGGTGACTGCAGTCCAATTGGAACCCAGTGACTGTATCGACCACGGGTTGCTTCCCAGGGTATTCACTGTGACTTTGAATGAGCGAGCACCTTGTGGATTACCTGCAGTCTCTACGTCATATGCGGCGGCACCGCCATCACCCGCAAGTCTAGCCCATCCAGGAAAACTATTCCCAGTGCCGGATTCGAAGTTCCCATTGAATGCAGCATAAAGATCCGTCGCACTAGGAGGAGGCGCAGCCCCGAACGAACGGAGGAAGTCACCATTGTTATTCTGATGCCATGCCAGCGTATGACCATAGATTTGAAGTCCTGCTGCGCTCGCAAGGTTCACTAGTTCGTCAGTTGCCGCGTAGTTTTTTGTTCCGTTGTTTTGAACAATAGCCGCATGCTTCATCTGGTATTCAAAGGTTACATTGTCGAACTCCCTTTTCACCACCTCCGCATAGGCGGCATTGTTCTTAAACATATTATACCCGATTCCAACGCCGATGGGGAAATCAGCCGCATCCTTCAAGGTACCCGTGGTCGATCCAGGATCGAATTCGGGTTTCTCCTTTGCGCTCAGATCGGTCTTCTTGCAGGAGAACAACATGATTGATACGTACATCGCCATCAAGGGAAATAACATTCTCTTCATCATATTCTTAGTTTTAAACTGTAAACTATTCAATCACCTCATTAGAAGTAACCTGGATTCTGCCAACAGGCATTGCCTACGCAAGCACCTTCAGTAACTCTGTCTATCTGGTCCTGCGGAATGGGTCGCAATACATAATGGTCTTTGAAATTTCCGTTATCTATTCCCGCTTCGGCGCGGTTCCATAACGATAATCTTGCTTTGAGGGACTTCGTTCTCACCAGGTCGAGCCAGCGGTGCGCCTCCCCAAATAATTCACGAGTACGTTCGTCGAGTATGAAGTCGAGCGTAACATCTCCTGCGGTGATTGTAACGGCTGCTGAAGCTGCTGCATTCTGTGCGGGAGTGTTAGTGGTACGATATGCAGCTCTTTGCCTGACCAGATTCAACATGTCTGCCGCCTGCTGCATGGTTCCTCCACCTTTGAAAGCAGCTTCTGCGGCGATCAGGTAGACTTCAGAAAACCTCGCGAGAACAAATGGTCTCGTCGAAGGATCGTTTGGTGCAGCACGACTTGGGTCATCCCATTTCTTCATTATGGGAAAAACAGTATTGGTCTGCATTGTTGGCGTCACGATGATTCCTTTGAAGGCCCTGGCACCGAATGCCTGGGGCGCTCCTGGCACTGCATAGTCTGCAAACCAGACTGCGGTATCTGCACCTGCCGAGATTGCGTTGGTAAATACGTTATGGCTACCTGTATTCAACGTGCCACGGCTTCCGGTTACTCCGGGTCCGCTATAGGCCGCCTGTCCTGCTGCATTCTTATTTGCAATTAAGACTGTCTGGAATGTCTTATCATATCTTGAATCGTTCACCCTATCCGCGAAAGCCTGGTCGAGTATATAATTCTTACCAGCATTAGTACCAGTAGTCTGGCGATCGATGTTTGGTCTTAGGCGCGTATACGGCCTCCCATAGTTTACATCCCTGAAAAGCATGGAGCCTCCACTGTTCGTGATCTTGCCCGCCGCATTCACCGTCGAATTGATTCCCAGCACATCGATATAGTTATAGCGTTGTAGCCATGGTGTAACGTTTTGCGCATTTCCACCGGAGGCACCAGCCTGGTAAAGGCCATACTTTGGATCGTTGCTGTGATCGCTGACGAATAATGTCTCTTTTCCATAGTCATTGGCTGGAAGGAATGCATCGGCATAATTTTGCCAGAGGTCGAGACTGTATGTTGCCTTGTTGGCTATGAGAGTCGAAGCGATAGAATATGCCTGCGTGAAATCGGCAGTGGTATTATTCAACCATCCCCTCGTCAGGTATGCTTTTGCTAGGTAGTAAAGCGCCGCAGGTTTAGTTGCAGCTTTTCCCAGGAAAGGTGCTGTCACTGTATTCGGCAAATCGTTTGATGCCTCGGTAAGGTCCTTGATGATCTGAACATAAATATCGGCCACTGGAGCTCGAGAGTCGGCGACAGATGGAACAGTAATGAATGTAGTATGCAATGGTACACTGCCGAAAGTTTGTACGAGGTAGAAGTAAATAAAGCCTCTGAGAAACTTCGCCTGTGCAAGGTATTGCGTTCTCTTATCGGCAGGCATATTTGCCGTTGGCCCGATCTCGAGAATTCCGTTTAAAGTATTAATAGCGGTGTAAATGTTGAATGCGCCATTGAAATCTCCGGTACCAATTCCATTATAAGTAAATAGTCTTGGATTACCTGCGCTTCCTCCCATCAGGTGATCATCGGTTCCTGCCATTTGCGCCACAGTATGACCCTCAGTACCCCAGCCGGAACGAATATCATTGTAGACACCGGCCAATCCTCCCAATAGACCTTCGGGTGTATTGAAGAAAGAAGGTACGATCTGCGACCTGGGTTTTTCTTCAAGCAATTTCTTACAACTACCAGAAAACAGCACCATAACAACCAGTAGCAGGCAATTTATCTTGTTTATGCGTTTCATATAAGCTGATTTATTCGTGTTAGAATTTAAGGTTTAACCCAATGAGAAATTGGCGAGTCGATGGATTGTTAGCATTGACGCTTATGATACGTCCAACACCACCCGAACCACCAGCGCCTACACTGTTTCCTCCCTGCTGCGACTGGATGCCGCCGCCATAGCCATTCCCTTCCGGATCAGGACCGAAACCGTCTCTTACAAAAGGAGAATAGAGGATGAAAGGATTCACGGCACTTACATACAATCTCAATGATTGCAAGTGCGCCTTATTCATCCACGATTTAGGAAAATCATATCCAAGGTTAATGCTCCTGCATTTGATGAAGGATCCATCCATGTAACCAACAGTAGATGCATACAGGAACCTATCAGTACTCGCATCGGGACGAGGAAACGCGTTTGTTGGATTAGTAGGAGTCCAGTAATCGACCTTCAACTGGTTATTCCGACTCTGCATGAAAAAGGTATATCCCTGGCCGCTTCCGTCAGTAGTAACATACGGCACGAGGACCTTCATTCCCATGCGAGCATACATGACGACGGAAAGGTCGAAATTCTTAAAGGTCACTCTATTCGTCAATCCTCCTTCCCATTTCGGTTGAAAGCTCCCGATGATCTGGCGGTCGTTCGCATCGATCTTATGGTCGCCATTTAGATCCTCAACCCGGATTTGCCCGGCCTTCTGCACCGGACTGATCTGCGCCGCCAACTCGGCGGCGTCCTTCGTTTGCCATATTCCTATTTTCCTAAGATCATAAATAACGTTCAGCGGTTGTCCTACGAACCAGCCGTTATCTATATTCGAGAGCTGACTCGGTGTAGCTAGCTGCGTGATCTCATCGCGTGAGAAGAAATAATTGAGGTCTGTACTCCAGACGAGCCCGCTTGCTGTCTTAATATTAACCGTACTCAAAGTGATCTCCAATCCATGGCCTTTTGTTTTTCCGACATTCTGTACTGTACTCGTTGCGCCATTACTGAATGGCAGACTTACCGGCAACAGGATATCTTTCGTCTTGTGACTATACACATCGATTACTCCTGTGATACGATTTCTAAACAAGCCAAACTCTAAACCAATATTGGTTTGCTGTGTCGATTGCCATTTCAATGAACTGTTTGGAAGCGTAGTTACCAGGAATGCTATCTGTTGACCAGCAGTACCCTGTCCGAAATTATAGAAGCTTGTTCCGAGACCACCCAATGTTGAATAAGGTGCAACGCCCTGGTTGGAAGTCTTACCCCAACCACCTCTTAATTTCAGGTTTGACAGGAAGGCGACGCCCTGCATGAACCTCTCATTCGAAACATTCCATCCAACGGCAAATGCGGGATAGGTGAACCATTGATTGCCCGGTGAGAGCACTGATGCACCATCTCTGCGAACAGTCGCAGTTAGATTATAACGATTGTCGTAACCATATGTCGCACGGGCCATGTATGAGATTAAGCCTCTCTTGGAAAAATTATTTGGATTATCATTCGGGTTTTGTGGATTGATAGCCGCTACTGTTTGCGCTAACCCAATGTTTGTGTTTTGCTGGTAGTCCGCAGGAAGTCCAACTCCGAACAAACCGGTATTTTGGCTGTGATCCTTTTGCACACCGAACAATCCGGTGAAACCGACACGATGTTTATCATTGACTGTGAAATCATAATTCACCAGGTTGTCGATTGTGTATGTCCATGCCTCACCGTTTCTCACGCTTGCGCGATTCTGGGTGGGATTTGTAGATGGATTAACGGAGGTGAGTATTCCTTCATAGTTGTCTTGCTGTTGTTGGCGATAATCGAGTCCAATATTGATACGGTATTTAAGTCCCTTTATAATCATCACCTCTCCATAAAGACTATTGAACGTGCGAATACGGCGTGTGCGGTCGAGGATTTGTTCAGGCTTGCTAATAAGTGTCAGGGGGCTGACAGAGATCGAGGCATCCGCCCCTTGTTGCGGAAAGAGGTTCACTGTTCCATCGGCGTTATAAGGCTCGGCTAATGGAGTCAAACGCATGAGGCCGCCTGGAACACCGCCGCCACCTGGGGCGCGTGCGAAAGTGAGTGTATTCAGTGTATTGATTCCAATCCTGATCCTGCTATTTAGTTGATGATCGATCGTAGCACGAAGAGAATAGCGTTCAAATTTCTGGTTGGGAATAATACCGGTCTCTTTAAAATAACCACCACTCAGTCCAAACTGTGTTCCTTCTGTACCACCCGCGAGACTCAGGTTGTGATTGGTCACGAATCCGTCTTTGTACATGAGGTCCTGCCAATCCGTTGATATGCCTGCAGCAAGAGCTGCTTGCTCTGAGGTCGTCAATAGATAACCACTCGATGCGGGTGCAGCACCTGCGGCCGCCTCGGCCTTGAATGCAGCAAACTCGGGACCATTGAATACGCGCAATTTGTCCATGATGCGTGAGATACCATTATATGTATCATAACTGATGACTCCCTTGCCTGTCTTTCCTCTTTTGGTCGTAATTAAGATTACACCACCTGAACCTCTCGATCCGTAGATGGCAGTCGCTGATGCGTCTTTTAATATTTCCAGGCTTGCAATATCATCGGGGTTGATGTCATTAATGCTGCCTGAGAAAGGAATTCCATCGAGCACGATAAGGGGATTGTCCAATCCGTCAGCCTCTCCTTGTGTTCGTGCAATGGAGCGCGTACCCCTGATGCGGATCTGTCCGCCGCCGCCGGGTGTGGCACTGTTACTGACGATGTCGACGCCTGCTGTGCGTCCTTTCAATTGAGCAATCACATTCGGTGCCGCTACCTCGCGTAGTGTTTCGCCTTTTATCTTCACGACTGCACCGGTGACGTCTTTTGATTTCTGTGTTCCGTAACCCACCACGACAACTTCATCAAGGCTCCTGTCTTGCGGGGAAAGGGTTATGGATAAGGTTTGACGATTGTTGACCTTTACCTCTCTCTGTAAGAAATCTATTGCCGAGATGACTAGCGTTGCATCTCCCGGTGCCGATATTTCAAAGTTGCCATTATCATCACCGGTGACGCCAACTGAACTTCCCTTAATAACTACGGATGGGCGCTGCACTGGTTGTCCAGTTTCATTGGTGACAGCGCCTTTTACCCTAATGGTCGTCTGCGCCATTGAAGGAAGTGCAGCAAGAATAATGAGCCAAAGTGGAAGGAGGAAGAGCAGGGAACCGGGTAGCAGCCCGCTCCTGCGTGTGATTTGATTTTTCAAACTTCTTAAAGATGAGACTTTCATAAACAGCAATTTTTTAAGTTTTAGGTTTAGAAAGCTGGCAACCAACTTTTTTCTGATTTTTTAATTGTCTTCAGTCTTCATGAGGTTGGGTATGTAGGCTTTTCATTCTGTTCAGGTCGATGCGCCGCGACTCTTCACACTGGAGTCAACCTCACCGTTCCGGTGGGTCGGGCATATGCAGTTTTGCACGAAAAATGATAGAAAGAAAGCGATAAAATGGTCGATAGAGAAGGAAATGACTTGCCCTGTAAGTCAGTAGCAGCAAGGCTTTCGGAGGCAATGGAAGGTTCCTTTTAATCATTACGGCAAGCATGAAATACGAATTTGCAATTCGAATGTAAAGAGATTTTTCTAAAAATTGCAACCGATTGCAATTTTTTTTTCAAAATGTATTAGTTTTATTTGTAGGACGCCAGGAACTATGCATGAAGACAAGGAAATAACCATCTATGATATTGCGAAGCATCTCAACATCTCCGCAACTACTGTCAGCCGTGGGTTGAAGGATCATCCGACTATTAATAAGAATACAAGAAAGAAAATAGCCGAGGCTGCGCATCATCTGGGTTATCGTTCAAACACGTTCGCCAGCAGCCTGAGAAGCAAGAAGACACATACGATCGGGGTCATTGTTCCAAGGCTGAACAGCTATTTTATGTCGTCCGTTCTGGCGGGAATGGAAGATGCAGCAAGCCGTGTCAACTACAACCTGATCATTAGCCAGTCACTTGAAAAAGCCGGGAAGGAGATAGCGAATGCGCATACAATGTTCAACAAGCGAGTGGACGGCCTTCTTGTATCCCTTGCTTATGACACCGGGAATATCAATCATTTCGCGCCTTTCTTTCGCAAGAAGATACCGGTAGTATTCTTCGACCGTATTTATGCCAGCGAAGAGAGTACGGGGATAGTAATCGACAACCGGAAGGCCGCCTATGAAGTCACAAAACACTTGCTGGAACAGGGTTGTAAGAGGGTCATGCATCTCGCTGGAAACCTGCTGAGGAATGTTTACTCAGATCGCCTCGCAGGATACAAGAAGGCGTTGGAGGAACACAATGTGTCCTACGATGAGGGGCTGGTACATATAAGTACTCTGGATGAAAAATCGGGAACCGCCGCCGCCGAACGCATTCTTAGTATGGGAAAAAAAAGACCGGATGCGGTGATCGCAGCCAACGATACCGCGGCCGTTTACTGCATGATCAAATTAAAAGACGCCGGTCTATTAATCCCTGGCGACATCGCATTCGCAGGCTTCAACAACGATCCTATCAGCAAGATCATCGAGCCCAATCTTACTACCATCAATTATTCTGGTTACGACATGGGAGAGACTGCCGTCAATAGTCTTATCAATCATCTCAACGGCGTATCCAGTGTGAGAACCACCAATACTATTATACTGCGTTCAGACCTCATCATCCGCGCATCATCATTAAAAAACAAAAATTTGTAGTTGAATATTTTTTTGCGAGTTTTATGCAACCGATTGCAACATGAAGCCAAAGAAAGAAATCACCATCTATGATATCGCCCAGAAACTGGCGCTTTCATCCGCAACGGTTAGCCGGGGACTACAGAATAACCCTGCCATTAATAAGAACACACGCAAGAAGATCCAGGAAGCCGCCAAAGAACTTGGCTATCGTCACAACACATTCGCCAGCAGCCTGCGCAAGCAGAAGACCAACACCATCGGAGTAATCGTACATGAACTAAACAGCAACTTTATCACCTC
>JACMKU010000138.1 GCA_014379965.1 Chitinophagaceae bacterium
GTGCGACGTTGCGAGACTTCACCTCTTGCAAAAACCCTTTGCGGCTTTGCGGAACTTGGCGCCTTTGCGTGAAACCTCTAGGTCATCTTAATCCTCATCGCCTTCATCAACCCATAAATTGATACAAGTGTCCACATTCCCTCCAATACCACGAAAGGCCAATAGTTGATCAGGTAAGAAGCATAACAGGCGAGCGCTGCACCGATAATATTTAGAACATAAAACAGTTTTTCATCCTTAGGCAACAAACGTGCAGTCTTACCGAAGTAGGCAAGAAGAATCAGTCCCACGCCAATTGTGCCAATCAGGTTGCTGTAGTCGATACTGATTGATTCCATAATACTTACTTTTTAATAGCGTCTAATATGTCACTACTCCCAGGGGAGGTTGTAGGCCCAAAATAGTGAGTAAGTTCGCCCGCCTCATTCACCAGGTATTTGGAGAAATTCCAGGAGGGTGCCTTGCTGTTCCAGCCATTCTTCGACGAATCGGTCAGCCATTGATAGACGGGATTTTGCGAAGCAGACCTGACCACAGTACTTTTCTTCATCAGAGGGAATGTTACCCCGAAGTTGACTTTACAAAATTCGGCAATCTGCTCATCCGATCCTTTCTCCTGTTCCTTAAAATCATTGGCCGGAAAGCCCAGGATGACGAGGCTGTCTTTGAACTCTTCGTGTAACTTTTGAAGATCCTCGTATTGATTAGTATAGCCACAATCGCTGGCGGTATTTACGAGTAACACTTTCTTTCCCTTTAACGAAGACAAGTCGAAGATTGACCCATCGTTACGCTCGGCCTTGAGAGAATAGAATGGCACAAGCGGAGCCCGCTTAACGGAAATTTCTTTCGTGTTCTTTCTGGTGAGCTTCGACCACCACATCCAGGCGGGATAAATGGCCTTTAAAACTTTCTGCCGGTAAGTCATATTCTTCGAATTTCTGTTAACGATCTCGACATAGATGAAAAAAATAGCTGCCAGTACTAATATTACAACCAGGAAGCGTTTTAGTTTTTTCATCTGGAAGCCCGAGTAGTTGAGACCCAAAGGTCCATTAGAAATCCCTGATGCACAATTATTTTCCCCAGATCTTGTAAATAAAACGAAAGGTTGACCGCAGATTTTCATGATGATCATGATTTACTATGGTATCTGCGTTGATCATATCAATCATGACGATCTGCGGGCTATGCAAAGTTTGACCGCAGATTTTCATGATTTTCATGATTTATTATGATATCTGCGTTGATCATAACAATCATGACTATTTGCGGGCTATTATTTACCGAATGACCCATTTGAACAATTTCAGTTTTCCCTTGAATGGGGGATACTTTATCGAAGGATCGAACCAGGTCGGTGTTTTCATGATTGCCTTCTTATGACTAAACGTCTCAAAGGAAAATTTTCCATGATAACTTCCGATGCCGCTGAATCCCCGGCCGCCAAAAGGTAGATGGTGATTCGTCAGGTGCCAACTGGCATTGTTTACACAGCCACCACCGAATGGAATAGCCTCAAGCCAGGCCTTTTCCTTCTTTGTACTCGAAGTAAAAACATAGAAGGCTAGCGGATCCGGGTTCTTTTTGATGATTTCCTTCGCTTCTTCTTCGGATGAGAATCCGATTACTGGTAGAACTGGACCGAAGATCTCATCCTTCATAATTGGAGCCTCAGGATGAATGTCCGTCAATATTGTCGGTTCGATAAAACGACTACTCCTGTCGCTCCCTCCTCCATACACAACTTTACCTTGCGAGAGATAACCAGTTATCCTGTCGAATTGTTTCTCATTGATGATCCTGCCGTAATTATAACTCTCCTCCGCACTCTTTCCAAAAAACGATTGCAAAGTCTCCTGGAGGGCCTTCACAAGCTGGACCTTTTTCGATTCATGTACGAGAACATAGTCCGGCGCAACGCACATCTGTCCCGCGTTGGAGAACTTCGTCATGGCTATGCGCCTGGCCGCAACCTTGATATTCGCATCGCTTTCCACCACGCAGGGGCTTTTCCCGCCTAGTTCAAGTGTGACGGGAACTAGTTTATCAGCTGCGAGTTTATAAATGAGACGCCCGACCGAAGTACTCCCTGTATAGAATACATGGTCGAAACGGAAATCATTCATCATTGAGGGTATCACGGTAGCTCCATCTCCTTCCACATAAAAAATATACTCTGGAGGAAATATGTCGTCGATGATTGACTTCATTACCCCGGCTGTAGCGGGCGCGAATTCACTTGGTTTAAATACCACGCAATTGCCGGCGGCGATGGCTCCAATCAGCGGACTCATGAGTAATTGGAAAGGATAATTCCAAGGGCCGATAATCAACACCACACCAAATGGTTCTCTCATCACCCTGCTACCAGAAGGGAGGTTGAGTAGGTTCGTTCCTGCCGACTCTGGTTCCATCCATTGCCTGAGATCCCGGATGGCGCCGTTCAATTCAGAAAGAACGAGCCCATTCTCCGTTACCCAGCACTCTTCTGCACTCTTATGTAGATCAGTAAATAGGGCCTGATAGATTTCTTGTTCATGTTTGACAATTGATTTCTTCAGATTTTTTAACTGTTCCAACCGAAACTTATATGAACGGGTGGCATGGCTTTCGAAATAGCGGCGAAGCTCTTTCAATTGGCCAGATGTCGATGGGTGGTTCATTTTGGGGATTTGTCAGTGGTGTTTGATCAATAGGCAATGGGCAATAGGCAATGGGCAATGGACAATAGGCAATAGGCAATAGGCAATAGGCAATAGGCAATGGTCAGTAGCAAGTTACAAAAGAAGACGTAACTCGTCCTCTCATTAGCCCCGTCCTGTAGAAAAATAACCACATCTCATAGAAGTAGTTGCTGGATGGGTAGATTTTTTGTTCGAACCGCCATTTTTTTCTGCGAATAGGCAAAGTGGTCGAATATTTGATCTGATTTAAATATCAAAACCAACAAACATGAAAAATAACCCACGAGTAGTACTATTAGCTTTGTTAATGACCATTACTGTTACAAGTTCTTTCGCAGCTACGTCCGACGATCCAAGACCAAAAACGGAAATGACGACCGGGATGACCGACGAGCAGAGGGCTGCAAGGGTTGAACAAATTAAAACCCGTGTGAATGAAATCAAGACGATGGACAGGTCGAGCCTGTCAAAGGCAGATAGAAAGGCGTTGAGAAAAGAATTACGGGAATTGAACAAAGAAGCACGAGCATCCAGAGGTGTTTATCTTTCTGTAGGTGCGATTATCATCATTATACTATTATTGATTCTTATCCTTTAGATACATTGTGTTAATTTCCGAGAGTTCGTTATCCCATGGATAACACACGATTGCCGGTGGATTTTTTCACTGGCAATTGTCTTTTAAATTGGTTTAAGTCATGAATTAAGCATCGGGATGAAAAATTTCGCCCAGAAACTGGAACTGTTTTTTGAAAAGTTTGTGAACGTGTCCCTCCGGGTGTACGGTAGCCCTTTTACTTTCCTGATCGCAGTGATTATGGTAGTTGCGTATGTGTCTACTCCTGGTTTTTATAGACAATCGACTCACGACATCCTAAGGGATATCTTCCTTTGCATCAGTTTTATCAGTTTTTTCATCATTCAGAAGGCGTTCAACAAATATTCGGCTGCACTCCACTTAAAGATCAATGAACTTGTTTCGGCGCATGAGAAAGCGAGTAATGAATTGGTAAATGTGGAACAGAAGACGGAGGAAGAGTTGAAAGAATTGGCTAAGAACTACGAAGCAAAGAAACACGAATCCCAGGATGCCGGGAAGAAAGCCGCGCAAGAATAATGAGCACGCATCCGGCATTGCAATCCGTATTTCAACTAAATTTGCCTGAGTGAAAACAAAACTCCTTCACTTATTCCCCTCCCTAATATTGTTACTTGCAGTGCTGCTGACGCCGGCGTTTCTCACGGCACAAACACCTGGTAAGTATCCTCGCGGCTATTTCCGATGGCCATTGAACCTGAATCCAGAGATTGTCGCTAACCTAGGTGAGCTTCGGCCCAATCACTGGCATATGGGACTCGACATACGTACGAACCAAAAGGAAAATATTCCTGTATATGCCGCGGCTGGCGGGTATATCGCAAAGGTTCGCATCGAAAGATCGGGATTTGGTCGATGCATCTGGATCAATCATCCAAATGGGCTAACCACGCTATACGCCCATCTTAATAATTTCAATCCTGCACTTGAAGCATACATAACTGATCAACAATATCAGCGGGAGAGCTGGGCCGTAGATCTTGAACTACCTGCAGATAAATTCCCGGTGACGAAGGGGCAATTCATTGCCTATAGCGGTAATACAGGTGGTTCGCAGGGTCCACATGTCCATTTTGAGATCAGGAACACGGCTACAGACGAATGTCTCAACCCTTTGCTGTTTGGCTTTCCTCTCCAGGATAATGTGCCGCCAAGTCTCCTGAAACTTTCGATGTACAATCGAACGGGCAGTATTTATGAGCAGGCCTTACGCACATTTCCTCTCCGTAAGATCGAAGGAAGTTATATCATTCCCAAAATGCCGGTCGTAAAAACCGGATGGCAGAAAATAAGTTTTGGATTGCAGGCGATTGATCGGATAAAGGGTTCAGCGAACGAGGACGGAATCTACGCGGCGGATTTTTATCTCGATGACCAAATGATTTCAGGATTCAGGCTTGATAGTATCAGCTACCAGGAAACGGGATACATGAACGCCCATATTGATTATAAATATCGATTCAATGGCGGCCCCTATTTTCAACACTTATCAAAGTTGCCTGGTGATCAAGGTGGTGTGTATTACTCCACCTCTGCAGATGGCGCTATCCAATTGATGGATACGAACATTCATGAAGTAAAGGTGCAGGTATGGGATGCTTATGGCAATCAGTCAGAACTTCTTTTTAAGTTGCAATTTACACCTGATGCTGCGCAGCATACGCCCGTTACTTACACCAGCCCATTGTTCGTTCCAAATCAAAGGAATGTATTGAAGAGAGAAGGATTCGAAGTTGAACTTCCTGAAACTGTCCTGTACGATTCCCTTCATTCTTTTCATTACCGCAATAATTCCTTCCCTGAGAATGCCGTCTCCGCGCTTCACCAGCTGAATGATCCATCGGTACCAGTGCATGATGAACTTATCGTGAGGATTAAACCAGACCGTGCAATTGGAGGAGATGCTATGAATAAGCTTGTGATACAACGAAGCTATCGCAACTCCACCCAGATAAAAAAGGCGGCGTGGTCAGGTGAATGGTTAACGGCCGCATTCGGAGATTTCGGAAACTTCCAGGCCTTCGTAGACCAGGAGCCTCCGGTATTGAATGATCTCGGTAGAGGAGATACGGTAGACTTAAGTCCTGCCTCAAGAATTGTTTTCCAGCCTCGGGATAATTTTGGGATGAGGACCTTCCGCGCAGAGTTGGATGGAAAATGGCTTCGATTCACGAACGACAAAAGCCGTGCGCATATTTATGTATTCGATGACAGGTGTCCTTACGGAGTACACGAACTAAAAGTAACCGTAGAAGATCTGGTTGGAAACGTTACGACTAAAAGCTGGTGGTTTAAAAAGTATCCATACACGCCACCTAAGAAGAAGGCGACAATCAAAAAGAAGACAAGATCAAAACCGGGCAATGCTTCCAGGAAACCTGCACCGAAGAAAAAAACGACCGTCAAAAAAAGATAACTAACAGTTATGGTAACGTTGAAGGAAGGCGATAAGGCCCCTGCATTCTCAGGTATTGACCAGGATGGAAAAAAAGTTTCCCTTGGGGATTACAAAGGGAAAAGGCTGGCTTTATATTTTTATTCGGAGGCGGGCTCACCAACCTGTACCATTGAATCCTGCAACCTGCGCGATAACTATGGCCTCTTAAAGAAAAAAGGATTTGAAGTAGTGGGCGTAAGTCCCGATGAGGTCAATGTCCAAAAGAAATTCTCCACTAAATACGATCTGCCTTTTCCTCTTTTATCCGACAGTGATCATCGGATCGTTGAAAGCTATGGCGTATGGGACCAGAAGAAGCTCTTTGGAAGAGAATACATGGGTGTGCTTAGGACCACCTTTATCATCAATGAAAAAGGAGTGATCATTAAGGTTTTTACGAAGCCGAAAAATAAGGCTCACGCCGAAGAGATCATTCAGCAGGTAAAATAGCTCCCTCCCACCATGATAAGCAACCCTTTGGCTCTTGGAAACGATTATGTTTCCTGAACCAAACTGCATATGATGAAGAAATATTTCTGGCTTTGTTGCCTATTGTTCTCCCTTCGATCCCTCGCCCAGGACACAACGATGAATCAACTCACGAAGGAGATGGACACACCCGCATCGGAAGCGAAGGAGCCCGTCAAGATCTTCAATTCTTCGAGGGCGATCAATGCCAATACAACGGAGATGACCGGAAGAGGTAAGATGGACTTCCGCGTAACACACAATTTTGATGATATAGATGGTAAAGGGGGTGTATTTGGTCGCTTCCTGGGATTGGACAACGCCAAGGATGTGAGGATTGCGTTCGTAGTAGGAGTATCCAGACGCCTCGACCTTCATGCTTCCCGGGTACGTGGAGCAGGAGCAGTGAACAAGATGTATGAATTAGGTTTTAAGTATCTGCTGGCACAGCAACGTGAGAATGATCCTTCGCATCCTTTGTCGATTGCTCTGTTTGCCAATACCGTCATCGCCACTGCCAAAGCTTCTTCGCTTCCTGGTTTTGAAGCCAGCTTCGAAGAACTTTCCGACAGGATGAGCCAGGCGGTTCAGCTGATCATTGCCCGCAAGTTTGGGAAAATCAGCCTGCAACTAAATCCAACCTGGGTACATACAAACTATGTGATACAGAATGATGATAATGGAATTTTCGCACTCGGAGGTGCGATAAGATTTCCGATCACACGCAGCCTAAATATCATTGTCGACTACTTCCATCCTTTCAGATCGAAATCAAGCAAAGAGTTCTTCAAGACGGTAGACAATACCTATGGCCCACCCGGAGATATTAGTTTCAACCCTGTCCCTATTACGTTTTATGATCCCCTCGGTATCAGCTTTGAGATTCTTACGGCGGGACACGTATTCAATTTGAACTTTACCAACGCTACCGAGATACTCGAGAATCGATTTATTCCACGGACCGTTAGCTCGTGGACGAAGGGAAAGTTTAGGTGGGGATTTACGATTTCGAGGAAGTTTGGTTTGTGGCGGAATTAACCCCCCTCGCTCTCGCTCTGTTTCTCGCTCTGTATCTGCTCCTGTTTCTCTTTCTGTTACTCTCAATCCAAGAGCGAGAAACAGAGCGAGAGCGAGGGGGAGGAACAGGAACAGAAACAGAAACAGAGCGAGAAACAGAGCGAGAGCGAGGGCCGTTAATCGATCAACCATGTTACCTCCCCAAACCCAAACTCCTCCACCACCGCATGCTCAACAACCAGCCTACCCTCTGGAGTTACTCCGCGAATAGTAGCCTCAAATACGCGGCTATCTTTTTTAAGTTTTACTTTCTCGTCTTTCTTATAAAGCCTCGATAGGTAGGACGAGAGAACGGAATCGAAGCCCGTCGATTGTAGTTCATCGAATTTTCGAATCACGAGCCCACCCAATTGCCTCGCAAGATCCACGGGCTTGTACTCTTCCCCAGTTATTTGTTTAAGCGATACTGGGTGGGAAAGTTCGGGTGGAAAACTAGTCTGGTTGATGTTAATACCCACACCCACCACTGCCCATCGCCACGGCGAATCCTCAGTTTGCCCAGCTTGGTCCCCATTGTTTGAGCCCACAATATTCTCGATCAGTATTCCTCCTGCCTTTCTGTCCCGCCAATAGAGGTCATTTGGCCACTTGATTCGGGTCTCCGTACCGGCATATTTTGTAAAAAATTCGTACACAGCAAGGGCGGCACAGACGCTAAGTTGGAATTGTTCCGAGACTTGAAGGGGAAATGGCCTCAAAATGATACTGATTGCGATGTTTTCTCCCTTGATGGAAGCCCAGTCCTTACCCCTTTGTCCCTTTCCTGCCGTTTGCTCATGGGAGAAGACGGCCATACCGTGTTGTGCCAAACCTTCACGTATATGTGTCAGGGCATAATTATTGGTACTGTCAATCGATTGCAGCTCAATAAACGGCATGTCCGGCATGGGCTGAAAGGGGGGGTATGGCAATTAATTGCTATTTTTGGCAAAGTAAAATAGTTTCGGGTTTATGGTTTCCGGTTTTTTCAATTTCACCCCACCTTATGACCCAAACCATAGACTACAAACAATAAACTGAATTATTATTGGAACAACTTGCAATATTGAGTAACCGCAAACGAAAAAGCGCCTCACGGTTAACGAAGAGTTCGAAGATCATCAAAACCATCATTGCCGCAATCCAGGATAAAAAAGGGGAAAATATCATCTCTCTTGATCTTCGAAAGATCAATGAGGCGGTAGCCGATTTTTTTATCATTTGCGAAGCGGGCAATCAACCGCAAGTACGGGCCATAGCCGAAAACATTGAGCGTCTTGTGAAGGATAATTGCGAGGAAGATCCTTACCATCATGAGGGTCTTAATTCATTGCAGTGGGTCCTGATCGACTACGTGAACGTGGTTGTACACGTGATGCTCTCCGAGACCCGAAAGTTCTATAAGCTGGAGGAAATGTGGAGCGATGCTGCTTCGGAAGAATACGATTAATGTTAAATTCTGGTTTACGTCCAACATTCTATCATTATAATTATTAATTATTAGGAACCCGAGAAAAAACAATATGTCACAAGAACCATATAATAAGAACGATAAGAACAACTTGCCAAAGTTTGGAAATAATCGCAAGGAAGACGATCCTAATAATCCTCAGAAGAAGGGCCCAAGGTTTAGCATTTACTGGATTTATGCTATCATTTTCGCTGTACTGATTGGATTCCAGTTATTCTCTCCTTTTTCCTCTAACACCGCAAAAACAAATTCCCTCGATTTCAAGAAAATGCTTGTACAGGGTCATATCGAGAAATATACCATTGTCGATAATAGAAAGACGGTAAAGGTTTTTTTGAAGAAGTCGGCCCTACCCACTTATAAAGACCAGCTAACAAAAGGAATCGGCGGAAAGGTTAGCGATGAAGGACCGCATATGTCGTTCAAAATTACAGGCGCCGAAACGTTCCAAAAAGAAATGGACGAGTTCTTCAAAGCGAATCCTAGCGCAGAAGTTCCCTATACTGTGGATCCGGAGAGCGACTGGTTTAGCAAGTCAATTTCCTTCTTGCTTCCAATCCTTCTATTCATAGGCTTATGGATTTTGTTGATGCGTAAAATGGGTGGTGGCGCCGGTAGCGGCGGAGGCCCTGGCGGCATTTTCAACATAGGAAAATCAAAAGCAACGCTGTTCGATAAAGGCACAAAGGTGAATATCACCTTTGCCGACGTGGCAGGATTAGATGAAGCCAAAGTCGAGGTAATGGAAATAGTCGACTTCTTAAGGAGTCCGAAAAAATACACGGCACTAGGTGGAAAGATTCCAAAGGGTGCATTACTGGTTGGCCCTCCCGGAACCGGAAAAACCCTGCTCGCAAAGGCAATGGCTGGTGAAGCACAGGTTCCATTCTTTAGCCTTAGTGGTTCTGATTTCGTAGAGATGTTCGTAGGGGTTGGTGCAAGCCGTGTGAGAGACTTGTTTAAGCAGGCGAGAGAGAAGGCCCCCTGTATCATCTTCATCGACGAGATCGATGCCATCGGGCGTGCGCGTGGTAAGAATGTAATGATGAGCAATGATGAAAGAGAAAGCACCCTTAACCAGTTGCTAGTGGAAATGGATGGCTTTGGAACAGACACCGGCATCATCGTACTTGCGGCTACCAACAGGCCAGATGTATTAGACACCGCCCTTCTTAGGCCCGGAAGATTCGACAGGCAAATCACTATTGATAAGCCGGATTTGAAAGGACGCGAGGCCATCTTCAAAGTACACTTGAAGCCAATCAAGATCTCAAAGACCCTGGATATTCATAAGCTGGCGGAACAAACACCAGGATTCGCCGGTGCTGATATTGCAAATGTTTGTAATGAGGCCGCGCTGATCGCTGCGCGTAAGGGAAAGGACGCCGTTGAAATGGAAGATTTCCAGGACGCGGTAGACAGGGTGATCGGTGGCTTGGAGAAGAAGAACAAGATAATTTCTCCTGAGGAGAAAAAGATCATAGCATATCACGAAGCAGGACACGCCGTGTGCGGTTGGTATCTCGAACATGCTTATCCCTTATTGAAAGTTACGATCGTTCCCCGGGGCACGGCGGCGCTTGGATATGCGCAGTATACCCCGAAGGAGCAATATTTGTATAATACTGACCAGTTGATCGATCAAATATGCATGACTCTCGGTGGTCGGGCAAGCGAGGATATCTTCTTTGGCAAGATCTCAACCGGCGCCCAGAATGACCTCCAACAAATCACACGGATCGCATATGCGATGGTGAGTGTTTACGGGATGAACGATAAGGTGGGAAATATTAGTTTCTATGATCCCCAGGCGGAAAACACATTTACCAAACCGTATTCAGAAGAGACTTCAAGGATGATCGATGAAGAGGTTAGGAAGTTGATCGACGAGGCATACCTTAAGACAAAGAGATTATTGTCTGAGAAGAAAGGAGAAGTTGAAAAGCTCGCAGAAGCATTGTTGGAGAAAGAAGTGTTATTCCAGAGCGATGTAGAAGTGCTGATCGGAAAGCGACCTTACGAAGAGAAGAAGATCCTCGATCCCGAAGAAGGCAAGCCCTCCGAGACCGGCGAAATCTCTGCAGGTGTTCCACCCTATGACAGTGATATTACGAACAAGGCCCTACCCTAATAGTCGTTTAAGGAATCGGGAATCAGGGATTGGGAATGAGTGATCGAATTAAAGAACGTTAAACCCTTAAACCTTTAAACGTTAAACTTCCCTCATGAGCGTGTCTACCTCAAAAGAAAATATTCTCAAAAAGATTCGGAAGGCGTTGAGTCACTCAACGCCTCTTCCATTTCCTAAGAGCGAGGGGACAGAATCCGTATATCAACCCTTGCAACAGGAATTGGCGGTTGAGTTCGCCGAGCAGTTTTCCAGTTTGCTTGGAAGGTTTATTTATTGTATAAATGAGCAGGAGCTTGCGTTTCAATTGAATAGTCTCTTACGCAAGCAGGACTGGACCAAAGTTTATTGCGTAGAAGATAAATTGATCACTTCATTCGCCTCCCAACAGGAAGACAGGCTGGTAAAAACCGATCTGGCCGGCTGTGATGTGTCGATTACAGGTTGCGAATACCTCGTGGCACGTACCGGTTCAATAGTATTGAGCGCTGCGCAGCTGAGTGGAAGGAATGTGAGTGTGTATGCGCCTATTCATATTTGCATCGCCTATACCAACCAGTTGGTTTACGACGTCAAGGACGCGCTCGTGGGTATTCGTGAGCGGTATGGAGACAAATTGCCTTCGCTGATCAGTTTCGCCACGGGCCCCAGCAGGACAGCCGACATCGAAAAGACCCTTGTGGTAGGCGTTCATGGCCCCAAGGAGGTTTATTTGTTCCTGGTCGAATCATAATCATGTTTGTTTTGTGATATTTGTATATGAGCAATCCCGGCACTGTATATCCCCTTTTTGTTTATGGATCGCTACGGAGCGGATTCCGGAGCCCGGCATATGAATACATCAGCCGCTACTTTAATTTCATTGGCGAGGCGAAGGTCAAAGGTCGATTGTATGACATGGGCAGCTATCCCGCTGCTGTCCCGTGCGAAGATGAACAATATATTTCCGGTGAACTATATGCAATCAGGGAGGAGAATGAATTCTCCTGGGCAATGGCACAGCTCGACGATTACGAAGGAGTGAACGTGGAGGCCGATGAAATGCAACTGTACAAGCGCGAACTGGCACACATCTCACTGGCAGGCCAATCGATATCCGCATGGATGTATTGGTATAGCGGCGATGTGCAGGGCAGGCCGGAAATTCCAACCGGTGATGTCATTGCATATATGAATAACAAGTAATCAATTGGATTCTCCTCTAATAACCTGTGCCAAAAAACATCTACTTCCTTTCCGATTTTCACCTGGGCGCGCCCGATTATGCCAGCAGCCTGGAAAGAGAGAAGCTCATCGCAGGATTTCTTCATTCAATAAAGGACGACGCCTCCGAAATCTTTGTTGTAGGTGATATTTTCGATTTCTGGTACGAATACAGGAAGGTCGTTCCAAAAGGCTATGTGAGACTTCTTGGCCAGTTGGCCGGCCTCACCGATGCGGGTATTCCTATTCATTTTTTCGTTGGGAATCATGATATGTGGATGAAAGATTATTTCCAGCAGGAGTTGAACATTCCTGTTTATTATGAACCCAAGGAATTCGTGCGAAACGGCAAGAAGTTCCTGATTGGGCATGGTGATGGGCTTGGGCCGGGGGACCACGGATATAAGCGACTCAAAAAAATCTTCCGCAATCCTGTGTGCAAATGGCTGTTTGGAATCTTACCACCCCTGGCGGGAATGGGCCTCGCGAACTACCTCAGTCGACGCAGCAGGGTGAAGACAGGGTCAACTGAAGAGGTATTCCTCGGAGAAGACAAAGAATGGCTGATAACCTACTGTAAAGAGGTGCTAAAGAAAGAAAATTTTGACTTTTTTGTGTTTGGGCATAGACACTTACCCATTGATCATCGTCTTACTAGCACAAGCCGCTATATTAACCTGGGCGACTGGATCAGTTATTATACCTATGCCGTATTTGATGGGGAGGATATTAAATTGACATCGTTCAGGGGAAAAGAAGAAAAAATTATCCGCAACTGGTGAAAATGAAATTCAAAATAACAGCCTTCCTATTACTTGCCGCTTCATTTGTGAGCGCCCAGGTAGATACCACTTTCAGGAGGATGAAGACCATCAAGGGAGATATCGTAGCATTCACTGTCGACAACCTCGATAATGTTTACCTTCTCAGCAGCACCAACCAGGTGAAGAAAATAAATTCAAACGGTGACTCTGTGGCGGTATTTAATGATGTAAAGAAATTTGGACAGGCCACACTGATAGACGTATCCAATCCTCTCAAAGTCTTACTTTTTTACAGGGACTACGCCACAATCGTTGTTCTCGATAGACTCTTGAATGTTCGAAATACAATTGACCTAAGGAAGCAAAACATTCTCCAGGTAAGAGCCATAGGTCAATCGTATGATAACAAGATCTGGCTCTACGATGAAGTGGAGAACAAGCTCAAGAAGATTGATGAAGATGGTACGCTATTACAGGAGACACCTGACTTCAGGCAGGTGTTTGGCGCTGCGCCGGCTCCCCAGAAGATCTTCGACCAGGATCAGTATGTTTACCTCTATGATTCTTCGCAAGCCGTATTCGTGTTCGACTACTATGGTGCGCTGAAGAACAAGATACTCATCAGCCGGTGGCAAAATTTTAAGGTTACGGGCAGGTACATTTTTGGTTCATTAGGAAGCAGCCTGTTCCGGTACGACATCAAGACTTTCCGGGTAGATGAGTGGTTGATGCCTGATGAAATCGCGAAGGCGCCCGCCTTCAACTTTACCGCATCCCGCATATATGCCCTTAGAAAAGACAGTATCGATATTTTCAGTTTCCGCTGACATACGCTCCTCAGGATTCGATACTTTTACCGTTCAAATGATTTGGGTTCATGAATGATTTCCTGGATACGGTTTGGCTCGGCAATCCCGTAAGGAATTACCTGGCAGTACTGGTGACAATTGTCATCGTGCTGGTGTTCAAAAGATACATTGCCAGGTATGTAGCAGGGTTGCTTTTCCGCCTTCTCAATAGAATATGGGCGAACCTGGATAAAGAAGCATTCAAGAACCTTGTAGCACAACCTCTGGGGATGTTCCTGCTGATTCTCGTCGGAATCATAGCGCTCCATAAACTAAGGTTTTCCGAAGAGCTAAATATTGAACTCTACAATTACAGTCTCAAGCGAATAATTCATGTCATCGGCTCCGTTGTACTCATCATTGCATTCATTTGGTTGCTATTGCGGACTATTGAGTTCATTGCCGTAATCCTTGAAAGGAAGGCGAATCTAACTCCCGACCAGACAGATAATCAATTGGTGGTTTTTTTCAGGGATTTTTTCAAGGTGATCATCTTTATTATCGGCATATTGATGGTTCTGAAGTTTGCGTTTGGATTCGATGTAGGTAACATGCTCACCGGCCTTAGCATTATAGGTGCCGCGGTGGCGCTCGCTCTTCGGGAGAGCCTGGAGAACCTCATTGCTTCGTTCATCATTTTCTTCGATAAACCTTTTACGTTGGGCGATCTTGTGAAAGTGCAGAATATCACTGGAAACGTGGAGAAAATAGGCCTTCGTAGCACCAGGATAAGAACTGATCAAAAGACATACGTCACGGTCCCCAACAAGCAAATGGTGGATAGCATACTCGACAACTTATCGTTGCGCACGCAATTGAAAGGGGAGCTTCGACTGCAGGTATCATTATCGACGCCCTCTTCAAAGCTGCAACAGCTGGCAGAAGGAATCAGGATACTACTCCGGCACCCCGAGATCGAGTCGGCGAATGTGGTGATCAATGATATTGCCGCCAATGCTTTCATTGTAAATGCAGACTACTTTACAGGCCCGCTCACCCACCAGGAATATCTTTCAATCAGGGAATTGATCAACTTGCAGGTGCTGAAGTTGATGGAGGAACTCGATATTGAGATTGCGGGAGCGAGTACAGGAATCCGGCTCGAGGGCCAGATCAATGGGCGGTAGTGCCTATCGAGAGTATGATCTCTCCAAGTTCCTTATCAAACGTGCCATATTTGCCAAATTCGACTACCCGGCCAACTTCGCGGCCTTTTTTCATCACGAGAATTGTAGGAACATTGATGATATTGAGCGCATCGGTAAGATTGCTATGCGATTTCTTGCTGCGGTCAACACCGATCATAGTAATCTTCTCCTTTGGAAATGCCGTGGCATCGAGGAGGCTGTAAAATTTAGGTATGATATACCGTGAATCGTCGCACCATGTTCCCATGAATACGAGTAATTGAATGGAATCGCCGAATTTTTTCAGTCCGTTGAGAGCATCTGCATTTGGAGAATATCCTTTTAGGTTGCTGGCATACCAGTTAAAGGAAGTGTCTTTCTCAAGCAAGTCCCTGGTGATAATACCTTTTAGGATCTTCGAACCGTCCCGGTCCACTATTACTTCGTATGAAGTTTGAGCCGTAAGATTTAGACAAAAGCCTATTGCCAATAGAGTACAGAAAAATAGTCGCTTCATATTAAATACAAGGTTGTAAAATTAACGGCAAGCTCTCAATTGACGGAGCGGGAAGTGTTAAAGTTGCGTGGGGCGCCTCAAAACTTACAGAGTAGCCTTGAGTTCCAGGAAGAAATTTTTAATTCTCTCCAATGACTGGATCATGGCGAATTTCTCTTCCGCATTCTTGTTTTTCTTCAAATAATCCTTCGCTCCTTCGATCGTAAATTTCCTGCGGCGAAGGAGATCATAGATCATTTGGAGATTCTTAATATCGATGGGCCGGAAGAATCGGTCGCCTTTTCGATTTTTCCTGGGCTGAAGGATATCGAACTCAGTTTCCCAGTATCGTATGAGCGATTGATTTTCTCTGAACATTGTGGCCACTTCGCCAATAGAATAGTATTGTTTCTTGAACAAGACATCATCAGCTGGTACATTAATAAGATCAGCAGTGAGGCCAATCTCTTTCAATGATCGACGGCCTCTGGTAGATGCAGGTTTCTTTGGTTGAATTTCTTTGGCGGAACTTACACTCGTTAATTTTTCCTTGGGAGGAAGCGGAGCGACTACTGTGTCAATTGCGGAATTCGTCGCGTTGTCTGCGTTGAATTCAAAAGTAATCTGTGAAAGCGGTTTGTTCATGTTACTCAAGTAAAGATACAAATGAAGTGATCTTTCGCGCAATAGCCATGCCAGTTGTGGAAAAGTCGAGATATAAAGGTATGAGTTACGAGTCGTCATTGCGAGCGAAGCGACGCAAACGAGTTTCGGGTATCCTAAGTTCGAGGATGCGTTTTGGCGCAGGAGTGTTCGAGTTATTGTTACGTATCCTAAGGATCATCGATCCTAATTTGTCATAGCTATTGTCCCTTGCCTATTGCCTATTGTCTATTGTCTATTGCCTATTGCCTCCCGTCTCCCGCCTCCCGTCGCCTTAGTCCAGGCTTTGATTTGATGAGGCAGCTTGTTTCAACAGTCTGTCAAACTGATCGGGAGTCAGGTCGTTGTAGAAGAAGTAAACCGGGTCGATGCGTTGTCCATTCTTATGAACTTCGTAGTGGCAGTGAGGTCCGGTGGACTTGCCGGTACTTCCAACCCATCCAATTATTTCCCCACGTTTGATTGATTGGCCAGATCTAGCCTTGACTCGTACCATGTGCCCATACAAAGTCTCGTAGCCATATCCGTGATTGACGATAACGTGATTGCCATACCCGTTGCCGGAATTTCCTGCAAGCTTGATGGCACCATCGGCGGTAGCATATATTGGTGTGCCCTGCGGTGCTGCGAAATCCAGCCCTGCGTGCATCTTGACGGTTTTATATACAGGGTCAATGCGGTGACCAAAACCAGAAGCGATTCTGCTCAAATCCTTGTTACTTACGGGCTGTATGGCGGGAGTATGAGATAGTAATTGCTCTTTATTGTTGATCAGATTGTCGATCTCTTTATAAGAGTCCTTCTGCACCTTTATGCGGCTGCTTAGTTTATTGAGCGTAGTGACGATGGAGGTGAGGAGCTCTTTATCCTTCATCTTTTCAATTGTAGCTATTTCAATCTGGGCTTCGAGTTCTTTTGCCCTCGCACTATCGGGAATTGGATTGGCCTCGAAGATGGCCCGGTAAACGGTATTGTCTCTTTTTTCCAGTTCAGATACCTGCTTCTCCATTTCCTTGATCTTGTCATTGAGATCATGGTATCGGTCCTTCAACATCTCATTTTCGAAGCCGAGGAGTTTCTCGTTGGGTGAACCGACGAATTTGAAGGCGATGAAAGAGATAAATGTGGCGGTGACGAAGGCAGCTGCAATGAAACCGAATATCCGGAGGATCTTAATCCTCAACGGGGTTTCCAGCTTTTCATAGCGAAGCGTATTGGTGTTATAGTAGTACTTGATTTTTTTCATACAAAGCAACCGTTTAGCAGGTCTTCGCAGGGTAGAAATCAGGATCGAACCTTTTATCTTTGCGCCACCTGTCAGGAGCTTTTAGGATATTGACAAATATAAGGCGGGAAACCGCAAAAATCAACCCATTGTAACTTCGAGCAAGATGAATAGCGCAGATATACGCAAGAAATTTCTGGATTTTTTCCAATCTAAGGGACACGAAATTGTGCCCTCGGCGCCGATTGTGGTGAAGAATGATCCTACTCTTATGTTCACAAATGCTGGTATGAACCAGTTTAAAGACTTTTTTCTTGGCAATAGGACTCCCCCTTATCCACGAGTGGCGGATACGCAAAAATGCCTGCGTGTCAGCGGTAAACATAATGATTTGGAGGAGGTCGGCGTCAACACCTATCATCATACAATGTTCGAGATGCTCGGCAACTGGAGTTTCGGAAATTCGAAGCAGGAAAGTGGATACTTCAAGAAGGAGGCGATTGCCTGGAGTTGGGAATTATTAACAGAAGAATATAAGATTCCAAAGGACAGGCTGTATGTTTCCATCTTCGCTGGCGATACAAAGGAAGCACTCCCGGCCGATGATGAGGCTGTGCAGGAATGGAAAAAATGGCTGCCCGAGGATAGGATTTTGGCTTTTGGAAAGAAAGATAACTTCTGGGAAATGGGCGATACCGGACCATGCGGGCCCTGTACGGAGATACACGTGGACTGTAGGCCGGATGACGAACGAAAGAGGACAGATGGAAAGTCGCTTGTCAACAATGATCATCCACAGGTGATCGAGATTTGGAACAACGTGTTCATTCAGTTTAATCGCCTTAAAGGTGGAAGCCTAGAGCTTCTACCGGCACGGCATGTGGATACAGGCATGGGCCTGGAGAGATTAGTTCGCGTGTTACAGGGGAAGGCGTCGAACTATGATACTGATATTTTTTCAGGAACAATATCGGAAACGGAGAAGATAACGGGTAAGAAATACGATCAGGGAGATAGTAAGGATGCTGTTGCCTTCCGAGTTATCGCTGATCATCTTAGGGCAATATGTTTTACAATAGCAGATGCACAGTTGCCTTCGAATACCGGCGCAGGCTACGTTATCAGACGTATACTTCGAAGAGCCGTGCGTTACTATTATTCATACCTCGATTTCAAAGAGCCGCTGCTTCATCAGTTAGTCCTCGGACTTGCTCTCCAATTCAAATACGTTTTTCCCGAATTGTATGAGCAGGCGGAATTTGTTACGAAAGTAGTCAGGGAAGAGGAGGAAGGATTTCTGCGAACGCTTGAGAAGGGATTGAAGAGAATGGATGATATCATCGCATTGGCGAAGTCTTCTGGAGTAATCAGTGGTAAAGATGCGTTTGACTTATATGATACATATGGATTTCCTGTCGACCTTACGCGCCTGATCGGAGGGGAGAATAAGTTGACGGTCGATGAAGCAGGGTTCACCGCAGAGATGCAACAGCAGAAAAATCGAAGCCGTGCAGCTACAGTGGTTGATACCCAAGACTGGGTAGTGCTCGATGAATTTGCGATGAACGAATTCGTGGGATATGATTCTACCTGGTCGGAAACAAAAGTGGTAAAGTACAGGAAGGTTAAGGCAAAGGGAAAGGAAGGCTACCAGGTCGTATTGGAAGTCACTCCATTCTATGCGGAAAGCGGTGGCCAAGTCGGTGACACGGGAGTGCTCATCTTCGGTGAAGAGAAGATTGAAGTATTAGATACGAAGAAAGAAAATGATCTTATCATACATTTTACTGATATACTACCTGAAAAAATCGAGGGCCCGGTAACAGCGAATATCGACGTTTCTCGAAGAAAGGAAATAGCATTGCATCATTCGGCGACTCACCTGCTTCATGCAGCACTGCGCGAGGTACTGGGATCACACGTTGTGCAAAAAGGGTCATTGGTAAATGATGATTATTTGCGCTTCGATTTTTCACATCCGGCACGAGGGGGAATGAGTGATGAGGAAATCAGTACGGTGGAAGGGCTCGTTAATCAAAAAATAAGGGATAACATTCCCGTAGTCATTCGGGTGATGCCTAAAGAGGAGGCATTAAAACTTGGCGCTATGGCCTTGTTCGGCGAAAAATACGGTGATAGGGTAAGGGTCGTGACGATCAATCCTTCCTATTCAATAGAATTTTGCGGGGGCACACACGTAGGATTTACAGGCGAATTGGGTGTGTTTCGAATCGTTTCTGAGTCGGCGGTGGCTGCGGGCGTAAGGCGCATTGAGGCTGTGACTGGTGGAAAAGCGGAGCAGCGCATTCGGGAGGAGTCGGTCCTGCTCACTTCGATCAGGGGAGTGTTGAAGAATCCTGCAGATCCCGTGAAGGCGGTGGGGGAATTGATTGCAGAAAATACGGAATTGAGGAAGAAGCTGGAGCGGGTCGAGGCTCGAGAATTAGGAGCACTTGCAGGTGAACTCGCCAAAAAAATCGAGTCGAAGAATGGGGTGTCTTTCGTGGGCGAGGTGGTTGAAGTGGGGAGTGCCGATTCGTTGAAGAAGGTCTGCTTCGACCTTAAGAATCATCTGGAAAATTATGTAGCAATACTTTGTGCCATTATTGGCGATAAGCCTTACGTAGCTCTTGGAATCTCAGATGGGGTGGTGAAGGATCGAAACCTGGACGCGGGGAAGATTATCAAGGAGCATATAGCGCCATTGATTAAAGGTGGAGGCGGGGGTCAGAAGACGCTTGCAACGGCGGGAGGCCAGGATGCTGGCAGCCTTGAGGAGGTAATTAGGAAGGTTAAAGACCTATTATAAGGTGTGGCGGTTCTTTTCTTTTTTCTTCGGCCAGGGTCGGTTCCTGGTCTCCATGTACATCCATATGGAGATAGCTATCGCCGCTAGACAAATGCCTATAGAGGCTATAGCTAAGATCTTGACCATGGGCAGGAAGGTGGTGGTTGCTGTACGGTAAAAATGCACATTTATTTCGTATTATCCATGCCCGTGACGTTAGTAAAAATACTTAAAAGCCGAGAAACTGTACTCTTTTCCAATAGGCAATAGGCAAATGCCAATAGGCAAAGGGTTGTTCAACTGCAAAGTGGCTTTTGCCTATTGCCTATTGCATATTGCATATTGGTTTTAACTTTTCCGAAACATTTCGTATTCACAAAAATGTCGTTATATTTGAAGTACGAAAACAAACGTAGACAATTTATAAAATTAAACAGCATGAAACAGATCGTCAGAAAACCTTTGCTCATTCTTCTTGGAGCAGTGTTGATGGCACCGGTTGGCCTTATGGCGCAGCCAGGTGATAAAGAGAAAAATAAAGAGAAGGATAAAGAGAAAAAGTCCAGCGAGCAAATCATCATTACTACAAAGGGCGATGTTAATGAGAAGATCGTAGTGGAAGTGAATGCGGGTAAAGTAACTGTTAACGGTAAACCAATCGAGGAATATAAGGGTGACAACGTAACTGTACACCGCCACTCGATGAATGACGCTTGGGCGTTGAGTGACATGATGGGGCAAAACAATTGGAGTCGCAGTAAGGCGCCGGGGGAGAATTTCAGGATGGTTACCATCGATTCTAACAGGGCAATGCTTGGTGTCACCACCGAAAAAGCAGATAAAGGAGTAGAGATCCAGGAAATCACAAAGGAAAGCGGCGCCTCAAAGGCCGGTTTGAAGAAGGGCGATGTAATTACTAAGATCGATGGTAAGGATATTGATACACCAGATCAACTTTCTGCGGCTATCAAGGCAAGGAAGCCAGGAGAAAAAATCGATATCAGTTATCTGCGCGATGATAAAGAGCAGAAACTTACCGCGGAATTAGGTAGGTGGAAGGGCGCCAGGACCTTCACTACTGAAGGTGGACAGTTCAAGTATGATGCAGGCGATATGAATCTTGGTCACATTATGCCTAAGATCCAAAGCATACCCCGCGTGAACGGTCAAAACTGGGTGTATTCCAGCGGAAGTCCCAAGCTTGGATTGTCTGTACAGGATACAGATGATGGAAAAGGTGTAAAGGTGATCGAAGTAGATGATGAAAGCAATGCGGAGAAAGCAGGCATCAAGAATGATGATGTAATAACAGAAGTGGAAGGCAAGGCTGTAAAGAGCGCCGATGAAGTTGCCAAGATCATCAAGGAAAGCAAGGATAAGAATTCAGTAATGGTGAAATTATTGCGCGGAAGCAAGACTCACAATATCGAGGTGAAGATTCCACGCAAGTTGAAAACCGCAGATCTTTAATACATATATCTCGTGTGCATGTAGTAACCCTTCCCTCCTTTTGGAGGGAGGGTTTTTTTTGCCCTCAACCCTTCTCACTCCACTCTCTTCCTCGCTCCCGCTCCCGCTCTGTTCCTGTTTCTGTTTCTCTCCCTCGCTCCCGCTCTGTTTCTCGCTCTCAGGTTAGAGAAACAGGAACAGAAACAGAAACAGGAACAGAAAACAGAAAACAGAAACAGAAAACAGGAACAGAAACAGAAACAGAAAACAGGAATAAAATGGGCTATTTTTGCGGCCTCAGATGAGCGTCCCCGAAACATATGAAGTAGTGGTTGGTCTGGAGGTACACGCGCAACTGCAGACCTTCAGTAAATTATTCTGCGGTGATAGCATTGCCTTTGGCGCCGAGCCCAATACGCACGTCAGTCCAATAACACTCGCGCATCCCGGTACACTCCCAAAAATGAACCGCAAGGCCATCGAGTATGCAATCAGGATGGGAATTGCGTGTCACTGTGGAATAGAGAAGCAAAACTATTTCGCCCGCAAGAATTATTTCTATCCCGATCTTCCAAAGGGATACCAGATATCGCAACACACCACGCCCATCTGCAAAGGTGGGTCAGTGCGGATCAAGACAGCAGCGGGCGAAAGGCATATCCGATTGAATCGTATCCATCTCGAAGAGGACGCCGGTAAGAGCCTCCACGATCTCGATCCGGAGAATACCAGCATCGACTACAACCGCGCGGGAACACCTTTGATAGAGATTGTTACTGAGCCCGACATCCGTAGTGCAGATGAAGCATTCGCATACGTTGGAGAAATAAGGAAGCTTGTTCGCTACCTGGAAATCTGCGATGGAAACATGGAGGAAGGAAGCCTTCGTTGCGATGCTAACATATCTGTGCGTAAGAAAGGCGATCCGGTGTTGGGAACGAGAGTGGAAGTGAAGAACCTCAACTCAATCCGCAATGTGAAAAGGGCGATAGAGTTCGAAGCGCAGCGTTTAATAGGTCTACTGGAGAGCGGCGAGACTATCGTTCAACAAACGAGGAGCTTTGATGCCGACAAAGGGACCACTTTTCCGATACGTGATAAAGAGGATGCGGACGACTACCGTTATTTTGCGGATCCGGATCTCACCCCATTCAACCTCGACGAATCGTTCATAGAAAATATCCGGAGCGCAGTTCCTGCTTTACCCGAGGAGAGAATACAGGTCTATATCACGGAGTATGAATTGCCTGAGTACGATGCGCAGGTCCTCACTGAAGAAAGGGAGTTGGCGGATTATTTCGAATTGCTGGTGAAAAGCTTGATCGACCTCGCACCAAAAGATATCAGTAAAGGGAATTATAAGGCCGCGGCCAATTGGTTGCTCGGCCCCGTGAAGAGTTGGATGAATGAAAAGGATGCGGTCATAGCAGACTTTCCATTGGAACCGAAAGCAATTGCCTCATTGATCCAATTAGTAGACTCGGGAAAGGTCAGTTTCTCAGTGGCATCCACACGTTTGTTCAACTGGCTGTTGGAACATCCTACTGCGGATGCAGAACGGGCTGCGCAAGACCAACAATTGATACAACAATCGGATACATCTGTATTGGAACCGGTAATTGACAAGGTGCTAATCAAGTATGCGGATAAAGTAAAAGAATATAAGAAAGGGAAGAAAGGATTGCTATCTCTTTTCGTAGGAGAGGTAATGAAGCAGTCAAGAGGACAAGCTGATCCGAAGATGACCAATGAAATCTTACTTAAGAAACTAAATAACTGAAAAAGGAATCGGTAATCGGTAATCAGGAATCGGGTCGCGCCCGCCAAGCGTAGCGGAGGCGGAAACTGTAATCGGTAATCAGGAATTGGAAGTTGGCGGCACCCGTGATATGGAAAAGACTTTACGAACTTTGTGACCAATTCCCAATTCCCGATTCCCGATTCCAAAAAAAAGAATGCATGAAACAAAAAACAAGAATGCGACATTGGATATGCGTAGCAATCGTCGGCTTTGCAATTGGCTGTTCGAATGAAAAAGATGTAAAGGAGTTTAAGGTAAACGGTACGATCAGCAACAGTACTGCGAAGAAGATTTACCTGGAGGAAATGCCAGCTGGTAGTGCCCAGGGAACAATCGTAGACTCGGCTGCGCTGGGAAATGGAGGCGCCTTTTCTCTTAAGGCCGAGGCCAAAGAATCAAGGATGTATGGTCTCAGGCTTGACCGGAATGAGTATGCATTAGCATACATCATTAACGATAAACCCGAGGTTACCATCAATGTAGAATTGAACAAAGAGGATAGCCGTTTTGCCGATAAGTATGATGTAAAGGGTTCTCCTGCTAGCCAGGAAATGAAGGAATTCCTCCAAGCTTACAATGTCGACCTACAGAGGATATATGTCATTAGCCAGAGGGCTGATAGTTTGAGAAGTATGAACGCACCGGATAGTCTAATAGTGCCGTTGATTGGTGAATGGCAGGCGCTCGCGGAGAAGGTGAAGAATTTTACGACACGTTCGATTAACAAAGCAACGGATCCAGCGCTCGTGATCTTCGAGCTAGGGTATTACCAGACTACCGACGAAGGATTCGGACTCGAGCCGCTTTCATCTGAGACGCAAAGTGAAATCGTCAACCGCCTCGCTGCGCGCTATCCGTCTCATGAAGGCGTGGCAGCAGTAAAGAAGAATCTTGACAGCCGCATGGCTCGTTCGACACCGAAAGCCAGCATGTGGGTTGGCAAACAGGCTCCCGATTTTGCACTGCCCGATATCAATGGGAAGACTGTTAAGTTGAGTTCTTTCAAAGGGAAATTTGTATTGGTAGACTTCTGGGCTAGTTGGTGTGGTCCCTGCCGCCAGGAGAATCCAAACGTGGTCAGGGCTTACAACCAGTTTAAGGATAAAAACTTCACCGTGCTCGGTGTATCATTTGACAAACCTGGACAGAAGGACAAGTGGCTCGATGCTATAAGAAACGACAAACTTACATGGACACACGTTAGTGATCTCAAACACTGGGATAGTCCAATCATCGGGTTGTATCAGTTCAATGGAATTCCTTATAATGTATTAGTCGCTCCCGATGGTACGGTTATCGGTGAAGATTTGAAAGGAAGAGACTTAATGTCTAAATTGGAAGAGGTACTTAGGTGAATGAAAAGTATAAAATATTAAATGTAAAATGTAAAGGTCGCAGCAGCATTTAAAGAGCATACTAGATACTAGAAGCTAAGATACTTGATGCTAGATGCTAGATGCGACTTTCAAACTGTTTCCCTTTTATATTTTACATCCCACATTTTACATTGTTATTATACTTGGCCAACAAAAAAACCCCGGTTATTGCTAACCGGGGTTTTCTCATGTGATGATTGATCTTACTTGGCCATACTGGATGTCCAGGTATCAACTATCGCTGCACTTGTATAGAGCTGCAGCCTTAGAGTAATCGTGTTATCGCAGGAAGAGAACGTGCTGGCAGACGCGGCATTTGCGCGGATGAACATCGGAAGTCCTCCAGATGTATACTGCGTTTGTTGCGGGTTAATATTAACTCGGAACGATGCCGGATTGGTCCAATCGAAGGTCACAACCATTGAAATATTGCTATCATATACATTAGTAATGGTAGCAGTTGCAGTAGTTGCGCCAGTCGACGTAAGGTTGGTTACGCTACTCGTGTAAGGACCGTAAGTTCCTTCGAACGTTCTAACGTACGCTCCACCCAGGTTAGCGAGAACCACATCACAATATTTGCGGAGTATCACGTGATACCTGCTCTTGTAAGAGCTGGCAGTCAAACCATCTCCGCCTGTGATCGTGATCGTAACCGTGTCGACCCTTGTAGAGGTATAACCGGCAAACAGACCTGTAACTACGAGTGAATCCAATGCCTTACCAGCAGGGATTGTGATAGAAGTAGGGGCGTTATACTGTGTTCCTTGAACAGCATTGCGTGAGCTGTACGAGAAATTGATCACCCGGGGCTGATCAGATACGTTCGTGATACCAACCGGAAGCACTAAAGGAGCATTGTTGCTTCTGATGTAGTGTGTAGTGATCGTATCGCCAGGCTGCAAAGTATTGAACTTGGCAAAGGCCGGCGGGATCACCTCTTTGTCGATCACGAGGTTGTTTTTCTTACAGGACGTGATGCTGAGGGCCACCAGTCCGGTAATCATTATATATGAAAGTAATTTGTTCATGTCTCGGTGTTTTCTTTGTTAGTGATACTTATTAAGGGTTCTGATCGCCTGGCGTCATGTTTGTGTTGTTGTCCAACTCTCTCTTTGGAATTCTCATGATAAATCTTGCATCGGCAGGAGAAGTCGTATAAACACCTGGATCAAAATTCGGAGAACCGTGGTTGCCTGCACCTGTTGGCCTGCTAAGTCCTTGGTTAAGACGTTTGATATCCATCAAAGAGAAACCTTCACCCCACAGTTCGATCCTTCTTTGAAGAAGAATTTCACTAATGAGTGCAGTTCCTGCGAATCCAGCAGCACTGTAAGCAGGGTAACGAGCCTTGATAACTGTCTCAAGAGCGGTACGTGCAGGACCTTCTTGTCCGGAACGAGCCAAACCTTCTGCTTCAATCAGGTACATTTCTGAAGCACGCATGTAGAGGTAGTCAGCTGCCCAGCTACCTGCGGTTGGAACCTGGTGTTTCAGCTGGTTGTAGTCAGGATTTGCTGTAGTTCCTGTTCCAGGTGCTCTCCATACTTTCTTCCTTTCGTCAGCTGCATTGATTTGATCGTAGAGAGCCTTGGTGATTTTCTTCTGTCCACCCAATGCTGCATAACCACCCGTGCGAATATCCATATGTGAGAAGAAGGAAGCATAGATCGTAGCCTGATCTGCAGGAATAGTAGAACCCCACATCCACTCAGCATTGCTAAGAGAAGAGAAAGCGTTTGTAGCAGTGTACTGTGCGGCTGTCATTAAAGTATAACCGATCCTTGCTTTCGCAGCATACGTAGCGGCAGTTGCCCAATCTTCCTGGATAAGTGCTACACGAGCGCGAAGACCCTGAACAACTGTAACATCAATGTTTGCTTTGCTAGTACGTGGCTTACCGTTCAACAGTGGCTCAGCAGCTGTAAGATCAGCAATGATCTGAGTATACACTTCCTGTACAGTTCCACGGCCTTTACCATCTGTGGCTGCTTCTGTATACAGAGGTACGCCTGGCTTAGTTTCGTTTCCTTTATATGTCTGTTGGAAATAGTTAATCAGGTAGAAATAAGCATAAGCGCGAATTCCAAGTGATTGTCCTTTTACGATTTCTTTCTGAGCAGCAGATGCATCAGCCACGCCATCAACGATAGCGAGGAGCTTGTTAACTTGCTTGATCAGGTCGTAATAGAAATACCAGGCATTGTCTGGCTGACGACCGGTCACGTCACGTGTCCACTCTGTCAGGTTGTAGTCGGTATTGAACCAACCATATCCCTGGCTATGAACGACCATGTCGTTACCCATGAGATCATTCTGAAGGTCAAATGATTTCTGACCGAAATTATCGTGACCGGTGCTCGCACCGATACCGAATGCATACTGCTCCTTTACTACTCCATCAAGCGCGGCATATACAGTATTCAGTTTGCTGAAGATTTCCTGTTCAGTAACACCATTGCTGGGTTCTGTTTCGAGATAATCTTTCTTGCAACTAGTGATACCGATCAGCAGAAGCGATGTGCCATATAATAGTATCTTTTTCATGTTTATTGTTTTAAATTTTTTATTGCAAATTAGCGGTGAAACCAAAGCTCATTGTTCTGAATGGAGTGTATGAAGCGTCAGCAGTTCCGTTGAATTCACGCTGTGGGTCCATGCCTTTCTTGGCAGTGAACAACCATGCGTTGTCTACGTTAGCGAAAACCTGAAGACCTGATACACGAAGTTTATTAAGTAATGCCCTTGGCAATGTATAGCTGAGGGTGATGTTCTTGATATTGAGCCATGAACCATCAACCAGCCATCTTGAAGATGCACCGTCCTGTGCAGCAACTGCATTCTGTATTCTTGGAACCACAGTCACATCACCTGGATTCTGCCATCTCTTCAATGCATCTACGTGCAATGCTGTACCAGCGCTACCGCGGTGCATGATGCTTTGGTAGTTACCATCATAGAACTGGCCGCCATAAGCAAAAGTTAGCAAGAAAGAAAGGTCAAAGCCTTTGTAGTTGACGGAGTTTGTGAAACCTCCAGAGATATCAGGAAGTGCAGAACCATGGTAGTAAGAAGTCGCTTGTGCAATCACATTTGTAAGCGTTCTTGCTCCAGTTGGCTTGCCTGCAGCATCGAGAACGTCCCTGTAGTACAATGGGTCGCCGTTTGAAGCGTCAACACCGGCATACTCAGGTAACCAGAAATCGAAGATGCTATGTCCTACAAGCAGTTTCTTCGTTCCAGTGATGATACCATTTTCAGACTGCTTCGCAGGAAGCTTAGTGATCTTGTTCTTGAAATGTGTCAGGTTAAGATCCATTCTCCAGTTGAAAGTAGGAGTGAGGATCACATTGTATCCCAATTGAAGCTCAATACCAGTGTTCTTCATTGAACCTACGTTCTGGTATACGCTTGCATATCCCGTAGAAGGAGGCAAAGGCACGTCGAACAAAAGATTGTCAGACGCCCTGTTGAACCACTCGATCGTACCAGAAAGACGCCTTTTCAGGATAGTGAAGTCAAGACCAACGTTCGATGTCTTGTTCTTCTCCCAAAGAAGTTCTGCATTCGCAGGACGAGTAGGAGCAGAATAGGTACCGTTTGCATTTGCATAGTAATAGTTGCGATAAGGGTAGAACAAACCGATGTTCTCGTTGCCCTGCTCACCATAGCTAACTCTCAGCTTCAATTCATTCAGCCAGCTTACATTGCTAAGGAATTTCTCTTGAGAAAGTCTCCAGCCTGCACCCACTGAATAGAAATTACCCCACCTTACGTCATCGCGAAATCTTGAAGATCCGTCTGTACGATAGCTCGCAGAAAGAAGATACTTCTGGTTGAAATCATAGTTAACATTCGCGAAATAGCTCTCAATTCTATGGTTGTCTACACGTGAACTGGCGGGGCCAAATGACGCTGTACCATTATCCAGGTCTGACTGACCTGGGAAAAGGAAGCCAGATGAGTTAGCGGAAAGGAAAGTGTATTTGTACTTATAATTTTCATGGCCAACTAAAGCCCTTACTGAATGATAGCCAAATGTCTTTCTCCAAGTCAACACCTGGTTGCCTGTCAAAGAAACCTGCTGATCAGAAGTCTTGGTAGAACGACCACCGTTCGAGCCACCAGGAGTAGAAGGAGCAGCATCACCGAACTGATTGTTCTGATAGTTAGTGATGGCATTAGTCAGGTAGTTAAGACCAAGTGTAGCTCTGAAAGAGAAATCCTTCAGGAACTTCACCTCGGCATATGCATTGGCATTACCGTTGAAGATGTCCCTTGAACGATCATCGAGGGCCAATGAACCACGGAGGTTAGATCTGCCGGCATATGGCCTTGTACCCATTTGCTCAGGTACACCCCAATCGAGTTTGTGCTCGCCAAGTGTATCAACGAAAGCACCGGTAGTAAGGTTGTGCTGGTAAACAGGGTAGATCGGACCCATCTGCCTTGTGTAGTAGAATGGATTTGTAGTAGCTGTACCGCCACTTGGAACATCTTTCCTCTTGGCGATAGCGCCGTCGAGGTTAACGCCTGTAGTGAACCAGTTTGTAGCTGCTACGTTTACGTTCAACCTTACGTTATAACGCTTGTATCCAGAATTCCTGACGATGCCATCCTCATTGAGGTAGCCCGCAGAAAGGTAATAATCCATTCCTTCGTTTGCGCCTGAAATATTAACGTTGGCATTAGTACGTGATGCCGTGCGGAACAGGGCATCTTCCCATGACTCATGCCAAAGAAGATTAGCATTTTGGTTGAGCTTACCAGTAGTTGGGTCAACAAGGGTGTTGCCAGGAACGTTATAGGCATTATATACGAGACCGCTTGAACCAGTCAATACGTTAGATGCATTCACTCCCGCTGTAGCCCTGCTCTGGCCCTGACTCAGGTATGAATTCCTGTAAGCTTCCCAGAATAACTCATAATAATTCCTCTCGTCTACCCTGTCGTATTCAGGAATACCACGGCTCATGAAACCCTGACGAAGACTTGCAGAAACTGTTGCTTTACCTCTTCTACCTTTCTTGGTAGTGATCATCACAACGCCGTTTGCAGCGCGTGAACCGTAGAGGGCTGCAGCAGCCGCGTCCTTTAAAACAGTCACCGATTCGATGTCGTCAGTAGAGATCGCAGTGATTGAACCGTCATAAGGAATGCCGTTCAATACATACAATGGTGCGCTCGTTGCATTTACAGATCCAACTCCACGGATTAGGATGCTTGCGCCAGTACCTGGTGCACCGCCACCGTTGGTAGCCATAATACCAGGAATCAAACCCTCAAGGGCACGTGTAACTGATGTTACCTGCTGCTTGGTGATCTGCGCGGCAGAAATCGTGTTCTCGGAGCCTGTAAAAGCAGTTTTCTTAACCGTTCCGTAAGGAACAACTACTACTACTTCTGAAAGATCCTGAGCTGAGGTAACCAACTGTGCATTCACAGTGTTGCCAGAGCCGATTGCCACATCCTTAGAAACCATACCCACGGAAGAAATTACCAGGGTGGTAGCTCCTGAGGGAACTGTAAGTGAAAAAGAACCATCTGATTTTGTTGTGGTACCTGTAGATGTACCTTTTACCACAACGGAAGCGTTAGGAACCGAAACTCCCTTGTCGTCGGTCACCTTCCCAGTGATGACCTTCTGAGCTAACAACTGGCCTGTAAACAACAGGAAAGCCGTCAGCGCTACTAGCAATTTTCTCATTTGAGTTTTTGTTTTAGGTATTAAAAAAAGATTGATTGCAATCTCATGTGAAGGGGCTCTACGCCAGTGAACAGTATATTTCGGAGGGACAGATTAGAAGAATTATATAAAATCATAAAATTTTCTCAAACCGTGCAAAAAACGTTCAGAACCTGTTAAAAGACACCTGAGTCATTTTTTTTGCTGCACGAATGTAGGAAAAACTACTATTAGTTCCGCAGGAAAATGCAGCGGCGAGGAAAGGAGGGGAAAGGGGTCTGATCACTAACGCCAAGGCAGCGAATAGGCAAACGACTAGTAGTTAAGTTATTGAATATCATCATGATATCCAATGTAAGCGGGCACGAATCTTAAAAATAAGTGTTCAGGCCGGGCTGGCAGGTGGCCAGGCTCTATTCAGATTGAGTTATAATAGCGGAAAACTACGATTAGGTCTTCTTCGGACTTGCATTTGAGCTTCTGGGCTTCGATGTAGGCAGTCACTTCATTCTTCATAGTAGGGAAGAAATCGACCAGCGATGATTTATTCCGTTCAAGCTTCTTAAGGCCCGGAGGACCGTCGAAGAGCCCAAAATAGGTTTCCTTCCTGGTGAATACCCGGGTTACCGTTGCCTCGCCATAACGCTTATTATCACTGAAAGTGACCGTCAATTCCTTCAAAAGTTTTGCCTTTCCGCTCTCGAGTACCTGGTAAATCTTCCCTCCGGGTGAATTCACGGAGCCATCACTCCCCTCGAGCACCACTGCGCCCTGTGCTACCCCACTGCTGATGAAATTGTGAAACCTCACCTGCCGTATGGGAGTCGTCGCAATCATCTCATCTCCCGATTCAGTTATATAGATTACCAATTTGTCGACCAGGTCTACCTTCACCCGCACATTCGGGTACAGCGTCCCATTACTCGACGTGATCTCGGCAAACGCATATTCTTCGTAGAGATAAGGACTACCATCTGCGATATAAGTCGTGCGTAGGTATAGCGGTCTTCCATTTGCGTCGTTCATGAACGGGTTTGCAGATTGCGCACACGCGCAGATTGAGCCGAACATAAAAAGAAGAAAGCACAGCCTGTACATCATTGTTTATTTGAGTTATCTAATATAAGAAAGACCCGTGATCATTCCATCACGGGCCTTTGCGTATTCCGGGATGGCGATCTTAGTCCACCCAAAGGGTATTAAGTGATTTCTCCGTAGACGATGCGGGCCAGATGTATCCGTCGTCGGTTGGGTTCTTTGCTCCTACAGTGCCTTTCGCTGGAATGGGCTGCAGCAACCGCATGATGTCGTTGTTGCGAAGTCCTTCTCCAAGAAACTCGATCCTTCTCTCCGTCATGATGGCGTTGATCAGGTCTGCAGCGGTTGCGAAGCTTGCTACAGTGAATGTGGTGGTGGCATCGGACCTGTTTCGAACGGCATTTAGCAACGCTACAGCTTGTGGGTCTACTACGTTCAGAGAGCGTGCACGTGCTTCAGCCAGGTTCAGTAATACTTCAGCCCACCTGATAACTGGTGTGTAATCGGCAGGAGAGGCATTTGGATACTTCGTGAGATATTTCTTACCGGCATTCGCTCCACCCACTGCAGTAAAGATGAAAGCTCTTCTTTTGTCTGTAGCGGTCCAGCCAGTATTGCCGATGATGCCCGCCGGATTGAGCGAGTAGATCGATCCAATCCCTGTCGCGCTTGAATAGTAGTATGATTGAATTCCGTTCTGGGTTCCAGGTATGTCTCCACTAGTTGTGGTAAATGGCACCGAGAAAATCGACTCAGTAGTGGTAAAAGGTGTTTTGAATACGAGGGTGATGTCGGGCTGCAGAGCATGAGCTACACCACTGGTTGCTACGAATGGCGGTGCTGCAGGCACGATCTTATTTGCCTCGGAAATAACCTTTGCATAATTCTGCATGCTCAGATAGACTCTTGTTTTAAACGAGATTGCAGTATTCCGATGAGCTCTGGTTGTATTGTTCATTGCAGTAGAATAGTTCAAAGGAAGATTGGCTTCTGCAAAGTCAAGGTCTGCCAATATCTGCGCATAAACTTCAGCCACTGTACTGCGGGCCAGATTGGAAGCACCAGGACCTTTTATACCTGTTAGCCGCAGAGGCAATCCAAGTTTGCTACCTGCACCGTCCGCATATGGCCTGGCATAGTATTGCAGCAGGCTGTAATAGGAGATCGCCCTAAGCAGTCTTGCCTCACCGATGTAATTATTGCCAACGGTTGTACCAACAACGGCAAGTCCTTTCTCGTTCATGCCATCGATGAACACGTTAGCACTGTTTATCACGAAGTAAGCTTGAGACCAGAGACCGAGAATGGCGGTTGCGCTATTGGTTGGATTTAGTTGCCATACGTCGAACCCTGTAACGAGGTTAGGGTCCTCACTCAGGAATTCCTCTGCCCTAATATCGCCGTACACAATGTATCGGCCACCATAGAATGTACCTGCTTTAAATGAAGAATAAAGAGCAAGTACCTGGTTGGCGATCCGGTAAGGCTGATCGAAGGCGGTAGCATCTGAAATCGATGTTTGGGGAGGGGCGTCAAGGAGTTCCCTTTTGCAGGAGGAAACAACAGCCAGCGCCATCCCAACTGCTAGTATATATTTTGATTTAATTCTCATTGTTTGTCATTTTTAGATTAAAGTTTTAGAAACCAACATTGATTCCCAGGGTGATCGTGCGACCATTTGCGAGCGTGTTCCTGTCTATGCTTGCAGAGGTAGCGGAGTTGCCGTTCGCAGATACTTCAGGATCAGGTCCTGGATAATTGGTGATAACTGCCAGGTTCTGACCACTGATGTAAAATCTTGCACTGTTTACTTTGGCTTTGTCCGTAAGTCTCTTTGGCAAAGTATAGCCCAACTGAACGGTCCTGAGTTTTACGAAATCACCCTTGAACACGTTTATGTCCATTGGCATTGCAGAGCCGTTCGATACGTTGTCGTTGAACATTGGCTTTGGCCATTTGCTCTGGTCGCCGGGTTTCTGCCAGTAATCCAATACATCCACATGATTGTTCCAGAAGCGCTGGTCGTGGAGACCCGCGTTGGAACCATAGTAGATAGAAAATCCTAACTGGTAAGTGAAGAGGAAGTTCACATCAAAATCTTTAACGCGGAATGTATTATCCCAGCCACCAATGATCTTTGGCTGAGTGTTGGCGTACAATACGGCATCATCGGCCTGGTTGATTGAAGCAGCTACACCGTTCTTCTTGTATTGGGTGCCATCCGGATTCATGTAGTTGAATTGTCCGGCAGGAAGCACCGAACCAAATTGGTACAGGACTTTATCCCCTGCTTTATTAATGAAGATCCTCTTACCTGTTGCGGGATCTATTCCGGCCGTACGAATTACCCAAAGGTAACCGGCAGAATAACCAGGAAGTGTCTTGTTAACAGTCTCGAGACCGCTCGTTGCAGTAAGGATCTCTGTAAGGCCATTTGCAAGCGCGGTGACTTCATTCTTGTTGTACGCAAAGTTGAATGAAGAGTACCAGCTAAAGTCTTTCTTCTGTATCGGTGATCCTGAGATTGCAAACTCTATCCCCTTGTTGTACATCGTACCTACATTCTGCAGGATGTTGTTTGGTAGTCCAGCCGATGGTGCTTGTGGCACACTAAGAAGGAGATTGTCGATATCATTGTGATAGTATGCGACATCAGCTGTTAGCCTCTCATTGAACAATCCGAATGAGAAGCCTACATCCAACTTCTTACTTGTCTCCCACGTGATCTTATCGTTACCCACTGAACTGAACGCGAGAGTAGCAACGCCACCATATAATCCGGAACCATAAGTAGAGTAGGTGGAATAGTTACCGATTCCGGCTACATTACCCACCTTGCCATAGCTACCTCTGATCTTGAAACTGCTGAACACGCGGTCCAGATTAGCTGCTGACCAGAATTGTTCCTGTGCTATTTCCCATCCTGCGGATGCGCCCCAGAATGTTCCCTTTTTGATTCCAAGAGCTGAGTACTCATCCTGGCGGATATTGCCACTCAGAAAGTATTTTTTATCGAAGTTGTAATTCAAACGCCCGAATGAAGAGAGCAGGTAATTCTCGCCAAGCGAAAGTCCCGCAGTGTTATTCGTTGTAAATCCTGCCTGTACAGTTGTGTAAGCAGAATCCGACAGTGTGCGGCGAGAGATGCCAAGACCCGTATTCGTGCGTCTTTGCTGTTCATTACCTGCAAGGATGTTGAAATTGTGTTTGTTGGCCAGCGTAAATTCAAACTGCGCCGTGTTTGTCCACAACCATGTCTTGTCCTTAGAGAAAGTAGCTGAACCACCACCCCCTGGTCCGAGACTGGTACCTGCGCCATCGCCGTGGTAAGGGTTGTAGAAGATATCGTTATCGATGAGTAGGTTGTCAATTCCATAAGTCGTCCGCAACGTGATCCAGCTAACTGGCTTGATTTGCAAGTAGGCATTGGACTGCAAATGACTCACCTCATTATTCGACCTATTGAGGTCGAGCAGCAGACGCACGTTGTTGAAGGTGTAAGGGTTGGCATTATTTACGAGGCTGCCCTGACTACCGATCGCTGTAGCTGATGCGATGTTGTATGCACCTGTATTAGTGAATGGTGAAATGTTCGGCGGTAATGCGAACGCGAGACGCGCCGCTCCGGCAGAGGCAAATCCTTCGCCAGGAAGCGAACCCGAAGAACCACCGATATTATTCTTTTCGTTTGAGTAGCTCAACTTACCACCGATTGAGATGATCTTGTTGACACGGCTATCAACATTCAACAATACATTCGTGCGTTCGAAATCATTTTGTTGAAGGATGCCCTCCTGGTCTGTATAGCCCGCAGACATGTAATAGGTAGTTCCTTCCGAACCACCAGATACATTGATATTATGACTATGGGAGAAACCTTGGCGATAGACCTCATCATACCAGTTTGTATTGATCGGGTTTCCCTGCGCATCATTTGGGATGATAAAGCTGCCTGTCGTCGCGGGATTGTTAATCTTAAGATTGGCCAAAGCGACATTCTTATATGCTACATACTGCGTTGCATCGAGGATCTCCGGAAGGCGCGAGGCTCTTGACCAGCCGGCCCAGCCGTCATAACTCACCTTTGCTTTTCCTGGCTTCCCTCTTTTCGTTGTAATGAATACGACACCGTTGGCGGCACGGCTACCATAGATAGCTGAAGCGGCAGCATCTTTCGCGATGTCTATGCTTTCAATATCATTTGGATTAATGGAGGCCAGCGCATTGGCGGGCGCACTCGTACCACCCTGGTCACCTGTGTAAGTAGGCACACCATCTATTACTATCAAAGGATAGGAACTGAGTGAAATTGAATTGTTGCCGCGAATCTTGAAAACAGGTGGATTGTTAAGCACGCCATTGGGAACTGTGATCAACACACCTGCAGCTTTACCTGCGAGTGCGGACTCAAAGCTTTGAACGGGCTTCTGTGCGATAGCCGCTCCTTTCACGGTTGAAAGGTTGCCTGTCGCTTCTTTCTTGCGCTGTGTGCCGTAACCAACCACGACTACATCGGTTAATACCCTGTCTTCAGTTTTTAACGTGGGATTGATCACCGTTTGCGAACCAATTGTTACTTCCTCCGGTGCCATACTAACGGAAGTGAAAACAAGAGTCCTGGCTGTGGAAGGAACTGTGAGAGAGTAGGTTCCATCTGATTTGGTAACCGTACCAGTGTTGGTACCTTTTACAATAACTGACGCATTGGGGATTGGATTTCCTTTGTCATCAGCCACCCTACCGGTGATAGTTTTTTGGGCCAACAACTCTCCCGCGAATAGCAGGAAAGCTGTTAGCAGCGCTAGCAGTTTTCTCATGTGCATGTAGTTTTAATATATAGAAAATACAATAGTCACCTCTCGTGAAAGTGGCTATTGAACGTCAACGAATCCTATCAAATAAGGGATACTGATAACCTTAACCTAACGCGATCATGGGGTACGTAATAGAAAATCCGGGGCGACACGATATAAAATGGACAGGACGGTGTGCCTGGATGCTGCACCAATATACTAAAAACTATAATCGAGCAATGATATGCAATCTATCTTTTTTTAGGACGCCCCAAACCGATCAGCAATGCTGGCAACAAAACAAGATTAGTAAATGTTGCAGTTACGAGTGTTAGCGATGTTAGCCATCCCAGTGCTTGCGTGCCACCAAAACCACTAAAGCAAAAGATGATGAACCCTGCTATCAACACAAGCGAAGTGTAGATGATGCTGATCCCTGTGCTGTGTATGGTTTCAATGACGGTTTTCTCCAGGTCGCCTCCCTGTAGCGGAAGCTCCTGTTTGTAATTAATCAGGAAGCGTATCGTAATATCTATCGCAATGCCGAGCGCTACGCTAAACACCAATACAGTCGAAGGTTTTAAAGGAATGCCTACCCATCCCATCACTCCCGCGGTGATGGCGAGTGGGATGACGTTAGGTAGGAGAGAACATAACAGGATCCTGAAGGATCGAAAAAGGTATAACATACAAAGAGCAATCAACCCAAACGCCCAGAGAATACTTTCCTTGAGACCATTGATAATAAACCTACTTCCCTCGAGGAAGGTGATGCTGGTCCCGGTCAATTGAACATCGTATTTATCCTTCGGAAACAACTGGTCGACTTTCTGCCGGATAGTATCCAGGATAATGGGCAGGCGCGCGCTTCCTACATCGGCCATACTAATGCTGATACGTGCCTGTTGTCTCGAACTATCCATGAATGTGGAGATCAGCTTAGCGAAAGAATTCTTACTCCCCGCCGAGTCTTTCCTGAAACTCAGGTATTCCGCTAACACCGGGAGATCATAACTCGACGGCATGGTATAATTACTACTATCACCGTCAAAGAAGGCCTGCTTCGCAAACTTCAAACCTTCCCCAATGCTCAACGGCCTTGCTATCTCAGGCATGGTAACCAGGAATTGCGAAAGCGAATCAATACGCAGAAGGTTTCCAAGGTTGCGCGAGACGCCGTACTTCTTGCGAGTATCTACCAGTATTTCCAAAGGCATTACACCTTTGAAATTCCTCTCGAAGAACTTGAGGTCCGTGTAAATCTTATCAGTCTTCGGCAGGTCGTCTACAATGAAACCAACACTCTTCAGTCTAAAAATCCCAAGCGTTGCAACGATCATCAAACCAATAGTAATCCCATAAATGAGTTTCCTGTGATTCATCGACCAACGCTCGAGTCTGTCGAGCCAGCGGTTAAGCCTCGGATTATCAAGGTACTTCATGTGCCTCGACTTTGGCGAAGGAAGGAAACTAAGTACGATGGGTATGAGCAACAGTGAAATGAAGAACAGGAGCATGATATTAATTCCGGCTACAACTCCGAACTCACGCAATACCTCGCTTCGTGTAAGAGCAAACACCGCGAAACCGATCGCGGCCGCCAGGTTGCAGAAAAGCGTAACGATACCCATCCTGCCGACCATCGTCACCAGGGCCTCCCTTTTGTTCGACGTTTCGTTGTATGTCGTATGGAACTTATTGAGAAAGTAAATACAGTTTGGAATGCCTATTACGACAATCAGTGGCGGAATGAGTGCGGTAAGTAAAGTGATCTTATAATTTAGCAGGTGCATGGTTCCCAGGCTGCAGATCACACCGATGATCACTACTACAAGCGAAAGAAGCATCGAACTCACGGAACGGAAGAAAAGTAATAGGATCAGTGCAGAAAGTATGACCGAGGCGAGAAGGAACCAGCGCATTTCATTTGCGATGCGGGTAGATATTTCAGTGCGGATGTAAGGTAGTCCGCTGAGGTACGTAGTAGTATTATTCGTCTTTCCAAATTCATCGGCAAGTGCAATGATCTCGCGTGCGACCCCAACTCTCTTCTTACTGTTCATGATCTCCCTGTTGATTCGTACACCCATGAGCCATGCGTCTGTTGAGGGATTGTATAACAGATGCTGGTAAAATGGCAGACTAAGAAAAATGGACTTGCCGCTATCGATCTCCGACTGGTTCAAAATTCTGTCTGGGAAAATGAATGCGGCATTTAGTTTTTCGGTCGCGGAGTCTTTTACAAGATTGACCGCAGTAGGCATACCGATGATGTCCTCAACACCGTTTACCTTTTTCAGCTTTCTCTGTAGGTCGGCGTAGCTATTAAAAAAATTTTCGTTGAAAACCTCTTTCGTCTGAATGCCGATCACGAACAGGTTACCATCTTCACCAAACTTTTTCTTAAACTCCTGGTAAGTGACGCTGGCTGGGTGATTGGTAGGAATGGCGCGACTAAATTCATAACTCAGCTGCACTTTACTTGCCCAATAGGTCATGATTGCGGTAAGTGCCACCAACGCAATGAGAAATGGAATCCGATATTTCAGGATAATTTTTCCTAGTCTTTGCCACATAAAGTAATGGATTTAATCGAAATACCGGGTCTGCTGCATCCGGTCTCGAGCAGCAAAGAACGTTAAAAAACGTGAATGCACTCCCAAACATATCCTTGGTCAATCGAGAGGCTGAAATGGGATTGAACCAGCGATCGAAGATTTGCCTTATTGTAATACTTTTGATGGGTGAGATACTTCCTTTCCGTCATATCCCTTTTAGTTCTTATTAATGCCGTTGCCCAGCAACCCCCTCAACCCATCGGTTTGTGGAGAGAACATCTTCCTTATCACAGCGCGATTGATGTGACCAGGGGTGATGGAAAGGTATTCGCGGCCACTCCATATAGCCTTTTCTCTGTAACCCTTGATGGTGCTACCATCGAGAGGCTAAGCCGTATTACAGGATTGAGCGAAACCGGGATCAGCAATATAGAATATGACGAGCCCAATGAGAAACTGGTTATCGCATACGAGAATAGCAACATCGATATCATCTTTAGAAACGACATCATCAACATACCCGACATTCGACGTGATGACATCATCGGCGATAAGAGGATTTATGAAATTTATCCTTACCAGAAGAATTATTACCTATCTACAGGCCTCGGAGTGATCGTTATCGATGGCGAGCGTTATGAAATAAAAGACACCTGGTTTATCGGCGATGGCGGTGCCCAGGTAAGGGTAAACGGTTTCACTACAGATGCAGGTTTTTTCTATGCTGCAACAACCGAGGGTCTAAAGAGAACGCCAATAAACGGGTCCGAGCCTTCGAATTTCTCCAACTGGCAATTAATGAGTGGACTCAACGGCCTGAGTGCAGGTGCCTGTCAACAGGTATTGAATGTCTCAGGTAAGATAGTTGTGCAGAAGAATGACTCATTGTTTAGTTGGAACGGTAGTATATGGACGTTTTTCTATGCAGATGGTTGGGAGATCATCAACAGTAGCGTGTCTGAGGGAAAGGTAACGCTAACTCAACGCATCGCCAGTTTGCAAAGCAAAGTGACGATTCTCAATAGTGATGGAAGTGTTTCCAGGGTATTGACCCAGTTAGCGCCAATCTCGTTTCCCCGAAAAGCCATTCTTGTCAATAACGAACCATGGCTGTCGGATCAATTTGGAGGGCTTACACATTTCCTTACCTCGTCGTATGAACAATACAAGCCAAATTCGCCCGAGGGAACCGCAAGTGGTGAGATGATCGTATACAATAATGTTTTCTATGCTACGGCCGGGGAGGTGAATGAGTCGTGGAATTATATGTACAACGGTAACGGCATCTTTAAACTTAAGGATGGTACCTGGACTAATATAAACCGATATCGCTTTCCACAGATTGACTCACTACTCGATTACATTACGATTGCCCTCGATCCCCGGGATGAATCTATCTGGGCAGGATCATACGGTGGGGGTTTGTTGCACGTGAGGGAAAACGAGACGTTCAATATATTTAAACAACAAGTCTTAGGCGCGGCGGTTGGCGACCCGGGAAGTTATCGTGTCTCGGGCCTCGCGTTCGATAGTGAGAATAATCTTTGGATATCCAATTTCGGCGCATTGCAGCCTTTGCTCGTACGAAAGGCTGATAGTACATGGATGCGGTTCACTCTTCCATTTTTTCTATTGGAGAATTCGCTGGCGCAAATCGTGATCGACGATAATAATTATAAATGGATCATGGCTGCGAAATCGAGTAACGTCTTTGCCTTCGATCATGGTTCTTCAATAGAAAATATTGGGGATGACAGGTGGAAACAATATGCACCCGGTGCGGGCAATGGAAACCTTCCCGAAGGGGAAGTGCTATCTATCGCTCGTGATAAGAATGGTTTCATCTGGGTAGGAACAGCCAACGGGATCGGAGTGATTCAATGTCCACAGGATGCCTTCTCGGGCCAGGGATGCGACGCCATCTGGCCAATTGTGAAGCAGGGAAACTTCAACGGTTACTTATTTAATGGAGAAGAGGTGAGAAGTATCGCTGTCGACGGGGCCGACAGGAAATGGGTGGCGACGCGTAACGGCGTGTGGTTGATAAGTCCGGAAGGCGAGAACGTCATTTCCAATTTTACTGAGGCAAACAGCCCGCTATTGAGCAATGATGTCAGGAAGATCGCCATTGATGGTCGCACCGGTGAAGTTTATTTTGCTACGTCGAAGGGTATCTGTTCATTTCGGGGAACGGCAACTGAAGGAGGTGAAACAAATGAAAGCGTACTAGTCTTCCCCAACCCTGTGCCACCAGGCTATACGGGGTCGATTGGTATTCGTGGATTAGTCAACAATGCGATTGTGAAGATTACAGAAATGGATGGGCGTCTCGTTTATCAAACAAGGGCGAACGGAGGGCAGGCAGTGTGGGATGGACGTGATTATAGAGCCAGGAAGATCGCGTCAGGCGTGTATCTCGTTCTTGTAAGCGATGACGGCTCTGCGGCAAGACCAAAGAAGGAAAAGGCTGCGGCGAAGATTGTCTTTATTAGCAAGTAGCTGGGTTTCTTGGTTGATTGGGTTGATTAAGTTGATTGGGTTGATTGAGGAGAGGCCAAACTAGGTAGCCCTAATCAACTCAATCAACCCAATCAACTTAATCAACCCAATCAACTTAATCAATCAAGAAACAAAACAATTCATTGCCAGATAAGCTACATAAAACCAAGGGTATTGTTTTGAGGACTGTCAAGTATGGTGAGACGAGTTTGATCGTCACCATCTTCACTGAGTTATTTGGCGTGCAGGCGTACCTCGTCAATGGAGTGAGGGCTTCTACAAAGAAAGGTGCTGGCAAGGCCAACCTTTTTCAACCATCCGCCTTGCTGGAGATGGTAGTTTACCATAGCGAACTGAAACAGCTGCAGCGAATCAAGGAATTCAGGTGGGGCTTCCTGTACCAACACATTTTAACCGATGTAAGGAAGAACGCGGTAGCGGTGTACATGGTTGAGCTACTGACAAAATGCATCCGGCAACCAGAACCTCATCCTGAGCTTTTTCAATTTGCGGAAGATGCATTCATGCACCTCGACGAGAGCAATGCCATGATTGCAGCTAACCTTCCTTTATATTTCGCACTACATCTTCCCGTCTTTTTTGGATTCCGGATGCAAGACAACTTCTCATCCTCGAGGACATTTCTCGATCTCCAGGAAGGCAGCTTTGCAACTGACAATCCTTCCCACCTGCACTATCTCGAAGGCAAGCAGGCGGAGGTCACGTCTCAACTCCTGAAGGCTCAACGACCGGCCGAACTCGAGCAGATAAAGCTTCATCACGATTTTCGCAGAGGTCTCCTTGCAGCATATGAGACTTACTATGCGTTGCATTTACAGGACTTTGGTAAGATGAGGACGCTGCCTGTGTTGAGAGAGATTCTCGGTTGATGTGGGAGGCGTTTAACGTTTAAGGGTTTAACGTTTAACGTTCTGATTTTCGATCTTGCAATAGAGAGTTGAAATGTTCCTTGAACCGTAATGGTCGAATACATACCTCAACTTCAGTCGTAAGAACGTTAAACGTTAAACCCTTAAACGTTAAACGTCATTTCACCTTTCTTATTCGCAGGAAAGTAATAACGTAGTCAATCTGTTCACTACTCATCTTCTTCGCCACCGCATGATTCTTGGGGTCGAGGCCAATGAGGGCTGTCGCGTGGTAGTTATCGATTTGGATGCTTGTAAAATTCGGCACACCGTCCTTTCCTTTAGTGAATATCCCATGACAACCCCCGCAATGAATTTTATACAATGCCTTTCCTTTCTCCGCTCTTTCGATGAACAGGGCTTTATTTTCCGGAGGTACATGATCTGGAATGTCGTAAGCTGAACTTTTCTGTGGAGTGCATTGCCACAAGGCATAGGTAGCGACAAGAAGCGATATGGTAAGGAGATATTTCATTCTAATATTCTCCTCCAATCCTTCGTGAATTCAGGGATTTATTGCCTGATGCTGGCAGCCCGGTAGGAGGAGTATCAAAAATAATATTTTCATTTAAGGAACGCATGAATGCAATTAAGGATGCTTTCTCCGACTTTGTAAGCTTCAATGAATCGGAAGCCAGGGTCTGGTTGCCAATCGCAAGCCTTCTCCCTACGCCACCGCCGGCATCATAAAGGTCAACGACCTCTTCCAGCGTCTGGAAGATACCATTGTGCATGTAGGGTTTCGTGAACGACGCGTTCCTTATAGTACCCGTGCGAAAAGCATTCATAGTTTCTCCCGCAGGATTGATAAGATACCTGCCCTTATCGGGACTCAACTTATGGAAGCCTGTATCTTCCGGCACGCCGAGTACTTCGAACTCGGAGCCAATATATGGCGGCTTCACCCCATTGAACACAGGAAGAAAATGACAGGTGCCGCATTGCGCCTTACTCATAAAAAGGTTGAACCCTTTCTTTACCTCGGCCGAGATAGTCTCCTTATTGTTCATCGCATTGTCGAAAGGTGCCGTGTATTGGCTGAAGTCCGCATAGTAGAAGGTAATGGCAGAGACAACATGACTCAGGCTTACTTTTTTCTCTTCCGGTGTATGCTTTAGAAATTTCTTGAACGCATTTTTATATTCCTTACAACTAAGCACCTTCTCCAATAGTTCCTTCTCGGAATTATTCATTTCCGCAGTGTTATGCATTACATCTTTCGCCTGGTCCTGGAGTGAAATATGTTTTCCGTCGAGCATGATCAGGTGGTTGTACACTACATTGATTAGCGAGGGGGTATTCCTCGAAAGTCGTTGTTGATGATCAAACTGGAATGCCGTTGCCTGTGTGGTATCGGTAAAGTATTCGGTAGGCTTATGACACGAGGCGCAACTTCTACGATTATTGGCAGACAGGATGGGGTCATAAAAAAGGAGTTTGCCCATTCTTTTTACTTCGCTCAGCATTTCTTCGTCCTCTATCAGGGAGTAGATGCCCTTTGTATTTTGTGGTGCATACAACGATTTATCGAATATCGACATGCAATCGTTGTTCAACGAGTAGTCGTTATAATTTTTTGTGACCACTGAATACTTGTTGATCAGCTCCTGGTTCATGCGAAAGAGGGGATTCACATAATCTTTGACGAAAAGAAAATGATCGAAGAGTGAAAACTCGGTTGGCTGCGCATTGACGAATGAAATGGTCTTTCGGAACATCTCATGGTATTCCTTTGTTAAAGGCGTAGCATTAAAACTCGCATCGAATGTTTGGTAAGTCTGATTCACATCAATCATCATTGAGCGTAGCTCAGGAATGATATTATTCGTATCAGGGCATTCGAAACCGGTAGTATATAATGCAGCCAGGTTCAGGAGGAATAACCTGTTGGCGAGGAAGAAATGGTTATGAGAGGCTAAGTTCACCGTGATGGAGTCAGCCCTGAAAGTCCTGATGGCATCTATGGAAGGAAGCAGGAGTGCTTCGAGCGATTCACGCGTTACAGTTTTTTCGTCGAGGGCCTGTTCTATTAGGGTTAGGCCACCACCCTCGCGCCGATAGGGAGGTTCGAATTTTTCAAATACCTCGTTTTCCCACTCCACCGGCAGCGGTCCATTTATCCTGCGATACGCTACGGGTTCGAAATAACGAAACCAGAAATCGAGGCCTTTTAGTTTCAACCGAGATACCCCGATCTGTTTCCGGAGGAGTGAAACTGCGGAGGTATCGGTAAGATCCGTTTGCTTTATTGATAGAAGGAGCGACTTCAGGTCACCGTCGAATTCATTGACCGACTGGTTGTATAAATCAGTGTAACCCTTCTTCTGTTGCAGATTGAATGAGAAGCAGAACGTCATTATGACAATAGCAGCTATGACAGAAAGAATTTTCATGGGTGGTCAGAGGAGCCGGGAAAGTTTGGATAGTTCGTGGTCGAAAAGAATGACTCCTGGTCGTTTTCCTGTTTCAAAACTACCTAATAACTTATCCATTTGCAAGGCTTTTGCCCCGTTGCTCGTGGCCCAAAGCAATAATTGATCGATGGCAATTGCGGGATACGCATCCCGTATCATCTGTAACTCGGCAAGTATGCTCAGATGATGGTTGGACGCCAGGCTATCGGTTCCAAGAACGGTGACACATTCATTCTTCATAAATCGATCTACAGCAGGCAATTGACCACTGATAAACCGGTTGGCCCCCGGACAAAGGCACCAGGTCAGCGGGATTCCGGATGCCTTCGCAAAAGCCAGGTCATCCTCGCTGGTCTCCACATTGTGGGTGAGAATCAGGGATTGATTTTTAAGAAAATTTTGCAGATAGCTCTGCAGGCTTGACTTGCCGGTTGAGATGAAATGGGAGACGTCGACTCCCATCGTCTTATAAAATTCCACGAAGTCTCCGGTCTTGTGCCGGGACCATTCATTTTCGGCCGCCGATTCCTGGTTGTGAATAGTAAGAAGGTGGTTGCCGGGAAACGATACGATCTTTTTCAGCAGCTCATCGGTAATTGAATAAGGAGCATGTGGTACCAGCGAAATGGATTCGATGGGAATACTATATAACTGGGCAAAGGCCGAGAAGAGTTCAACACCGCCCTTAAATCTCTTTTCGGCCACCTCGGGCACAGCTCCAGCCAGTTCGATGAAATTATGGTACCATAGACGACCTTTCGATTTTTGCACCAGCGTCATCGGCGTATTGCAGATATCACCCACGGCAACGATTCCATTTGCGATCATTTCATCCTCTGCTTTTTCTATCGCTTGCATCATCACTTCACGACTTTGCGCACGCTGTGTCATTACTTGCGTGAGAAAGGTGACGAGGCCGGTGCCTTCGGGGATGAGGCCCTTAAGGTGACTCAATTCGAGATGGCAATGGCAGTTGATTAAACCCGGGGAGAGAATGCCCGGGAGTTTTTGAATGTCGTCGCCCGCTTCTGTTGCGATAATGATTTCTTCGATGGTCCCATCTTCTTTTGTAATTAAAACAACTGATTCATCGAGGAAGCGATAGCCATCAAATATCCGGTCTGCCTTGAATTTCTTATAAGCCATGGTTGTAAAATTCGGGAATAACGGTGAGTAGTGAGTGGTGAGTAGTCAATGGCCGACCTAAGTTCGCTATTGCCAATTGCCAATTGTCTATTGTTTCCCGCTCTTTCCACATACTCGCTTCAAATCAGTAAATTTGCTGCCCTGAGAAAGAGTATATGTTAAACAAACTGGAAGCAATTAAAGCAAGGTTCGATCAACTGGGTGTGGCGCTTACAAATCCTGAGATTGTGGGAAACAATAAGCGTTTTGCCGAGACGAGCAGGGAGTACAGGAGCCTGGAGAAAATAGTGACGGCTTACACGGAATACATGAAGGTCCTCGACGATATAGAATTCTATAAAGAGGCGCTAAATGGAACGGATGAAGAGATGCGTGAGCTTGCCAAGACGGAATCTCCTGGAGTGGAAGAGAAAAAGACGCGTCTCGAGTCTTACATCAGGCAATTGTTGATACCAAAGGATCCTCAGGATGAAAAAAATGCCATCCTTGAAATACGCGCTGGTACGGGTGGAGACGAAGCGAGCCTTTTTGCCGGCGACCTGTTGAGAATGTATATCCGCTATTGCGAGAGGCGAGGGTGGAAGACCGCCATATTAAGTGAGAACGAGGGAACGGTTGGAGGATACAAGGAAGTGCAATTGGAGGTCACGGGCGATGACGTATACGGGGTATTAAAGTTTGAAAGCGGTGTTCATCGTGTCCAACGCGTACCCGATACGGAGGCCAGTGGCAGGGTGCATACTTCAGCGGCCACCATCGCGGTGATGCCCGAAGCTGAAGAAGTGGATTTTGAACTGAATCCTGCAGATGTAAAGATGGAGACTGCAAGAAGTGGCGGCGCTGGAGGCCAGAATGTAAATAAGGTAGAGACGAAAGTGATGCTCACCCACATTCCCACAGGAACAGTAGTGATATGCCAGACGGAAAGGTCACAGTTGGGCAACAGGGAGAAGGCGATGCAGATGCTGCGTACCCGGTTGTACGAGGAGCAGGTAAGAAAACAGGAAGATGAAATTTCCCGCCATAGAAAAAGTCTTGTAAGTACGGGGGACAGGAGCGCAAAGATCCGCACATATAATTTCCCCCAGGGAAGGGTTACCGATCACCGGATCGGGCTTACACTCTACAATCTTCAAAACGTGTTGAACGGCGATATTGACGAACTCCTCGAGGCGCTGCAATTTGCCGAGAATTCGGAAAAGCTTGCAAAGCAGAATTAGCTAGGGGTTGCCTGGTTGCTCGTTTCTTGGGTCCTAAGGCCGCTCAGGTTTATCGTGATACGAGTTCAATATTCTAAGCAACCAGGTAACAAGGCAACCAAGCTACAGGCAACCAAGCGTAAACCCTTACCCAGTCCTTGCCAGGTAATCGTTCTGTCACAATTGTCTCCACTGAATTTTTTTGGTCTGATTTATGCAATATTATCGGTACCTACATCGTATTGTAGTAGTTAGTTCTTTCTCATTAGTGGTCATTGTTAACATCTGGATCTTGCTGAAGAAGAGAATGATATATTGGTGTTCTTTTGGGAAATAAAATCCACAAAAAAACGGGTTTACCAGAGAAGAAATACAGATTTTGGCTTTAGATTTTCGTTAACAACACAAAGAGCACTAATGGCAGTAAATTTGCGTTATACTTTTATAGTTCTTCTTATAAAAGCAGTCAATTTTCTCATAAGCAGTTAGTTTTGGTTGCGACCCCTGTTTCTACAGGGGTCTATTTTTTTATATACCTGCGTGTACTGAAAATCACCCCCAAGGCGCATCCTACAGCGTCGGTTATAATATCCGCTATTTCGAATGAGCGATGGTTTGTAAACTTCATTTGTACAAATTCCATGATGATCCCGTAGACTAGTCCTATTATCCCGGTAATAATAAATGCTCGCTTTAACCCCTTTGCATCGAGACCTGGTTGAAATGCTCTCCAGGTTAGACAACCAAGCAATACCAGCACGGCAAACATGCCTATGTGAACCCATTTGTCCAGCCATATCTTGTCGAACCAGTTTTCCTGGGGAAAGTCATCCGAAGGGAGTGTGAGTAGAATGATCGAGATGATCAACCAGCTAATAGTGGCAGCCAGGTAGAGAAACTTTCGCAATTTTTTTTTGCAATGATAGTGGGAAAAATGTAAGGTCACTACATAAAACAACAGAAGCCCCAAAAGAGGCCTCTGTTTTAACCAACTATAGAACCAAAAACTGCCTTTCAGCAGTTTTGTTTATTTACGGGATGCGATCGGAAATAGATTGGGAGTAGAAAAAATTTTTATAGCCGCGTCTTGCCATAGGTCTCGACTGGACCTCCGGGAACAGGACCGTTGCCCCTGTTTTCAATCGTAATGGCAAAGGCCTCGGCCTTTTGTGTGTTCTTCATCTTTAGGATCACTTTGTCCTCTTCTGCGTCGAAAAGGCCAAGGTCGACGGGCTTGCCGTCGATGAAGGCCCAAAGCTGGTATTGTTTCTCTGTCGGTAGTTTGGGCAGGTTCTTGACCACCAGGAAAACGTTAGTGGAGGCGGTGTCCCAATAAATGTTAGCCGATGAATTGGATGATGGCTGAGTGCCAACCATGCTCACTACCATCGCGGCTTTTGGATCCATCATCGATTCCTTCTGCTTTGCCAGGATCTGGTTGACCGAATCGACTTCCAATCTTAATTGGCTAAACGAATTCTTGAGTTCGCGGTTCTTGGAATATTGATCAAACGCGAACCATGCGGTTGCTAACAGTAGAAGTATGGATGCGGCAGCGACGAAACGAAGCCAGCCACGTCCATTACCCGATCTCTCGATGCGCACAACGGGTGCAACTTTGTCTTCAGCGCCAGGACGTACGGAACCTAGTACTTCTTCCTTCAAATGAACAGGAGGAGCAATGGCTTGTTCGAAAGCCTGGTTCTCGAGTTTTAGTTCAAACTCATTCCGGGCAGCAACCAGTTCAGGATATTGACGGCAGAGTTTTTCAAACTCAATCCGCTCCTGATCCGAGGCGAGGCCCAGTACATAGCTTTCGACTATTCCACTAGATATGTATTCCTTTATATTCACTTTACTGTATCAAAGTTCTTAATTGTATCAATGCACTCCGGATACGTGTTTTTACTGTACCCAGTGGTATGCTCATAGCTTTTGCAATCTCTTCATGGGTAAATCCCTGGAAGTAGGATAAGTCGATCAATACGCGCTGCTCCGCTTTTAGCTTGCCTATTACTTTTTTCAATCCCACATCTTGATAGGAGGGATTTACAGAAGGTCCGACAGTTTTATCTACGTTTTCGGACAAGGGCTGGTTTTTCAAACTATCCCTAAAACCTTTCGATCGTATTTTGTCTATAGCTGCATTACGTGCTACGTTAAGCATCCATGTAAACAATCGTCCTTTCGATGGATCGTAAGATTCTATCTTCTTCCATATATTGACAAACACATCCTGCATAACATCGTTTGCTGTCTCAGTATCCGTAATAATGGAATGAATGATACCGTACAATGCGCCCGAGTAATTATCATACAAATAGCTAAATGCTTTGTCACTGCGTTGTTGTAATGCGGCGACAAGTTCACTTTCACTATATGCTTCGCGTGGGTTCAAATACTAGCCATTGATTTTGCGATGAGAAACTTATCCATTGTCATCTAGCCCGCAAGTGCTTCGTAGGCGGCGGCATCAAGAAGAGATTTTACATCATCCGGATTATCTACAGTCATTTTAATCATCCATCCTTTTCCGTAAGGATCGGTATTTATAAGCTCTGGAGCGTTGGCCAGGTCAGGATTAAGTTCTGTAATTGTGCCACTGATCGGCAAAAAAAGGTCGGAAACGGTTTTCACCGCCTCAACGGTACCGAAAATGGCGCCCGAGGCCAGCGGTTTCCCGATTGATTCGACCTCAACATATACGATATCTCCGAGTTCCCGCTGGGCGAAGTCGGTTATGCCGATTGTAGCGGTGTCTCCATCGAGGCTAATCCATTCATGCTCTTTAGTATAGCGAAGATTTTCGGGGAAATTCATAACTGAATCATTTATAACGCAAATATGGGCAAAAGGATCAGACAAAGAGCCGGTGAGCTGAACTTTTTTGCAGTTCACCGGAAATTTCAGGCTGTTCATGCTAAACCTTATACCATTTGTCGGTTATCGCTTTACAATTGTATGACAGTAGGGTATCTTTGTTGCACCTTATCAAAAAGAGGAAAGATTATGAGAAAATTGCTTATGTTATTAATGACTGCTGGATTATTTACTTCCGCCAGTTTCGCCCAAAAAGTTTCCGGAATCGTACGTGACCAACAGGGTAAAGGAATGGACAAAACGACCGTTACTCTCCTGAGGGCCAAAGATTCAGTCGCCGTTAAGTTCGGCGCCACGGACAAGGCAGGTGCCTATTCCTTTAATGCACAACCTGGCAGCTATATCGTCAACGCCACGAGCGTTGGATTTGCCCCTTCCTATTCCAAGCCATTCGAAGTAGTAGCTGGAACCGATGCCACCGTACCTGAAATGGATATGACGAAGGCAGAGAAAACACTTGCCGGAGTCAATGTGACTTCCAAGAAGCCTATGATTGAAGTGAGAGCTGATAAGACCATCCTCAACATCGAGGGTACCATCAATGCCACGGGCAACGACGCGCTCGAACTCCTCCGTAAAGCACCGGGAGTAATGCTTGATAAAGACGACAATATTAGCCTTGCGGGCAAGAATGGTGTTCAGATATATGTAGACGGCAAGCCGATGCCTTTATCAGGCGCCGACCTGGCAGCATATCTTAAGACATTACAATCGGCCCAGATCGAATCGATCGAAATAATCACTAACCCATCGGCGAAGTATGAAGCTGCGGGTAACGCGGGTATCATCAACATCCGTTTGAAGAAGAACAAATCATTCGGTACAAACGGCTCCATTAACGCCGGCTACAACATAGCCTTCTTCCCGAAATTCAATGGTGGACTGGCGTTGAATCACCGCAACAGTAAGATAAACGTCTTCGGTAACTATAACCACAACAATTCTACGAGCCGTAACAAGTTCAACCTATACAGGGATGTGGCCGATACAATCTTTGATGGCAGGACACTGATGACAAATAGAAACCGGAGTCATGGCTTCAAGGGTGGCGTGGATTACTTTATGTCAAACAAGAGCACGCTTGGAGTACTCGTCAATGGAACTATCGCGGATGTGGACTTCCATAGCGACAGCAGGACACCGATCATCTATAAGCCGACTGGGGTGACTGATCGGATATTGAGAGCTAATAGCACGAATGACCAGGAAAGAAATCATGTCAACTTCAACCTAAACTATCGCTACGTAGATACTTCGGGCCGTGAGCTGAACCTCGATGCCGACTATGGTATGTTCCGGATAAAAGGCAACCAGTTGCAGCCAAACTTCTATTTCGATCCTTCTGGTACTACTTTGCTAAGGCAGACAATCTATAGGTTCATTTCTCCAACTGATATCGATATCTATACATTGAAAGGCGACTACGAGCAAAACTTCAAGAAAGGAAGGCTCGGCATTGGCTTCAAGACTTCGATCATCAATACTGACAACAATTTCGGAAGATTTGATGTGCAGCAAATGAAGCCAGAGGTGAAGACGCTTGATGTTGGACGTAGCAACCAGTTCGATTACAAGGAGAACATCAACGCTGCGTATGTTAACTATAACAAGCAGTTCAAAGGCTTCATGATCCAGTTTGGTCTGAGGGTTGAGAATACTACTTCTAAGGGTGATTCATATGGTGTGAACCCCGATGGTTCAGTAAACCGGTCATCCAAGCAGTCGTTTGAAAGAAAATATACTGACCTATTCCCAAGCGGTGCGCTTACATTCAACAAGAATCCAATGAACCAGTGGGGATTTTCATACAGCCGTAGAATCGATCGCCCGGCTTACCAGGATCTAAATCCATTTGAATTCAAACTCGATGAGTATACGTTCATGAAGGGTAATACCGAGCTCAGGCCACAGTATACCAACATCATTTCCGTAACGAATACTTACAAGTACAAGTTGACAACGACGTTGAGCTATAGCCACGTATCCGACATCTTTACACAGTTGGTGGATACGGCGGACGAGTCGAAGAGCTTCATGACGAAGAAAAATTTAGCTGATCAGGATGTGGTGAACCTTTCGATTTCGTATCCTTATCAGTACAAATCGTATAGCGTGTTCGCAAGCTTCAATGGTAACTATTCTCATTACAAAGCTGACTTCGGTGGCGGAGATCGTAAGGTTGATCTTGGAGTATTCTCCTTCAACATCTATTCGCAGCACAGTGTTAAGATCGGTAAGAAAGGCTGGACAGCGGAAGCAAGTGGCTGGTATAACTCACCTTCAATCTGGGGTGGTACGTTTGAAAGCGATGCATTGTGGAGTGTAGATGGAGGTGTTCAGAAGACCATCTTTAAGGGTAAGGGTAATTTGAAAGTTGCAGTTACGGATATCTTTTATACTCTCCGTTGGAGAGGTGAGAGCAATTTCTCTGGTCAGCGCCTGATCGCGAGCGGGTATGGTGAAAGCCGCCAGCTTAGAACGAGTCTTACCTGGAGATTTGGTAACAACCAGGTGAAATCAGCTCGCCAGCGCAAGCTCGCTTCGGAAGAAGAAGCAAGGCGTACGCAGAGTAGTGGGGGATTGGGAGGGAATTAGTCTGTTGAGTTGCATGAGTTGATTAAGTTGAATGGGTTGATTAAGTTGATTAGGGCTGGGATGGCCCAAACAACTTAATCAACCCATTCAACCTAGTCAACTTCTCTTTTTCCTCTTCACCAACTTCGCCTTGATAATCCTCACATCCTCAAGGGGTCGATCTCTATCTGTTCCTTTGCTGGTTGGCACCGCTGCGATGCGGTCGACCACATCGAGGCCTTTCACTACTTCTCCATAGACCGTATAGAGCTGGTCGAGATGCGGAACGCCGCCCGTAGTCTTATATACTTCCCGCTGATCAACAGGTAATTTTCTTTTCAGTCGATATGTCTCTACCGAATCCAGTCCCGCTTCAGTAAATACTTTTCCTTTTACAATGTAGAACTGGCTGCCGCTGCTGGCTTTTTCAGGGTTGTTGTCTCGAGCTGCAGCCAGCACTCCTTTCTTATGAAATAACGAAGTCCGAAATTCTGCAGGTATTCGTTGAGATGGACCTCCGTTTCCTAATGGTGCTCCAGCCTGCGCCCGTTTACTATCAGGATCTCCACCCTGGATCATGAAGTTTTGGATTACACGGTGAAATAACACGCTATCATAGTAACCCGTCTTAACCAGTTTTAAGAAATTGTCGCGATGTAGCGGAGTGGAATCGGAAAGACGCAAGGTGATGTCGCCGAGGCTGGTCTGTAGTAGAACATCCCGCTTCCTGTCTTTTTTTCTTATGGTAGAGTCTTTCTGGGCAAAAACAGCAGTAGCAAAAAATAGAAAGGGCAGGCAGGCAAGAATTCTTTTCATTAGAAATAGATGTGGTGGTTAGAAATCCTTCGATTCAAAATATAAAAGAATATGATCCTTTAGAAAATATTCCTGTTGTATCGTATCCATCACCGGCATCGGCTTCAATTGTTTAAAGTGTGGCCAGCCATCATCGTCGACGCCCTCCAGTTCATAGTATCCGCTTTCTGAGAGGAGACTGCATACCGCCACGTGCATCAGATCCTGCTTCTGCTCCTTTGTAAATTTTTCCTTGATGCCTCCAAATTCCTGGATTCCGATGAGGAAAAGTATGGTTTCGAGGTCGGGTTTTTTTGAAAACCGTTCCGTCAATTTCGCTTCGAGGGTCCACCAACGCGTCTGGAGATCGTCTTTCACATTCATCGGGCAAAGATAGCATCTGGCGTTTAACGTTTAAGGGTTTAACGTTTAACGTTCTTACCATCGAAGTTGCGGTTGTAATTGTGCATCCCGATTCAGGAAATTCAATTCTTAGATGCAAGATCCACAATCAGAACGTTAAACGTTAAACCCTTAAACGTTAAACGCCAAGGGCTATCTTTGCCGGCATGTTGCAATTAAATACACTTCGCCAGGATCCCCAAGCCGTAAAACAGCGGTTAGCTGTCAGGAATTTTGCAGATACCGGATTGGTCGACAAGATCCTTACGCTCGATGATGAGCGCAAGAAATTACAACTCGAATTCGACACCAACCAGGGAAAGGTCAATTCAACTTCAAAGGAGATCGGGGCGTTGATGGGTAAGGGACAAAAAGAAGAAGCCGAAAGAAAGAAGGAGGAAGTAGCCACGCTGAAGGCGGGCCTGGCACCGACAACTGAGAAACTGGCGGCAATAGAAAATCAACTGCATGATGAACTCGTAAAACTTCCAAATCTTCCTGCAGCAGCAGTCCCCATCGGTAAGACTGCAGCCGACAATGTGGTGTTACGTGAAGGAGGAATTAAACCCGTGCTTGCAAAAGATGCAGTGCCGCACTGGGACCTTATAAAGAAATATGACCTGATCGATTTCGAAACAGGCGCGAAAATTACAGGAAGTGGATTTCCTTTGTATAAGGGACAAGGCGCTAGACTTCAACGCGCACTGATACAATACTTCCTCGATTTCAATACGGCTGCTGGATATACCGAATACCTGCCGCCCTTCATGGTGAATGAAGCTTCTGCATATGGCACCGGTCAGTTACCGGATAAGGAAGGACAGATGTATTATATGCCGGCCGATAATTTCTACCTGATCCCTACGTCGGAAGTTCCGGTAACAAATATTTACAGGGATGAAATTTTAAAGGAATCCGATCTTCCCATCAGGATGACTGCCTACTCACCATGCTTCCGCAGGGAGGCGGGAAGTTTTGGCAAGGACGTGCGTGGTCTTAACCGTGTTCACCAGTTCGAGAAGGTGGAGGTCGTACAGATCGTTCATCCGGCAAAGAGCTATGAGGTACACGAGGAGATGGTATCTCATGTTGAAAAATTATTGCAGACACTCGGGCTCCCTTATCGCATACTCAATCTCTGTGGCGGTGATATGGGTTTTACATCGGCTCTTACCTACGACTTCGAAGTTTATAGTGCGGCGCAGGAGAGGTGGTTGGAGGTGAGTTCGGTTTCCAACTTCGAGAGCTACCAGACAAACAGGATGAAGATCCGCTTCAAAGATGATAAAGGAAAGATGCAACTTGCGCATTCACTCAATGGTAGTTCTTTAGCCCTTCCGAGGATTGTGGCGTGCCTCCTGGAGAATAATCAATTTGATGGAGGAATTAAATTGCCAGTTGCGCTGCATGCTTATTTTGGCAAAGAAAGAATTTCGTAGGGAAGTCCGAAAGACGGGAAGTCCGAAAGTCAGAAAGACCTTCCAGGAAATTAGTCTCAAACCTTCAGGCTCGAGGAATTTGACCGCAGATTTTCATGATAGGTATGATTTAGGTATGATATCTGCGTTAATCATAATCATCATGAAAATCTGCGGTCAATTCTTTCGAGATAATTTTTTATAAATTAAAAGTCCGAAAGACGTGTCAACTTAAATACACGTCTTTCGGACTTCCGGACTTTCCGTCTTCCTTGCTTCCTTACGGTTGAGCAAAACCATTCCTCGGCCCACCAGATGCAAATACAGACAACATCCTGGTCCTTTGACCTACACTGAACATGTACATGCACGCATCATCGGTATAGTCCATATAGTTCATGGTCATCTCAAGTGGAGTTCCGCTACAAGTGCTCCTGTGTCCTGAACTGGGACAACCATAGTTAGCCGTATTGTGCAAAGGCGTGTCACCTACCAGGTCATTACCACAGGTTGCGTCACCCCATATATGCCGGAGGTTGAGCCAATGGCCTACTTCGTGTGTCGCCGTCCTTCCTTTGTTGAAAGGTGCTGAGGCAGTTCCGGTGCGGCCGGTGGCGTTGTCGTCCAGTACTACTCCATCAGTTGCTGCACTTCCACCAGGGAACTGCGCATACCCGAGATAGCCGCCGGAAAGGTTGCACACCCAAATGTTGAGCTTTGTGGTCGGGCTAGTTGGAGCTATACCTCCAGAGCTCTTCTTCATACCATCATTCAACTGCCAACTACTTTTAGACGTACTCCTCCTGTTCACCTGGTCGAGAACGAATCTCACACCGATGTCGGATGCTTTTACGCTTCCATAAGTAGACGTGAGATTGCGATCGGAATTAGTTCCGGAAAAATCTTCGTTGAGCACATCGATCTGCGACTGGAGCTGCGCAAGAGAAACATTCTGTGCCGATGTCTTGTAAACGACGTTGAAAACAACAGGGATCTCGATAATGCCGTTAGAAAGCAGGCGGTATGATTCAGGATTTTCCCTTACGCGCCGGGTGAATTCTTCAATGGCATCCATCTTTTGTTGAAGCGTTGGATCTTCACGCAATTGATCCTGCAATAGTTCATAAGAATAACACTGCCGCTGGGTAGCAGTGATTTCATCAGCGACTGGTACGGTAGGCTCTTCCGTTACGGACCGAGTTTTCGTACAGCCGATGATCAGGGCAAAACCCGCAGCAAGCAATAAAAATTTTTTCCTCATAAAAACTTCTTTTGTGTGTGTGTGTGATAAAAAAAAGTTACCTCTTCAATTTATTTGTTTTTTCAAAACGATGATGTCGCGCGTTGATTTATTTGTCCAGAAAATCTAAAAAAGCGTAAAGTCCTCCAAGCAATCACGGAAAATACGGTGGCTGAATTTCAATTCATGTGGGTACTGATGGTTAATATTCCCTGAGTTGAAGGGCTATACAGTTTCGAAATTTTGCTGCATGGGTAGATAGAATTCTATATTAGTTAGTATAATAGTTCGTTAAAGGACATCTCCTTAACTCTTCAAGCATGATTTGATTTCCATATTTGCGGGATATATTTTTTTAACCTAAAACCTACAGTATGAGAAAACATTTTACACTGATGCTATTATTTTCAACCGCCGCCATTTGGTCTGCACAGAGCCAGGTATTCCGTAAGGGAGACAGGTTGTTCGGGGGTAGCTTTTCGTTTGCCTTTTACAATTCGAACAATGGTAATCCTAATAATTACAATTCGGGTAATGCAGGTCTCGCTCCCTCTTTTGGTTGGGCTGTGAAAGATAATCTTGTAATGGGCCTCAAAGGAGGTGTGGGTTACGGAAGGAGCGAGTCGAATGTGAGTTCAACCGAGAGGCGTATTGTTTCAACGCTGAGTGTATCTCCCGGCATCTTTCTTCGAAAATACAGGGAGTTGAAGAACAGGTTCGGGCTATACTTCAACCACGATGTAACGGCTAACTATGCTTATAGTAGGGACAAATCCTCACTTACAAATACTGTGTACCAATCTGACGCACGCGGAATCGCATACAATTTTAATCCTGGCGTGTTCTATAAATTCTCTGAGAATTTTATCGGCGAGGCGAATATTGGTGGCGTCTATGCTACCTATACCAGCACCGGTCAGACTAAGGTATATGGAACAGGCGTTTCATTTCTGCAATATTTCAATGTAGGATTCAACTACCGGATCCCACGAAAGAGCTAGGAGAATGAATTGGAGGCGCCTGTTTTCTTATTCGCTTATGCATCACGTAGAACCATGCCGGAGGAATAAGAGATAGCAGCATCATTCCTGGGTATCCTGTCGGCATCTGCGGTGAATCATCATGATGACGGAGTACCTGGTATTTCCTGTTAGCCATGTAGTGATGGTCGCTGTGTCGGCTTAGTTCAAAAAGCATTACCCTGCCAACGACGTGATCGCTGTTCCAGCTATGCAGTGGCATGGCCCTTTCATATTTACCATCTGCCAATTGCATCCTTTGCAAGCCGTAGTGCTCAATGTAATTCACCGTTTCAAGAAGCGTGATACCGATGGCGGCCGCTAATAGATAGTACAGGCAGACCAGCCATCCGAAGACGAGGGCAATGATAGCGACAAAAGCAAGTTGAATGAGCGTGTATTGTATCATCTCGTTGTATAGAGAGATAACTGGTTTGCCTTTTCTTTGAATGTCTCTCGCAGCTATCTTCCAGGCATTGATATAACTGAAGACGACGGTTCGGAAGTAGAATGCGTATATCCATTCTCCATACCTGGCGCTGCTGGGATCATCTGGAGTGGCTACTCGCTTGTGGTGACCTTTATTGTGCTCAATGAAGAAATGCATGTACTGGGAGGAGAGCAGCAGGATCTTGGCCAGCGTCTGTTCGAAGCGGTTAACACGATGACCCAATTCATGGCCTACGTTGATGCCGAATACACCACAGAGCATTCCCATGACCCAGATCCTACCTACTACATCAAGCCATGACATCTGTTGGGTTGACATCACATATAGGAAGCGGATGAGGGCAACATATTGAAGGATTACGACGAGGTACAGCAAATAATCGTAGGCTTTATTTTGCCTGGCCATCTCCTCCTCGGTTTCACTAAGGTTTGCAGGATCGGGACGTGTGACTAACTCAAGTAGTGGCACGACGATCCAGGCGAAGATCAGGGGCGTCCATACTTCCCAGCCAGTGACCATGAAGGCCCTGAATGCCCCGATATAAATAAGAAGGGGGCAGAGGAATTTGAAGAGGCGCATGTCGAGTGTTGAGTGGGTCAAAGCTACTAAGAAGACGGGAAGTCCGAGGAAAGACCGAAAGTCCGGAAGAATGACCGAAAGCCCGGAAGACCGAAAGTCCGAAAGACCAAGTCCGAAGACCGGCCACCCCCCGAATGCCGCGTCATTGCAAGGCCGTAGTGAAAACGGAAATAAGAAATTTTCGTGGAGGCCGAAGCAATCTCCTCGATTTCGTATCCGAGTGGAGGAGATTGCTTCGGCCTCCACGAGGATTCTTTGATGAGACGTTACCTATGGCCTCGCAATGACGCGGCATTCGGGGGGGTGGCCGGTCTTCCGGACTTTCCGTCTTCCGGCCTTCCTGTCTTCCTTCGGACTTTCCGTCTTTCACCGATTTAATTCTTAGATAACCTTTGGATAACGCAGGGTTAACAATTGAACAGGAGATTTACACCAGTTCTTTAAATCGTTCCAGTCTCAAAAGTGGGTCAGTAATCACCTGCTAGCAGTTCTCGGCAGTCTCCATCCCGGTATCCCAACTCCGGGGTGGATTTTTTGTCTTCCGGACTTCCCGTCTTCCGGACTTTCAGTCTTCCTTCGGTCTTCTAATAGTTTCGTACCTTGGTAGTGATTGCCCATGAAACTCTTGCTGCCAATATTATTGTTTCTCTCCCCGCTTCTTGGTAATTCCCAGGCGACCGGACTTGAACTCAGGTTTGATTTCTATGGCGACACTATCGAAATACCAGTAGATCAATCCGTCATCATACCATACGAGGAGGCGCTTTCATCTACCTCGATTCAACGGTTCAATGATAGGATGGAGAAGAGCAACTATTCCCCGTTAATTGCGGCCTTGCTCAATTTTAAGAAACAGTACAAGCTTGACGATTGGCTTTATTACCAGCTCATTAGGAAGACGGCCCAACAGGTTAGCCCGAAAGCGGTAAACTATCATCGTTATACGCTGTACAAATGGTTTCTCCTGACCAGATCGGGCTACGAGGCCCTCCTGAGTATTTCGAGTGATAAGCTGCTATTTTATGTACAGAGTGATGATAATATTTACAACATACCCTATAGGGTAAAGGACGGGAAACAATATGTCTGCCTGAATTATCATGACTACGGCACTATTGATTTTGCCGCAGTGGCATTTTCTGAGGTTAGTATTCCTTTCGCACAGGCGGTAAAGGGATTCTCTTACAAGGTTACGCACTTGCCAAACTTCCGTCCGGGAGATTATCTGGAGAAGGACCTTCGGTTCAATTACAATCAAAATGATTATTATTTCAGAGTCAAACTTAACCCTGCAATAAAAACCATTTTCGCCAACTATCCCGTTGTTGATTACGAATCCTACTTCAATATTCCACTTAGTCGCGAGACTTATAAGTCGTTAATCCCTCTCTTAAGAAAGACGACCCGGGGCATGAACACTCACAACGGAGTAGATTACCTTATGCGTTTTACGAGGTATGCATTTCTTTTTGAGACTGATTCGGCTTCGTTCGGGAAGGAGAAGCGTCTTACACCCGAGCAGACGCTCTTATATGATCGTAGCGACTGTGAGGATCGCGCTGCATTGTTCTTTTATCTTGTTAAGGAGATATATAACCTTCCGATGATCGTGCTGGCGTTTCCAAACCACGTAACGGTTGCTGTCAAGTTTGACAAGCCGGTGGGTAAGACAATACTTTATGCCGGAGACAGGTATTCGGTGTGTGAACCCACTCCGCAAAAACAAGACCTTAACATTGGGCAACTACTGCCAGAGCTGACGAACTCACCCTATGAGATCGTGTATACGTATCGTCCGATGAATTGACCGCTGATCGTCATGATGGTTATGATTAAAATGATTTTATCCTACTTTTCATAAAAAATCATGTTAATCTGCGGCCCTACTTCTCTACCCCCTCATTCGCAGGCTCAATTGCGTTTGTTTTTACACTCCCTAACCAATCTTTAAAAGCATCTGCAGTGCGGGTATAATAAAAAATGCCGTCCTTTATCAAATACACGTGACAACAATCGTCACATCGCGTGCTGAAATACAAAGTTTGAAAGACCTTACCCTTCGTAAAACACCAGATCTTTCCTTCACCCCTACAATTACGTCGCCACTCTTCCCTTGCCCATTCCTGTGCAACCTGGTCCTGGAGGATCGATATAGGTTTTGTATCCGTGACTGATGCCTGGGTATAGTAACGTGTGTATCGAAGCGAGTCATTTCCATAAGGATCTTTATAGAATACCACTACGAGACTATCTGCCGTGGCTAACCGAGGATCGAGGTCCGCGATTCGGGCCGTCTTATCTACTGCCTGCCTGTTAGATGCATTATCGTTACTGCAACCCGCCGTAAGAGCGATCGCCAGTATTGTAAAGAAGAATTTTCCAAGCATAAATAAAATGATGAAGCCGCCTGCAAAACGCAAGCGGCTTCAAGATAGATACAAATGAATTAATAGGTGTTCGTCTTCGGTGTGAAGCTCGTCCAACCCTGAAGCCAATTAGTAGTTCCTACTGCGCCAGCAAATGTAGTGACCGTGAAATTGGGCAACTGGTAAAAGCTTGCGGCATTCTCCGCCGTAGCAGGACTTCCTGCCTTCGGTGAGAAATTAGGCGCCGTGAGCTGGAATGGATTCTCAAGCATGATGTCCGCTGCATTGTTATAAGTCTTGCAACTATCAACTCCTTCCGCCATTGTCTTCACCCCTGCGGCTGTGATCAGCGTTGTGCTGGATACCTTGTAAGGCTCGGTCACTGCATGCACGAGGTTATGACGGAATTTCGAACGTCCGTCGATATATGATTGAGCTGTTGAATCGCTTTCAAACTGGAACCCACCTTTCGCGTATCCCATAAGGATCGAATTGCGTAAGACGAAGTGAGTGGAGCGGCGGAATCGTGTATTGAAATTGTGATTCGAAAGTGTACCGCCCGCGCCATTAGGACCGCAGAATGTGAAGTTGCTCATCTGTGGACGTGTACGTGGACTGGCTACAGTACCTGAGCCGTCGTTATCACATTCGATACCATTGCCGGCATCACCACCATCCACGAAAAGTGGATCGCGAAGAGAGATACCGAACTGGAGACGTCCCACAAAACCGAAGTCAAAATCAAAATCATCGTCGGCCGTAGCGAAAGCTATTAGGTTTTTAGGATTGACAGTGCCTCCGAAGAACTCATAAGCGTCATCATTACCATACGACACCTGAATGTTCTCCAACTTTGTTCCGCTTCCCACGCCGCCACAGGTAAGACCGTTGATTTCAGAATTGGGATCGGCGGCAATACCCGCGAACTCGATCCGAACATATGTCAGTGATCCACTATTGTCAGCGACAACGCTTCCGCCGTATTCAGAATTGATACCGCCCTCTATGATAGGAGTAGTAGTACGATTAGTTGGAGCATTTCCAAGAAGAACAATTCCTCCCCAATCGCCCGGAGTACGAGTGCCAACCGACTTGCCAGAAGTGAATACGATAGGCTCCGTTGCAGTTCCCTCTGCAAAGAGACGAGAATTGCGTTCCACGATCAAAGCTCCCTTCTGGATCGAATCACTGACGATCACACTACCGGCTGCAATAGTGAGGACAGCACGGTTGTTGACAAATACATACCCTTTCAATGTATACTTTCCTTTGGGCAGTGTGACATTTTCATCAATAACACCGGTGATCACTTTACTGCACGAAATGATCTGTTCCTTGGTGCCAGTACAGCCAGAAGGACCGCCTCCATTGTTCACCGTGGAATCGTCGATGTTAACTTTTACGCAGCTGGTGAGAGCGATCGCAACAACTGAGAATGCAAGAACGAGCTTTTTCATTTTATTTTTCTTTGTTTGGTATGTTTGAATAGTTGTCATTTCAGATCGAGGTTGTAGGTAAAGCCTACAGTGATGGTTGTTCCCGGCTCATATGAACTGAACGTCCTGTCTGTAGCGCCGACATATACTTTTTTTGTATCCCTGTTCTCATAGGTAGTAACTCCCTGGTTCAGTATATCGCTAACCGTAAGTCGTATCTCTCCCTTTTTGTTCATGATCTTCTGGCTGATTTGAAAATCCACCAGGTCCCGGGGAGCCTCGTATATGTCGCCGAAGTCATTATTGCCTACGAAGGCGAGGCGTTGGCCAATGCGATTGTACAAGAGGGATACATTCGTTCCCTTGTCTCCATCGTATTGAAATCCTGCATTCACCAGGTACGGCGACTGACCCTGTAATGGGCGCTCAGTGGAGGCGAGCTTATTTCCTGATGCATCTACATTTCCGAGTGTCACTTCGGAGAAGATCACCGATACGTTTCCATTGAAGTATAATTTCTCCAGCCATGCCGCCTTCGACGAGAGGAATGACAGGTTCTTGCGAAACTCGGCCTCCACACCTATCAATTGTGCCTTCTCAGCATTTTGAAACTGGTATTGGCGACGCGTAGCTACGCTTGCACTGTTTAGACGCAGTTCGATTGGATCGGTAAAATCTTTATAGAATACGCCCAACGATAATAATTCACCGGCCTTTGGATAAAGTTCATAACGAATATCTCCATTGAGAATGCTACTCCGCTTTAGATTTGGTGTGCCCGATGTGGACGCTATTTGTTCAAAATCGAAGAAGCTGAATGGTGCTATCTCGCGAAACTCGGGACGGGCCACCGTACGCGATGCGGCAAACCTGAGGTTTGTCTTCGTGTTAGGACTGATCGTCAGGTTCATCGAAGGCAACACGTCGAACTTATCGGTGTTGATTACCTGGGCCTTGTCAGTTCCTGACTGATTCGACTTAAGGAACTGTTCGAAATTCTCGAAGCGTGTGCCCCAGACCAACCTCACCTTATTGCTGAGCTTGTTGTCAAACATGAAGTACCCGGCCGATAGCGCGGAGATACCATAGTATTTGTCCTGTGGATTTTGAAGGTCTGTCGTTAATTGGAATCCATTCCCACCGAAGTTGGATGGATTGAAGATTTCATCATATGGCAGCGCAAGCAGGCTTTGATCCGTCGGTTCTTTATAGCCAAGAATGATTGAACTGAAGTCGCGTAATCTCAGCGTAGCGGCGCCTCCAACCTTGAGGCTCTGACTCTGCCTACCCAGGTTAAAAGGAATAGTTGCAGAGGCATTATAGCCAAATGTATTGTCCTTCAAATCACTCCAAAAGCGATTAGTGTTGTTGCCTCTAAGGTTAATATGGTAGGGATCCGAAGTACCAATGCTTCTGCCATAAGTCTGTACACGTAGATCAGGTTGTTGCTTATTGTTGAAGGCGTAGTTAAGGTTCCATGCGAACTTTATGTCCTTGAAGTCTAACTGGTGAGTACCTTCCAACTGCGCAGAGTAAAGACTACGTTGATTCAAGACGCTTGACCGCAGCTGAACGTCCTGCAAATTCTCTGTGTTGATACCAGTACGGCTATAGAAATTATCGTCGAGAAGCTGATTAAACAGGTTCTTGAATGCAATTTTGTGTTTCTTCTTCGTCCATGCGAAATTGGCAACAGCACCCCAGCTCACAGTGTACTTATTTTGGTGATCCGTATAGTCAAAAAACTGCTGGCCATTGTCGCCTTTTTCGAATAATTCCTTAGTTGCGTCGAATATAAGGGTCGACGTGCGGTACGTGAGACCGATGATGGAACCGAATGTCCCTCCGTTCTTTCCTCTAATGGCATTCGACCAGGTAAGGGTGTATTGTTGAATGGGTGCTGCTGTTGATTTTTTCTCCTTGTATACATCATTGTTGAAAGAGCGCGCCACTTCGATCTGTTCGGCTGCGCTGAGCCTGCTGAAGTCTGAATATTTCCGTGGATAGCCGGAAGGTAGGCTGCGCTGATTATCGAATCCAAGCCAGTCGGTGCTCCCACGTTCGTTGCTTACAAAGTCTTTGAATGCGGACTGAAGGTTGAAGCCAAGGCTAACCCCTAATATTAGCTGGTTTGTAGTAGGGATATCCTTTGTTTGGATCTGTACTAGTCCACCGGCAAACTCACCGGTAAGATCTGGGGTGGCAGTCTTATTGATGATGATGTTGTCGATGAGGCTTGCAGGGATCACATCGAAAGAGAATGCCTTTTTATCGGGCTCACTACTGGGGAGTTGTGCGCCATTAATAAGTGCTGAATTGTACCTGTCGCTCAGTCCGCGTACGATAACAAACTTATTATCCTGTATCGAGGCACCACTTACCCTGCGAAGTACCTCCCCCGTGTTCTTGTCAGGTGTACGGCGGATGAAGTCAGCGGCGAGCCCGCTTGAAAGCGCAGTATTGTTCTTTTGAAACACCATTAACGAGTTTGTGCTTTCCTGTCTGCGCGAAGTCGCCTTTACCGTCACACCAGCAATATCCTTTACAGCCATTTCAAGCACGATGTCGAGTGTGTTATCCAGTCCGGTTCCGACCTCTATGCCACTAACCAACTTAGATGAGTATCCTGAAGTTGATATTTCGAGATCATATTTCTTCCCGGGAGCGAGGGTGAGCGTATAGCGGCCTTCAACATCTGTGGATGTGCCAGTCTGGGTGCCGACCAACTTTAACGACACTCCGGGAAGGGGCTCGTTCTTTGTATTAAGTATCTTGCCCGTTAGTTTGATCTGGGCGGAAACCTGTGATATAAGACCAAGGGATAGAACCAGGAGGACAAATCGTAACCGTGAATGCATTGCAGTAATTTCCAGCAAAGGAAGGCCTACAAGGTTATGGGCGTGTTACCGGGAGATTAAGGAATTGTGAAGGCAATGTTACCAAACCGTTACTAATCTGAAAAGTCCAAAAGCCCAAATTCCGAAAGTCCGAAAGTCGGAAAGAACATGCTGATTTTGGGAAAGTCTTCCGGACTATTGGACTTTCGGACTAATTGTCTTTTTTTGATATATTAAGGAATTATTAATTCTGGTATTAAACCCTGCCCGGGGAGACGATGCCCTAATTTCGCAAACAGTTTAAACATATAATCATGGCCGGACTCAATTCTTTTCTCCAAATTTTTCTTCCGAAGAACCGCATATTTTTCGACCTGTTCGAGAAGGTGGCGGATAATGGAGCAAAAATGGGCTCAATCCTGAAAGAGGTAGTTGCCGAGACAGACTTCGACAAACGGTCATCCCTCATCAGCCAGATCGAAGATCTCGAGCATGCGAATGATGAGTTGACTCATAGCATTTTCACGGAACTTGGGCGCAATTTCATTACTCCGTTCGACCGGGAGGATATACACTACCTGGCGAGTTCACTCGATGATATCGCTGACTACATTTATGCCTCTGCCAAGAAGATCAATTTTTATAGGGTGAATCCTAATGATATGGGGATGCAGAAGATGGCTGAATTGATCGAGCAGGGCGCTATCCAGATACGGATTGCCGTGCGTGAACTTAGGAATATGAAGAACATGCGCAATATCACTGAGGCGCTCGTAAAAATCAATAGCATCGAGAACCAGGCGGATGATATCTTCGACATGAGTATTGAAAGGTTGTTCGCCACGGAGCCTGATGCGAAGGAGGTTATTAAAAAGAGGGAGATCTACCAGGTAATGGAGATTGTGACAGACAAGTGTGAAGATGCAAGTAATGTGATAGAGTCAATCATCATCAAATACGCCTGATCGAATTTCGAACACGGCGCTCAAGCCGTGACTGCCTTCCAAACACAAAATAAGGTATGACCACTTTTTTAATCGTCGTTATAGCACTAGCACTGATCTTTGATTACATCAATGGATTTCATGACGCGGCTAATTCAATTGCGACAGTCGTTTCTACCAAGGTACTTACTCCATTTCAGGCGGTGTTGTGGGCGGCTCTCTTCAATTCCGTAGCGTTTTTCATTTTTAAGGATCATGGTGTTGCCGATACAGTGGCGAAAACGGTAAAGAACGATCACATCGAAGGGGGAAATATGATGATCGTGATCTTCTCCGGACTGATCGCGGCGATCGCATGGAACCTATTGACGTGGTGGTTCGGCATTCCTTCCTCCTCTTCCCATACACTCATCGGCGGGTTCGCCGGAGCAGCCATTGCCAATGGAGGGTTTGACGCGGTGAACTCATCTATCATTATCAAGACCGCCAGTTTCATCGTGCTCGCGCCGGTAGTGGGGCTCATCATGGCGTTTATCATGTCTGTTTGGTTCCTCAATTCATTCAAGAAGCGGTGGACTTCCAAGATAATGGGGGTGGTCGTGCTGATAGGTGTCGCCATATTCCTTTATTATAGTTTGGAAACCGATCCGGCGAAACTCAAATCCCACTACGATAGCTATGCGTTGAAAGTGATTTTCTTTTCAAAGAACTTCAAATGGATACTGCTTGCACTGATTCTTTCAACGATGGCGATATTTTCACTTTACTTGAGCACATTGAATGCCCACAGATCAAACCAATGGTTTAAACGTCTCCAGTTGATCTCATCCGCAGCCTTCAGTATTGGACACGGTGGTAACGATGCCCAAAAGGTAATGGGTATCATCACCGCTGCGCTGATAGCAGGTGGCACCATCAAGGAATTCAGCGAGATGCCAAACTGGGTTCCGATCTCGTGTTATGCGGCGATCGGAATAGGTACGATGAGTGGCGGTTGGAAGATCATCAAGACTATGGGAACGCGAATCACCAAGGTGACGCCTTTCGAGGGAGTGGCTGCTGAGACTGCCGGTGCGCTTACATTATTTATTACCGAAGCTTTGAAGATACCTGTTAGTACAACCCATACCATCACCGGCGCCATCATTGGTGTTGGAGCTACGAAACGTCTTTCGGCTGTTAGATGGGGCGTCACCATCAACCTCATCTGGGCATGGGTACTGACCATTCCGATCAGTGGACTCCTCGCTGCAGGGGTATACTTTGTAGTGAAGCTTTTCTGGTAGATGCTGCTCGGTTTGAAGGTTTAAGGGTTTAACGGTTTAAAAGTTCTTGATTCAGAAGTTGCAATATGATGTTGTGAAGGTCTGCTTTAAGAACTTTTAAACTCTTAAACCCTTAAACTTTTAAACTGCTCTCGAACTAACCTGTTCAATTAGTTTCATCCATTTCGGAAAAAATTCGTGACTTTTACGGGAATTCATTCATATGGCTAAAATATTGGTGACAGGAGGTTGCGGTTACATTGGCTCTCACACCATCGTAGACCTGGTGGAGAATGGCTTCGAGGTAATTTCCGTAGATAATAATTCAAGATCTAATCCACGCATCCTGGAAGGAGTAGAGAAAATTACGGGTCAGCGCACGAAGAATTATAAAGTTGACCTGTGTAACTTCGACGACACCTTCGCCATTTTCCAGGAGAACACCGATATAGAAGCTATCATACATTTCGCGGCTTACAAGGCAGTCGGAGAATCGGTTGAGAAGCCACTCATGTACTTCGAGAACAATCTAAATTCCCTCATCAACCTGCTTAAGTGCGTGCAGGAATTCAACATTCCCAATTTCGTCTTCTCGTCTTCATGCACGGTTTACGGCAACCCCGACGAGATGATAGTAACGGAGACCACTCCTCCCAAACCCGCTGAATCGCCCTACGGCTACACGAAACAGATGGGAGAACAGATCATCAATGAATTTGCAAAAAGTACGCGTACACAATGTGTCCTCCTTCGATACTTCAATCCAGTTGGCGCACATACTTCGATAAAGATTGGAGAGATGCCGATTGGTAGACCACAAAACCTGATCCCAGCTATCACGCAGACGGCAATCGGTAAACTTCCCAAGATGACCGTTCATGGCGATGACTACGATACTCGTGATGGTTCATGCATCCGTGATTTCGTCCATGTGTCTGATATAGCTCACGCCCACACGCTGGCAGTGGAGTACCTCCAAAAGAAGAGTTCGGAATCGCCTACCGAGGTGTACAATCTTGGTACGGGACAAGGCGTCACAGTGCTCGAGGCTATAAAATCTTTCGAGAAGGTGAGTGGAGTAAAACTAAACTACGAAATCGGCCCACGTCGCCCCGGTGATGTGATCGCCATCTACGCGAATAACGACAAGGCTAAGGAAGAACTCGGCTGGGATCCAAAATATTCCCTGGACGAGATGATGCACACCGCATGGGAATGGGAGCAGAGGCTAAAGGCGGATGATACGATATTTAGTGGAAAGCCTGTTGAGCTCAATTAGTGAGTGGTCAGTGGTCAATAGTGAGTGGTTCACGCCATTCGCCCATACCTTTCGCAGTCGAGCTGACTTTTCAAAATATTTGAACCCACTCACTATTCACTACTCACTATTGACTTACTTTTGCACCGATAATTTTTAACATGCTCAAAGACATTCAATCTACAGGAAATAAAGATACACGTAGTGGTTTTGGCGATGGGATCGTAGAGGCTGCACGCAAGAATTCTAATATCGTTGCACTCACGGCTGACCTCGCCGGTTCGTTAAAACTAAACCAGTTCATAAAGGAATTCCCCGAACGCTTCATACAGTGTGGAATCGCGGAAGCGAACATGATAGGAATTGGCGCAGGTCTGACTATCGGCGGTAAAATCCCTTACACTACTACGTTTGCAAATTTCTCAACGGGGAGAGTATACGACCAGATAAGACAAAGTGTTGCCTATAGCGGCAAGAATGTGAAGATATGTGCTTCCCATGCCGGCGTGACATTGGGAGAAGACGGAGCCACGCACCAGATACTGGAAGATATTGGATTGATGAAAATGTTGCCCGGTATGACAGTGATCGTGCCTTGCGATTATAACCAGACGAAAGCGGCAACCATGGCCATTGCGGATTATGAAGGTCCTGTTTACCTACGTTTCGGCAGACCAGTGTGGCCAATTTTTACGAAAGAGTCTGACTTTACTATTGGGAAGGCGCAGCATTTTTCCGAAGGAACGGACATAAGCATATTTGCCTGCGGGCATTTGGTGTGGAATGCAATACAGGCGGGAGCTGCTCTGCAGGAAAAGGGAATAAGTGTAGAGGTAATCAATATTCATACAATTAAGCCACTCGATGAAGAGGCTGTGATCGCCTCTATTCGCAAGACCAAGTGTGCAGTAACGGCGGAAGAACACAACATCATCGGTGGACTCGGCGACGCGATAGCTCAATGCGCCTCCAAGAACTTTCCCATTCCAATTGAATTCGTGGGAACGAAAGATACATTCGGGGAAAGTGGGACGCCGAAAGAACTCTTGAAAAAATATGGAATGGATGTAAGTGATATCGTGGCCGCAGCGGAAAAAGTAATTAAGCGAAAAGGATAAGGTTCACGCAATGGCTTTTGGCGTTTAACGTTTAAGGGTTTAACGTTTAACGTTCTGATTGCAGACTCATCATTTAAGAATTGAAATGCCTCTAAAATCTTTATGCCAATTGCAATATCGCAAGTTCGATCTAAAGAACGTTAAACGTTAAACCCTTAAACGTTAAACGCCCCAAGCCATGTCGCTAACCTCTGTCAGTGATAACGAACTATTGCTTCAGTACCGTAACCCGGCTACTAAGGAGAAGGCGTATACGACCATTATTAAGAAATACCAGGAGAAACTCTACTGGCATATCCGCCGCATGGTAGTGGATCATGATGACGCAAATGATGTGTTGCAGAATGTCCTGATACGGGTATGGAAAGGGCTGGAGAATTTCCGTGAAGACAGCCAACTGTATACCTGGCTATACCGGATCGCTACCAATGAGAGTCTCACCTTCCTCGAGCAACAGAAAAAAAAGGCCTCCATTAGCTATAGTGACGTCGAAACCGGCCTGAGTA
>JACMKU010000139.1 GCA_014379965.1 Chitinophagaceae bacterium
AGTGTCGCCGGGCGCAAATAATCGGCGGGCGTGCCGCGCAAAAACGGCGTGAATCGGTTAGTTCGATACGCTTCGCGGAACGCGAGCAAATCGTGGTAGCGCGTGTCTTCGAGAGGCACGTAAGTTTGCTGGTCAATCGGCTCGCCGCTCCATTCGGGCGCGGCGACTTTCGAGAAATCGGTGAAGGAAACTTCCCACGCCGCGTTAAATTTATCGAGCGATCCATAGCGTTCGCGCAAAAACGGCGCGATGTGACGGTTATCGTAAGCCAAAATCGTTTCGCGCAAATTCCAACTTTTCATCCTCAAAGGAAACGACGTAAGGTTTGGTCCGTATTACCACCCCAATCTTCTCCAGGTATCCATTCCAGTCTTTTTGAGTCATCCTGTTAGCCGCCCACTCTTTCGGGGCCTTGGAAGATGGGTTCTCGAGAAACTGGTGCAGCTTTCGTTGTACGTCTTTATATTTCGTGGCAATATCCTTTCTATTTACCAATCGACTGATGACTCTCACATCTTCTTTTATATGAGACATCATCATGTTCATTGCTTTCTCTTCCTTTTTCGACAATTGTGGTTGAGTCCAACAAAGACTATACACTGATAGCGTTTTCACCCTGGCGGGAAATATTCCCCATGCTCTGAACGAGTCTATAAGAGCCACCCTATACCCATTATTGTCTTCGGGGCTTAGATCTGTGTCTGCCGTGATCAGAGCCTGCAGATAGTCACCGAAGGTGATATCGAAAGGAGGGCAATAGTCCAATGCCCTTATGCAGATGGAAAGAAGGTGCGATGAAATATCGGATGCCTCTGCCGCCAGTCTTTTTACCAGGTCGGGATGAATAGATCCCTGCGGAAGGATGCCTGATCCCTGCGTGGCTATTCGCAACAGATCCTGCACCCTGAAATTGTAGAGACGCATAAATGCTTCGAAAATGGTAGCGACTAATATTGCACCCCTGTCATGCGCCTCCATGGTATTCTGGTATGCGGCGGGGTTCGGTTCGATCTTCTTCCACTTTCCGGTTTTTTCGTCACGTGAACCGATGGCGCTTCGAAGTGCGCCCCTTCCTGTCTCCAATGCTTGTCCAAACTGCGTAGCTAATTCTCCCATGACGCTGTATTCATCGAGCCTACCACGGGTCTGTTCGATCTGGTGTTCGAGAAGTTTGGTGTTTGAGAACCGCTGAAGTAGTGCGACAATGTCCGCAAATCCCTCATGAAAGGCGGGTACGTCTTCGTTGGTATTCTCGAGATACCTGGGATACATACTGTCGAGTATGGCGTGGCTCGTCTCGTGGGCCACGATATCGGGAGAAAGACAAGTAAACACTGCGCCGCCAGGGAAATTCGATCCCTGAATTTCATTCGCTGCCTGAAAGTAGCCGAACAACAACGCCACTTTTTCCGAAGTGTAAAATGCATTTGAATCCATCATGGCATGTGGGTATACGCGAAGCTTTTGAACATACTCCTGGGTTTCATCCACCCGGCCATTTTTCCAGGTAAGGTTAGACCGCCAGATGATCTTTCGCCCTAAGGCCTTCTCAAAATTCTCGATAGTCTGCATGATGACGGCATACACAAACTGTTGGTGGAATTGCGCATCCCCTTCGCTCGGTGAGAGCCCGTGGGTTGCGAGAACTTCTTTTGAATCGAGGTCGACTGGTTCATAGAAACAATAGTTAACGGGGTCAAAATCGATGACCTCGATGTATTCCCCAATTGGACCGGGCTTGAGGTCTTCCCATTTTAGTTTATACAACGATTCATTTATAAGCATCGTGTCGAGCTTTGTTGAGAAGCCAGGATCAATTGTATAGCCTCTTAAACAGCGGTATCGTGGTCGTGCCATATGGGAGAAATTTTATTTTTAAGTAACCAAATCCTAAGTCAGTATCGATAGCTGTGGATTTAACCATTGTAGCCGTACGATTAAACAGCCTCGATCCTAAGAACGTTAAACTCTTAAACGTTAAACGCTAAAGCCTGTACAGATTAAGAAAGTGCCTGGGATTAATCCTGGCTATCTGATCAAAATCCGTTTCCGACAAACCGCCCATCATGTCAGCAAGCATGTTCCTGTCGCTTTTGTGGTTGCGAACTACATAGAAGTCGGTGCCATACAAAATTCTTCTACGCAATTTTGGGTTACGCATTGTTTGCTTGAGCAAGGGCAATACTTCTGCATCACTGTGGAGAATGTAACTGATGTCGGCATAAACATTCCTGTGCTGAAGAATCATGCTGCTGATAATCGAATACCAATCCGTGTATTTCCAAAGTTGTTCGGGTTTCCCGAAGGAACAGGTCTTTTGATTATTCGTGTCGGTGGTATAGAGAAAATCGATTCCTGATTCGGGATGTCTTGACAGTTGCGCACTGTGATCATATCGATCCTTCTCGAAGTACCTTAGCCATTCATCTGCTCCGCCATAGTGTCCCATGCAGATCTTCAGGTCGTCCAGGCCGTTTGATATGGTGGCGGACCGTCCACCTTGAGATGGGGTTAATCCAAAGAGGTCTATCAACTTTTGTTTTGTCGATCCATCCGCTGCCGCACTATACGCGATGTCCACCGCCTTGGCGAGGAAACGTCGTTTCAACAGGCAGATGAAATTGAGTGGATGTGTGAAGTTGGTGGTGAACTCGCTGTTTTTCGTTTGTGGCAATAGTAAGGCGGAATAGTTAGCTGGTTTATACATATCCGCACACGGATCGGGAACGTTACCGTTGGGTATTGGCGTGGAGATATTCTTTCCTTCATGAATGACCTGCTCAAAAATTGGGTGATGATCCCATTCTTTTTTCTTAGAGCCTCGGTAAAACATCGGTCCGCGCACACAATGAGTGAGGATGGGTATTTTGTTTTGCTCCGCATATTTCCAAAGGGGAAGGAGGAGGGGATCGAAAGGATAATAGCCAAGGGCGGGGTAGATCTTAAATCCGCTGAATTTTTTCTGTTCGATGAATTTCTGGATGAAACAGCCTGGCTTCAGCACTACCTTTCCATTGACAACATCGTACTCGAAGAAGCTAGAACCTTTGTCGGCCATTCTACGAGGATCAACAAAGACGAAAGGGTAAATATGATTTCTTTTTTTCAAGGTCGCGAGATCTTCGAGCTGGTTTTCGTACGGCTGACTGACCTTCCCTGCATCCATGTACTCCATGTCCATTGGTAGCACGACAAATCCTGAGCCTTCGGGATATTGACCCTGCAGATCGCTGAGAGTAAAATGCTGTTCGCTATGAAATGTGAACCGACCTATCGTGAGATAGCGGAGGAATAGCTCGCGCGTTTGCTTCCCCGGAATTTTGCTTAAAGCCGATACGGTATTTTTGAGAAGAAAGAAAAGGAAGTTGCGGCCTGACTTGAAAAATATCAGAACGATGAGGATCAATAAAAGCTTTAACCAGAAGCTCGGTACCTCGAGCAATAAATTAAGTCTCGAAAGGAGTCTATGACCCCATTGCAATACCGAGATGAGCCAGCCTTTTTCCTCTTCGGGTCGTGGAATGGCCCAATGAAGTATTATGTCGGTTGCCTGCAGCGTAAGATGCGTGCCGATTATCGTTATGAGGAGATTGAGAAGCCAATGCCGACGTATGAGCATTTTCCTGCTATACTTTCGCTCCTCTTTTTCATTTGCCAATCCTCCGTATTTAGTCTTGCCAGGACCTTTCCGATACCACCATCGAAAGAACTTAAATACCCATCGGAAATTGACAATCAGATGCAGTGGAGCGGGCACAAGCGACTTGGCGAGCAATGGTGGAACATTATCACCCGTGAAAGTGTGCGTGTGACAGTTGATGATGGGGTCCTTCGAAGGTTCTGACATGGTGGTTGTCTTTTGACGTTTAACGTTTAAAGGTTTAACGTTTAACGTTCTTTAGTTCGGTCATCTTTTTATCCATCTACTTTACATTACTAGACCATAAGTTGAAATGGCTTGTTGGGTGGGTGGATTAGAATTATTTGGACGGAAGGGACGGAATTGTTTTATTGAGTCACGATACTCGTGCCGGGTTGATTCGGCGGCTTGCATTGCAGAATTAAAGTGTTTATGATACGGGGTAAATCGAAAATTAAGTTAATGGTAATTTTTTGAAGTTGTAATATTTATGGAGGGAGATTTTCCAATCGGGTGAAAACACGGAAGGTTTAAGGGTGAAAACACGGAGAGCGAAATCGTCCACGGATTCTGAAGTTGATCGTGGTGCTTAGAAAGGTGAAATAACCCTGGCCACGAGAAATCTTTGGGAATAGTTGGAAACTCTTTTCGCAATATTTATTTTAGGTGGAGGAGTGGCAGAATATGGTAGTCACGCATTTTAAGAAGAGATGGAAATACATGGGAACACTGGTGATAGTAATTAACGAATCCGCTTGACATTAACTCAAAACATAGCAAAGCATTTCCGGGAGGTGCATTTTGGTGGAAACTGGACTTCCTCGAATCTCCGCGATCAATTGGCTGATGTCACCTGGGTGCAAGCGACTACTCAAGTGTCCACGCTGAATACGATTGCGACTTTAGTGTATCATTCAAATTATTATGTGGGCGTGGTGCTTAAAGTTCTGCGTGGTGGACCACTTGTTGGCAAGGACTCGGATAGCTTTGCACATCCACCGATAAATTCGCAGGACGATTGGGAAGGGTTTCTAGCAAGGGTATGGCGAGAGGCGGAGGAGTTTGCGCAACAGGTTGAAAAACTTCCCGAGAGTCGTTTGTGGGAAGACTTTACGGATAGCAAGTATGGAAATTATTATCGTAATCTTCATGGGATCATTGAGCATATGCATTACCATTTGGGCCAAATTGTATTGGTAAAGAAGATGATTTGAAGTTCGCAAGTATTGTGATAAGCCGCTGGGAATTCAAACGTGCGTAGTGATTTCTTGTAATCCCCCGGCCGTCAGTGATCCTACTTGATTTATTTCTAAACTTAGATAGTCATGAAAAAAATAGACCTAATTTAATTCTATGAATAAATCAATCTTTCTGTGCATACTCCTGCTCACAGCTATGTGCACGCAGCTCGCTAGTCAGACAACGTCGGAAAAAACTGAAATTGAGGCGGAGGTTAGAAAACTCGACAGTCTGCACGCTGCCGCCGTTTTAAGTGGGGATCTCAAAGAAATGGACAAGTACTGGACACCGGATTTCATGGTCACAAATCCATTCAATGAGATTGACCGGGCAAATAGGATCCGAACCGGCGCTCTCACCTATGCCTCCTTCCAGAGAATTTGCGAGGCAGTCAAGATACACGACAATACTGCCATCCTAATGGGAAAGGAAATTGTGGTGCCGAAGGGTAGTTCTATTGATGCCGGTAAAACAATCAATAGACGATACACTAACATTTGGATGAAGATAAGTGGGCTGTGGCGGCTTGTTGCACGACATGCTAATGTTATTTGTGACTAATAAATAAAACCTTCAAAAAATGAAGAGGAATAAGTTCTTAAAAGCAGTCCTTTCCGTTGGAGCTATCGCAGCATTGCCTTTTAATGTTTCGGCAAAATCCATCAAGCGATTTCGGGAAAGAGCTGGATTCATGGTCGGTTCAGGGAAAGACCGGCATGACAAAAAGATCAGTTTGTTTGAAGGCGATACTTTCTATACTAAAATCGCTTCGGCGGATACAGACGGGGACTTGTACGTCTATGAGTCTACCCGTATAAAGGAGGGCGGACCATCTCATCATGTTCACCTGGAACAGGATGAATGGTGGTACGTCTTGCAAGGTCAATTCATCGTTCGGATCGGAGACAACCTTTTTGATGCTAAGGCAGGCGACAGTGTATTTGGGCCACGTATGGTGCCTCATAGTTTTGCCAAGGTTGGCGAAGGCGAGGGTAAACTATTGATGATGTTTCAGCCTGCGGGTAAGATGGAAGAGTTTTTCAGGAAGATCAGCGAGGGCGTGACCAAGAACATGACGGAAGAACAGCAAGACAAGTTCAGGGAGGCCCATGGAATTAAGCGTGTCGGGCCACCAATCAAGGACTTTAAAAAGTGGTGACCGGCCTGACTAATTAATGCGAATACTCCTGCGTATTGGATAGGAGATCAATTCCCTATGCCGTTTTAATTTTAAAAGCCCAAAGATCCTTACACCATTTCAGAAAATTCCTTTTATTTATTAGATTAGCTGCCAGCCGACGGTACGACAATAAGTACGACGGCCACACACCAAACTTACTTATCATCTTATGAGAATCACCAGCAAGCTCACCTACGTACTGCCCATTCTGATGTTATTTGTTTCCGCTGCCTTTTTCAGCTTCAATGTTACGAGTGTACTTGTGCAATCCTGGCTAGGATACGAAACGGATACAAGGGTGATAACCACATTCGTAATTATTGCCATCGCTTTCGCGGTGGTGTTGTACTTCCTATTCAGGAAACAGGCATTATCGATAGGGTATAGACATTTCAAATATGTGCTCATTTTCCTCCCCTATGTCTTTGAGCTCATACGGACGATGTCGGGTAATCATCCATTCCAGTTTGTTTTCCCTCTTTTTTCAGGACTGTTATTTTATTACACGTTCGAATTATTCGCTAATCGGTACACTGCCATTCTAACCGATAGTTCGATCGAGTATAGTAACCTATTCGGACAACGATCGTCTATTCCCCTAACGGCTGTCACCAAATTGGAAGAGAAGCGTAACATACTTTCTTTCCTCCGTGAACTGAAGATCCTTGAGATCGCACCCAAATTAGCCGTTGCGTTTTGTGATGAAAACCTGGATGAATACGAAGTGAAGCTGTTTTTAAGGATGTATAATAAAGATAAAATATTCACACAGATAATTGAGAGGTCGAATAAGGTAGAGAATTTCAAGATCAGACAGTATTCCTTATAAAATGCTTTTTGTTTCTCGCAAAGTCGCAAAGGCTCGCAAAGCCGCAAGGGCTCGCAAAGCCGCAAGGGCTGATATCCGAGATTCTTTGCGGCTTTGCGAATCTTGGCGTCTTTGCGAGAAACAAAAAAGTAGTCAGCTATGATACGGAAATGTGACGATAAGGATTTCCGACAGATTTGGGAGATCATCAACGATGGCGCATCCGCGTATAAGGGCATCATTCCTCCGGATAGGTGGCATGACCCATACATGTCAGAGGAAGAGTTAAAGAGCCAGGTTGATGAAGGTGTCCAGTTTTGGGGTTATCATGAAAAAGATGAAATGATCGGCGTCATGGGCATCCAGGATAAGGGCGAGGTTACGTTGATTCGTCACGCTTATGTGCGCTCGGCTCATAGAAACAAAGGAATTGGAGGCATGTTACTCTCTCATCTGACCTCAGGTGCAATTACTCCCATCCTGATCGGCACATGGGCCGACGCCACTTGGGCAATAAAGTTTTACCAGAAGCATGGATTCCGCGAAGTCTCGGAAACAGAAAAGACCAGGCTCTTAATGAAGTATTGGAATATTCCCCGAAGGCAGTTGGAAACTTCTGTTGTACTCGCAGGGCAGACGACGTTTAACGTTTAACGTTTAAGGGTTTAACGTTCTTACAGCGCAATACTCCTTTTTCTTTCGACAGCTCCTGAATGTCGACACTAACCAGGAGGTCACTAATCATTGACTATGCTATAGCGATGTGCCCTAATACGTATGGCAACGTCAGCTTAAGAACGTTAAACGTTAAACCTTAAACGTTAAACGTTGTACCCATCTTCGTAATTTTGGCCTGATGGAGAAATCTCCAACCAATTTTGAAATTAATCTCGGCGAAAGCAAGGCTTCAGTCCAGCAACATTCTGTTGGAGGGCAGGTGATCTTTAGGGTGCAATTCAGCAACAACCGTCCTCCACTGGTGCTGCATCGTGCCGTCAATGCTAATGAAAGTCGCTTCTGGACTTCCATTCCCGAAGGAAGGCAGCGAGAAGCCGAGGAGATCGGGAAGTTGATATCGGCTCATTTTAAATCAAGAACCTAGCATGTGTTATTACAATGGACAGAAGGTGGCCCGGGCAGAATACATCCGGTTGAAGCAGCTCGAAAAGGCGGTGGCACAGTATGACTTCCTCGGTCGCGAACTCCAGGTAGGGTTCGACTATAGCAGCAATGCCGTGCTCAAACGCATCCCCGGCGAGGAAGACTTCGAGATCGTACAAATGGAGTGGGGCTTCATACCTCCCTATCTCAGGAACCGGGAAGATTTGACGAAGATGCGATATGGTTACAAGGATTCGAATGGAGCCTTCCGTCCGCCGATCACCACGCTCAACGCGGTATCGGAGGAACTGCTGGCGCCAGCAAAGATCTATCGCGAAGCAGCACTTCATCGAAGGTGTCTCATCCTATCTACAGGATTTTTCGAATGGCGACATGTGTATCCGCTGAATAAGCGCACAGGACAGCCGTTGAAGACACCGAACAAGTTTCCCTACTACATTACCGTCAAGGACCGTGAATATTTCTTCATGGCTGGCGTATGGCAGCCATGGACCGATAAGGTAAGCGGGGAATATGTAGAAAGCTTCGCGATCGTCACCACTGCCGCGAACGCGGTAATGGAACAGATACACAACAGCAAGAAGCGAATGCCAACTATACTCGATGAGGATTTAGCATATGAATGGCTATTCGGCGAACTCGATGAACCGCGAATAAGGGAAATCGCGCGCAGCCAGTATCCTTCCAACAAAATGCAAGCATGCACCATCGCCAAAGACTTTCGGGAAACGATCGAACCCACACGACCGTTCGAGTATGAGGATTTGCCGGCGATTGCGCTCGATCTGTAGGCGAGTGGCGAGTAGGTAGTGGCTAGTGGGGTTGGCGAGTGGGTAGTGGCTAGTGGGGTTGGCGAGTGGGTAGTAGCTAGTGGGGTTGGCGAGTGGGTAGTAGCTAGGGGCTAGTGGGGATTAGGTCGTTTGAAGTTGTAGTTACAACTCATTTCCGACGAAACCGATTTCCAATTAACAATTCCATCAGCAATTGAAAGACTAATCGACCTAAGCCCCACTAGCCACTAGCCACTAGCTACTAGCTACTAGCCACTCGCCAACCCCGTCACAGTATCGATCTAGCCCTTACAAGCGCTCCTTCCCCAAACCTCTTCTTTATCGAATCGATCGACTGATAAAGCTGGATCATCTCCTGGCTGTCATTGAAGAGATCGATCTGGTAGGTGCCTGGTATCAAATGGGTGAACCTGATTCCCAGCATTCTTATCAGCATTCGACGCTGGTAGAGGATGACTAACAAGTCTCGGGCGATTCTAAAAAGCACATCGTCTGCGTTCGTGTAAGGGATGGTTCGCTGTATGCTGTGCGGCTCGTGATCCGAGTATTTCAACTTGACCGCGATACAGCCCGTCAGCCTGTTTTGCTGCCGCAATTGAAACGCGATCTTCTCGGTCATCTTCACCAGCTCGCTATTGAGAAAATTCATATCGGTGGTATCGTGTTGGAACGTGCGTTCCGTCGAGATCGACTTCTGTTCCTGGTAGGGGATCACTGGCGAGTCGTCGATCCCATTCGCCCGCCGCCAGAGTTCGGCGCCATTTTTTCCCAGTAAGTTTTGCATCAGCTCCACCGGGATCTCGCTCAATACCTTTACGGTCTCAACACCCATCTTCAATAGTTTGTAACCCGTCTCCTTACCGATGCCTGGAATCTTCATGATGCTAAGGGGAGCAAGAAACCTTTTTTCGTTTCCAAAGGGAATCTCGAGTTGACCATCCGGCTTTATTTCATTAGTGGCCACCTTGCTGATGAGTTTGTTGCTTGCAAGACCGTATGACACGGGCAGCCCGCTTTCTTTGGTGACCTTCGCTTTCAATTCATCACTGAAGAGACGACACCCATGATAACGATCCATCCCCGTCAGGTCCACATAGAACTCATCGATGCTTGCCTTCTCGAATAGGGGAACGGAATCGCGGATCACATCGGTGACGAGTGTCGAGTACTTACTGTAGGCATCGAAATCGCTTTTTAATACAATGGCGTGACGGCACAGCCGGAGTGCGGCATGCATCGGCATAGCGCTATGTATGCCGAATCTCCGCGCCTCATAACTACAACTCGCCACTACTCCACGGTCGTTGCTCCCTCCAATCAATACCGGCTTTCCGAGAAGCCTTGGATTGCGTAACTGTTCCACCGATACGAAAAACGTATCGAGGTCGAGGTGAGTGATATGACGGTTACTATAGGTTAGCATAGCGACGTTGTTTATACCCCACCTGCTCCAACTTATGAACTTCCAGGCTGCACGCGCGAAAATCTTCCGCCACTTTGCCTGTCACCCGGTAAAAACCACTCTCGTGCAGCGGATAGCTTTTGGCGACATCGGGAAAATGAACGGTGTCGATCCAATCGAGATCGCGGTCGACGAATGTGCCAAAAAACATCTCCGCATTTGTCTTCGTGATTACATGTTTGCGCGAGATGAAGTAGACCAGCACGGTAATTACCTTTCCTACGTGACGCTGCATTTCACGAGACGACACATATTTCCCCGGATCATCCTCCACGAGGCCGAACGGGTTCGATAGGCTGAAGCCGAGTATTTCAATCTCATCGTACAAATCGTCCAACGGTTCATCAGCTAATTGGGGAAGATGGAAGTCAAGTGGCTGTTCTTTGAACAATGCAGGAGAACCGTGCAACTGCGGCTGGTTTTTTTTCTGCAAAAAATTAGCTTCCCACAGCAATTGCTTCTTCGACTTTCCGGTAAAACGAAATGCGCCAATACTGACGAGAGTATTCAATTGCTCCAACCCGGTCTTCGTTCGCTCGATGAAGTCCTGCAGACCGAGGTAAGAGCCATTTTCGTTTCTTTCCTCTAAAATTTTATCGGATAGCTTCGCCTGCAACCCCTTTATATGGATCAGGCCGACGAACACCTCGATGCCCCGGATACTGGTATATAGTTCACTCTCGTTGACACAAGGCGCTTTTATTTCGCCTCCGGTCTTGAGTAGTTCCAGGAAATACAATTCCGTCGAATAGAAACCACCGAAATTATTGATCACCGCGACCATAAACTCCTTCGGAAAATAGGTCTTCAGGTACAGGCTCATATAACTCTCTACGGCAAAACTCGCCGAGTGTGCCTTGTTAAAAGAATAGCCGGCGAAACTCTCCATCTGTCTCCACACTTCCACTGCAAGAGCATCAGCATGACCCATGATCTTGCAGTTGTGAAAGAATTTCTCCTTGATCAACTGAAACTGGTTGTGCGAGCGGTACTTACCACTCATGGCCCGACGAAGTATATCCGCCTCGCCGAGTGACAGTCCCGCGAAGTAGTGCGCAATCTTGATCACGTCTTCCTGGAACACCATCACCCCGAACGTTTCAGACAAATGCGTTTCAAATAATGGATGCAGGTACTTCACCTGGTCACGATGATGATAGCGAAAAATATACTCGCGAAGCATGCCAGACTGTGCCACACCAGGCCTGATGATAGACGAGGCGGCAACGAGTGTCAGGTAGTCATCGCATCGCAGCTTCTTAAGGAGTTGGCGCATCGCCGGTGACTCGATATAGAAACACCCGATAGTGTTTGCTTCACGTATCTGCGTCCGCACGGCAGGATCATTGCGGAATTTTTCGAAATCGTGAATATTGATTTCGATCCCGCGATTTTCTTTAACCAACCGCAGGCTCTCGCGTATGTGTCCCAATCCACGTTGACTAAGGATATCGAATTTGTTCATGCCGATTGCCTCGGCTACGAACATGTCCATCTGCGCGGTAGGAAAATTTTTCGGCGGCATGAAAAGAGTAGCATAGCGATAGATCGGCTCCTCAGAGATCAGCATGCCGCAGGAATGTATGGATAAAACATCGGGGAAGTTCTGCATCAGTCTTCCGTATTGTAAGACCAGCTTCTGCAATTGGTCCTGCGCACGGTTGGTTCGCTGCAGTTCCTTGATTTCCTCGTCGGGTATGCCGAACACCCTTCCAAGCTTGCGAACAATGGCATCCTGTTGAAAAGTCTGGTAGGCGCCAAGCAGCGCCACATGATTTTTCCCATAACGCTTGAAGATATAATCGATCACCTCATCACGGTCGGTATGTGAGAAGTCGATGTCGAAATCCGGCGGTGATGTTCTTTCCGGATTGAGGAATCGCTCGAAGTAGAGATTGAGTTCGATTGGATCGACATCGGTGATGCGAAGACAATACGCAACGATCGAATTAGCACCGCTGCCGCGACCGACGTAATAAAAACCGCGAGACTGTGCATAGCGAATGATGTCCCAGTTGATGAGGAAGTATGAATTGAAACCCATATCCGCAATGATCTGCAATTCTTTTTTCAGCCGTTCGACTGCGAGCTTGTTCTTCCTGCCAAATCGTGAATGCAAACCGTCAGTCGCCAACTTCTCCAACAGTATCCTGTCGTCGTCGAGCGAACCGCTAAAGGCCTTGCGATTCTTATCCTCCTCGAAGTTCATCTGGATGTTGCAACTATCGATGAGACGATAGGTATTTGTGACGATGGCCGGATATCCGGTAAACTGCTCAAGGATAGCAGCAGGGGAGGGGAAGGTTTCGCCAGGCTTTGCCTGCATTTCTGGCGGCAACTTCGACAGGAGCATATTCTTATCGATCGCTCGCAGCAGCCGATGCAGTGAATAGAATGTCTTGTTTTGAAACGTGACCGGTTGTCGAATTACGTACTTCTCTTCATACGCCATCCAATCAGAACGGAATAATTTATTGACCTCCCATGGAAAGATGCCGATTCGCTCGTTATGCATGAGCTCGCGGGGATGGCGAACGCCGGGAGGGTAAATGACAAATCCATCCCAGCTATTGTCGAAGAAGATACAATCATCACCCGGAGCAGGGAAGTCCTTTTTCGTCAGAAGGTGAGAAGAAAGGAATCTGTTTATCCATTCGAGTCCAGTATTGTTTGCGGCCAGGAGGATGTATAAAAATTTGTCGCCGTTCCAGATTTCACAACCTACGATTGGCTTGATCACGGCTTCTCTACAATATTTTACAAAATCCCAGATGTCGCAGGTAGAGTTGATGTTAGTGAGGGCCATCGCTGTTACTCCCTTGGAAAGGGCGGTGTCAACCAGTTCACGCGTGGAGAAAGTGCCGTATCGAAAGCTGAAATATGTCTTGCAGTTGAGGTACATCGTCCTGCAACGTTACTAAAATATTTAGCAAACTAGAACTAATAGTTTTAGATGTTGAGGATGAAGGTTTCACGCGATCCTTTGGTTTCACGCAAAGGCGCAAAGATTCGCAAAGACGCAAAGACGCAAAGAATGTTCTTTAGCGGATGACTAACCTACACAATGGAAGTTTAGGACAGGCTTTGACATTCACAATACACTCTTTGCGCCTTTGCGAATCTTTGCGTCTTTGCGTGAAACCTGAGGCTTATTATTTGAGAATTTCTCCGAGGGAGTGCGCGACGGCCTCGAGGAGGGCGGGCTGGATGTTCCTCGCTTTGTGGGCCTCTTCGAAGGGAACCAATGCACGCCAGTTCCTGTCCTCATCGGGTTCGAAAAGGTATTTTTCACCTTGTAATTCCACTTCTATCTTATAGCTGTATCCATACTGCAGGAGGCGTGCGGGAAAAAGTAGAGATTCACCTTTCCAGGTGACGGGTATGTCGAAGTCGTCGGTCATTAGTGCAGCAAATGTATAGGTAATTAGTCGGCGATATATCATTCAGCTACGCGGGAAGGCGAAACAAGATCTGCCTGATGAAAATTGTGATCGATATTGAGAAAGGGTTTGATCACACGCCCAGTCTCATAGATCGCGATCAGGCTTTGCTTTCCATTATCCGTAAGCCGGCGAAGACGTAGAAGTTCGGAGAGAACGAAATGCTGATCGACCCATGCGAACCGCTCCCTGATTTTCTCGTAGTCCTCCCTCGAATAAATCAGCTCACCGGAATCAAGTACATAGACTGTCCTGACGCTAGCCGGAACAGTATGATCTTCCATCATGTTCTTTTTTGTGATTCTGTAGACAAATTAACTGCCATGGTTTCGTTTAGTGAATGGTCAGAGATGACTATCACAGAATTTTAACGAGTGAGCTGGTGAGGAGAGAACGTATGTAGGTCGATTTTTGAACCACATAGCCACATAGAGCACATAGCGTTTCACATAGAATTTTGAAGAAATAGTATTAAAGAATAAAACACCTATGTGAAACTCTATGTGCTCTGTGTGTCTCCTATGTGGTTCAAAAAACTTAGAATTTCCAACCAAGTCCAATTAGTGGAAGCTTATCTTCCTTCGAAACTGCATATGTAATCGTCAGGACCATCCTACGTAACGGAGAGATCCACAGACCGCCTCCGAAGCCGCTCACCCATTGATCCGAATCATCGTCGTCTATCCAGATCCTGCCGGCATCATAGAATCCAAGGATGCCGAGCGATCCCGGAAAGAGATAAGTTTTGAAATTCGCAAGCTTCAATCGGGCTTCGACATTGTTATAGAACTTGGACCTACCCGCAAACCTGTTCTTCCTGTATCCGCGGAGATTGTCTTCGCTTCCCAGGTATTGCGCCTGGTAGAATTCGAAGTCACCAAAGTTATGACCACCACCGAATCGATCGGCAATTATCAAATGTTTATTGAAGAGATTGAAGTGAAAGGTAAAGTCGGAATTCAACTGGGTCACCTCGTAACTCGCATCGTTCAGACCAGACAGATATCTCACCGTCGTCTGCCATAAAATTCCTTTAGCAGGAAGTATCCTGTTGTCACGGGTATCTGCAGTCAGGTTGAATCGACCACCGAAATAAGACTGCTTGGAAAAAGCGGTCATTGGGTTGAGACCATTCTCGCCAGTCTCCACGATAAATCGACCTTTGTTGAACTTATCGGTCGAATCCATATTGTAAAACTGGAATACTGGGCCGAGTGTCATGATCACTTTCTGTGAAAAATTCTTGCGAAGCAATAACGAGATATCGCCCAGGCGATAGCGCGCGCGGTAATACCTGAACCTGCCTGGCTTTGATTTATCATAGATCGTCTCCGTACCATAGCCAAAGAAGTTCGTGATATGCGGTGATTTGATATCTGCCTCAAATAAGAGGTCAGACATCCGTCCGAATGTGCCAATGAATTCAGCGTTGTACCTGACATTGAATGCCTTTGTGGCCAATGCATGGTTCAGTGTAAGAGTATGGCTATTCTTATATGGCTCCTTACGGAAACCGTGCCTGATAAGTTTCAGGTAGCCGCCGAGGTAAACTCCATCGTCGATATTGAATCCAGCCGAGATGAACGGGATGATCTGGTTGTATTTAAAACCAACAGGATCATATTTGTTGACAATAGTGTCATTCGACATCCGGTTTTGGAAACTGCCGGTCAACTTATTGTTTCCTTTCTTCTCATCATACACAAGGCCGCCTTTACCTGATGAGGCCGTATTTTCGAAATTATCATCTCCTTCACCACCGATCATCCTCAACTTGATCTTGTCGCTACTACCATTGACCAGGAATTTGTCATCGCCTCCAAAACCATATATTCTCAATTCTTTTGTGTGTGCAGGATCGAAATTGCGTTCATAAACTTTGTCCGACTTCTGCCCATCATCCCCCATCTTGAAGATCTGAACCAGCGTAGCTCCATCCTCCGAACGAGTGATTTCAAGCACTTCCTTTTTGTTTGACGCAGTGATCTCTACCGTTTCTGCCAGGAAGCGGTAATACTCCATCACTTCGCCAGCGAGGTGATTTCTTCTTTCCTTCAGTTTGCTTATGATTTTGTCACCCGAGATAGGCCTGATTTCCGGTGGCTGTGCTGCGATCGCCGCTTCGATGATGGCATCGGTCATTTTTGGAAGAAATTCACCTACAGCAGCCTGCCAGTCTTTTTCCGTTAATTCATTTAAGCCATAACGATCAAAATTGCGTGCTGCGAAATTGAACCGTTCAATATTCTTTGCCTTTGCTTTGAAACCTTCGAGTTGCGGTACCAACCATGGCCACTGAGCTATGTGTGGCAATACACCCTGGTTGATATAAAATGCCTGGTCGCGGTCCTTGGGTATCGCAAAGAATTGTTTGCCTTTTCCCAGGTCACGTACGCCCCATTCCCATTGTCCTTCGTGCCTGTCGAGGTCCATCACGAACATATCAAGTATCCTTGCGCGCAGAAGAGCGGGTTGATCTATCGTAACATCATTGTCCGATTTCATTGCTTTCAGCACATCTTCGCTATCGTATCCCTTCTTTATTCCTTCAGGGAGTTTCTCCTCGAAGTAGGCGAGCATGTTTCCGAAATCTTTCTGGTGTTCACCCAACTTCGGATCATCCGGAATGTAAACGAGCCTTGCCTTGAGATAAGGCACGCCCGCTGCCTCAGCGAGTATTGGTATCGACAAGGCGGCAAAGGGATAGGAGGCGGAGATTCCATCGGCGACAATGTCCACGGCCGCTTCACTCTGCAGGTCGGCCGGCAATGTCTTCGTGGTAACATACTTTTGAACTGAACGGAAATTGTATTCCCGTCCGGAAGCATCTTCCACGCGGAGGGACTTGGTTTGCTTGCCGCCGCCGAGTTTCACGGGAGTTAACCCACCTTTCTCAGTAGATAAATTGATGATCGGGACTCTGACTGGGGTCTTCCACTCCTTACGGTAGTTGGCGCCCATCCAAAAGGTGCGACCACCACTGACTTTAAACTTTGGATTTGCGGCTACAGAGATCGAATCTTTGTTTTCCTGTGAAAAACAATCCGCAGCGGGTATTAGTAAGCTGAGGCAGAATAAACGGAGCACTCTCATTGTTGATATTTAATATTAAGATGGCCCTCCCTGTCCAAACAGGCACATTTAAGGTACTATTTTTATTCCTGCCGTAAAACGGATGCAGGGGTGGAGGCCAAAAGCAATCAAAGCAGAACAAATATCAGGCCTTCTTAATATGGCCCTATTTTTCTACAAAAAGGCCTACTCAAATAACATAGCATACAGGCAATAGGGCGTAATTTAGCCTCTGCCGGTTCCCCTATCTTTAGTGCTCAAACGATTTAATACCCGCCTTGCATGAAGCTAAAAAGCATTTTTACATTCCTATCCTGCTTACTATTGGTTCTATTCGCTCACACGCAGAAATACAATAGTTGGAAGAGCCTATTTGACGGAAAGACCCTAAATGGCTGGAAGCAGATCGCAGGTACCGCCCCGTACGAAGTAATAAATGGGGAGATCGTGGGTACTGCTGTGGTGGGAAAGGTCAACAGTTTCCTCGTAACCGATAGGTCATATAAGGATTTTATACTCGAGCTGGAGGCCAGGATTGAAGACAGTACTATTAATTCCGGGGTGCAGTTCCGCAGCGCTATGGATTACAAGACGGGCAAGGTCTACGGCTACCAATTCGAGGTCGAAGGATCATCCCGTAGATGGAGCGGTGGCATTTATGATGAATCTCGAAGAATGTGGCTCTATCCCATGACATTGAACCAGTCGGCCAGGAAGGCCTTCATTCTCGAAGGATATAATAAGATAAGGATCGAATGCAAGGGAAACATCGTCCGAACCTGGTTAAATGGGGTGCCGGCGAGCCACCTTATAGATTCTGCCACCACGCCTGGCTTCATCGCGCTGCAGGTGCATAATATCACTAAAGATTCCCTGGCGGGTAAGAAAATCCATTGGCGGAATATCCGGATCAAGACAACCAATATTGAATTGACTCCTTTTCCCAACGAAATTTTCATTGTGAACACGCTTTTCAATAACGTGTCAGAGCAGGAGAAGAAGAATGGCTGGAAGTTGTTGTTCGACGGCAAGACGAATAAAGGATGGCGGGGTGCCCACAAGCAAACATTCCCTGCGCAGGGCTGGTCAATCCGAAATGGTGAACTCATTGTCCAATCGTCAGAAGGAAAGGAATCTACGAATGGTGGTGACATCGTGACAATAAAGAAGTACAAGGCTTTCGATCTCACGTTCGATTTCAATCTAACACCTGGTGCTAATAGCGGTGTAAAATACTTTGTAACATTGAAGGAAAATAACGAGGGCTCAGCGATTGGGCTCGAGTACCAGGTGTTGGATGATACCCTTCATCCAGACGCCAAGATGGGAAGGAACGGAAATCGCACGATGGCCTCGCTTTACGACCTGATACCCGCGGTGAAACAAACGAGATTTATCAATCAGCCGGGCAACTGGAATCGTGGACGCATTGTAGTCTATCCCAACAACCACGTCGAGCATTATCTTAATGGGATCAAGGTGCTGGAATACCAACGAGGGTCTGCGGCGTTTCGCGAACTCGTTGAAATCAGCAAGTACAAAATATGGCCGGGCTTCGGTGAGGCAGACGCGGGGCATATCCTATTGCAGGATCATGGGAATGAGGTGCGGTTTAGGAGTGTGAAAATTCGGGAACTGTGAGTGGTGAGTAGTGAATTGTGAGTAGTGAATGGCTGTCCGTTGTAGGGAGATTCGCCCGGCTTACAAAAGCGTTTAGTGGGACTGGGTCAAAACATTATTGACATCACAATATAAATGCAGGTCTTCCGGACTTTCGGACTTTCGGTCTTTCCGTCTTAGCTCTAAAAACATTCATATGCCAGTATCTCGTCGCTTCTTCCTCAAACAATCCGCCAAGGCATCCGCCGCTGTTTATGCTACTGCACTTGGATTCAGTGCGAAGAGTTACGCCAACATCATCGGCGCGAATGACCGTGTGAGATTGGGTGTAGTTGGATTCTCTGACCGGTTTCACCAGGCATTGCTTCCTTCTTTCATGAATCATCATAAGGAACTCAACTTCGATATCGTAGCGGTCTCTGACATCTGGAAGCACAGGCGTGAAGAGGGACAGGCATATCTCAAGGGAAAAATGGGTCACGATATAATCCCTTGCGTGAACAATGACGAGTTATATAAACTCAAAGATCTCGATGCAGTGTTCATCAGCACTGCCGACTTCCAGCACGCGTTGCACGCAATCGAAGCCGTCAAGGCAGGCTGCGATGCATACGTAGAGAAACCATTTGCAGAGACGATGGCAGACAACCGTGCAGCGCTAAAAGCCATAAAAGCGTCAGATCGTATCGTGCAAATAGGTTCGCAACGAAGGAGCGGTGGCAACTACACGGCTGCCGCCGAATATATTCAGACTGGAAAGTTTGGCGACATCACCATGGTGGAACTCACCTGGAACGTTAACCAACCGGGTAGGTGGAGAAGACCGGCGCTAGTTGCGATGTGTAAGGAACAGGATACTGACTGGAAACGCTTCCTGCTCAATCGCCCGTTCGAACCATGGGATGCACGTAAGTATCTCGAGTATCGTTTGTTCTGGCCCTATTCTTCAGGCATGCCGGGTCAATGGATGAGTCACCAGATCGACACTGTTCATTGGTTCACTGGTCTCAAACATCCACGCAGCGTAGTAGCCAATGGTGGCATTTACAAATGGAAGGATGGTCGTCGCAACTGGGACACTACGACTGCTGTATTTGACTATGGTCCCGATAACGACAAGGCCTCCGGCTTCCAGGTCACGTTTTCCTCCCGCATGCATAATGGCGATGAGAAGCCAGCGGAAATTTATTACTCAAATGGCGGAGAGTTGAATCTCATTACAAATACTGTTTCTCCGAAAGGCGGTCTGCGCGAGAACCATGCAACCGCGATGAACATGAAGCCAAATCTCTTGCCGGAAACAGCATTAGCGGATGTGTCTGTGGCAGCAGTAGCCTCAGCTAACACCGGAGCAGACCGGCTCACTTCAAATCACATGCGCAACTGGATGGAATGTATCCGTTCGAGAAAGCAACCCAATGCGCCAGTAGAGGCTGGTTACTATCATTCCATTGCCACCATCATGACTAATGCGGCGGCGAGAACGGGTGAGAAGGTCACGTTCGATACGGCGAGGCAAGAGGTGATGGCTGGCGGGAAGGTGTTTCAATATTGAAAGGTTTCACGCACTATATTTCACGCAAAGACGCAAAGATTCGCAAAGACGCAAAGAGATTCTTTTTCAGGCAGAGGCGCGAAGCGCCACCCGCGACCGCGTCATTGCGAGGCCGTAGTTCACCTGCGGCCTACGCGAGACTTCCCGGCCGAAGCAATCCCCTCCCAGCATAAGCAATCGACGGGATTGCTTCGGGGACTTCGAATTTCCGTTGCGATTGAAGTCACAATGGGTCCCTCGAAATGACGCGGTCGCGGGTGGCCCTTTGCGTCTTTGCGTGAAACCAATGCGTGAACTTTTTCTTGTATTTTTGAATGAAGCAATTTGCAATGAACATTAAGATCATCCCATATCGAGCCGAACATCATGAGACTTTCAGGAAGTTGAACCTGGAGTGGCTGGAACATTATCACCTCACCGAGAGTCATGATTTGATGGTGTTGGATGATCCCAAGGGAACAATTCTCGACCGTGGAGGTTTCCTCTGGATGGCTGAGGTCGACGGCGAGATTGTTGGTTCCGCGGGTTTGATGAAAGAGCGTGAGGGCGAGTATGAATTGGCGAAGATGGGGGTGAGCGAACCGTATCGAGGGAGAGGCATTAGCAAATTGTTAATTGAAAAATGCCTGGAAAAAGCAAAGGAAATCGGGGCGAAGAAACTATCGCTTTTCTCCAATCACCAATTGCAAACTGCCATTGGCTTGTATGAAAAATATGGGTTCAGGCACGTGGAAGTGCACGATTCGCCCTTCGAAACGGCAGACGTTAAGATGGAGTTGTCGCTCTAATTTTTTTAACAAAAAATACGGGGCCACGTGGGTTGCCAGAATCAGATGGGTATGGATGTTGCGTGATAGCTGAAAATTCTCCAGTTTCCAATGAAAGCTATCTACTTCAGTTTATTCCTCTTTTTTGGTATCGTATCTTTTTCCCCGGCAAATGATAGTCCGCTAATTTCTGACGTAGTCAAGCACACCAACCAATTCAGGAAGTCCAAGGGTATGCCTCCCTTAACAGATCGCGAAGACCTCAACAAAATAGCGCAGAAACATAGTGAGGACATGGCGAAAGGGCGTGTAGCGTTCGGACATGGTGGATTCAACAAGCGTTTTAGTGAGGCAAGGCGGAAGGTCGATGACTTCATAAGTTTTGCTGAGAATGTAGCTTACGGTCCAACAACTGGAAAGGAAGTCGTGACTATGTGGAAGAATTCCGCTGGACATCGCAGCAACCTCCTGGGAAAATTCAAATATATCGGCGTAGGCACGGCGACTGACAGACAGGGTAGAATTTATTACACGCAGGTCTTCGTCAACTAAAATTCCCATCCTCGCAAATGGTTTTGCAGTAAATTGCTCCTGCATGGAAGCAAAGAAAATAATCTCGGTCAGAAATCTCGTCAAAAATTATGGTCAATTCCAGGCGGTCAAAGGGATTTCCTTCGATGTCATGGAGGGTGAGATATTCGGTCTACTCGGTCCGAATGGAGCGGGAAAGTCAACCACACTCGAAATAATCGAGACGCTTCGCGAGAAGACGAGTGGTGAGGTGATCGTAGATGGCCTCGACCTCGATAAGTCACCCAACGAAATCAAGAAAGTCATCGGCGTGCAATTGCAGAGCAGCGGGTATTACCCTGGTCTCAATCTCGTACAACTCGTCGAGTTGTTTTGCGGATTGTATAACAGGAAAGTAGAGCCGATGGGGTTGCTGGACATGGTGAATCTCCGCGACAAGGCAAAAGCGAAGTTCAAGGATCTGAGTGGAGGACAGAAGCAACGGTTTTCTGTGGCGACCACACTCATTAATGAGCCGAGGATCATTTTCCTCGATGAGCCCACTACGGGATTGGATCCGCAGGCGAGAAGAAGCCTTTGGGAACTCGTGAAAAATATCCGTGCTCGTGGCACAACGGTCATCATCACTACACATTACATGGACGAGGCGGAATATCTCTGTGACAGGGTGGCGATCATCGACTCGGGAAAGATCGTCGCACTCGATTCGCCGGACCAGATGATTGATAAATTGTTGGCTACGGGATTCGAACGGCCGAGGGAGGTGAAAAAGGCAAACCTCGAAGATGTGTTTATCAAGCTGACAGGACATTCATTGCGTGAAGAATAAATTTTACTATGAGCATTCAAAACAAATTAAAAGATTTTATGAACGACAAGATCAAGGCACAGAAAGACGTGGGAATTGAATTTATGAAGGCTAACAAGACATTGGATGGAGTAATAGAACTGCCATCCGGAATTCAATACCAGGTTGTCAAGGAAGGGAGTGGAGCCCAGCCCCTCGCGAGCGATACGGTGAAGGCACATTACAGGGGAGCATTGCTCGATGGTAAGGAGTTCGATAGTTCTTTCAAGAGAAACCAACCATTCAGCGCGCCTCTACGTTCCTTAATAAAAGGCTGGCAGGAAGTAATACCGTTAATGAAAGAAGGGAGTCATTGGAAGATATGGATACCATCTGACCTTGCGTATGGCGATAGGGGAGCGGGTGCCGGGATTCCTGGTGGTGCCACCTTGTTGTTCGAGGTAGAACTTATCAGCATCGAAAGATAATATCAACCACGATCATTAAATAATACACTATGTCTTCAGCGACAGTTGATCTTCGTTATCCGATCGGTAAGTATGAGCCGCAACCATTTTCCATAGAGAAAAAAGTTGAATGGCTGGCGGATATAAAGTTTTTACCGTTAGCCCTTGAGACCGCGATTCTCAACCTGGACGAGGAACAACTGAAGACTCCTTATCGCGAGGAAGGCTGGACCGTACATCAACTGGTGCATCATGTGGCGGATAGCCATATCAATGCATATTGCCGATTCAAATTAGCACTGACGGAGGAAAATCCAACGATCAAGACATATGATGAAAAGGAATGGGCGGAGTTGAACGACGTTCATAAATTGCCAATCAATGTCTCACTTACATTACTACATGCCCTCCACGCGCGCTGGTACGAGACGCTAAAATATGTCAAGGATAATGAATGGAATAACCGGACGGTCTTTCACCCGGAGCACAAGAAGACGTTGAGGCTATGGTATCTTCTTGGTATGTACTCCTGGCATGGTAGGCATCACGTGGCACACATCGCGAGTCTCCGCGAAAGGAAAGGTTGGTAAATCGATTACGGGTAGTCAGAGGAACTACGACCTAACTTTTACATTTTAGATTTTACATTCTACATTTTACATTCATGAAATGGCAAACCCTTTCCTCGCAATATCTTTTCAACGATCTCTGGTTTAAGGTACGTAAGGATGTTTGCAAGACGCCGCAGGGTAAGATCGTGGATCCTTATTACGTATATGAGTTCCCACCGTGGGTGGCGGCTGTGCCGGTGACGGAAGATGGTAAGATCATAATGGTGCGTCAATACAGGCATGCCCTGGGGGAAGTCTGCATTGAACTACCGGGCGGGTGCGTGGATCCTACTGACAAGGACAATGAGGCGGCGATACGAAGGGAACTGCTGGAGGAAACTGGCTATAGTTTTTCTTCGGTGAAGCCACTGGGTAAGATTTCCGCTAATCCTTCAACCAATACTAACCTGATGCATATGTTCCTGGCAACGGGAGGGAAGAAGACGTCAGAGCAATCACTGGATCATAACGAGGAGATTGAAGTGGAGCTTTATTCTGTTGCAGAGGTGAAGGAATTGCTGAGGGAGAATAAAATAGTGCAGGCGATGCACGTGACTTGTTTTTTGTATGGGTTGGGGGAGTTGGACGAATTAAAATATTAAGATGCGATCAAAGGAGTCGCCTCGCTCTCGCTCTGTTTCTCGCTCTGTTTCTCGCTCTGTTTCTCGCTCTGTTCCTGTTCCTGTTTCTGTTCCTGTTCCTGTTTCTGTTCCTGTTCCTGTTTCTTGCTCGCGTTCAAGAATAAAACATCGTCGAGGCGAAAAGGATCGGGATCATTTGAATTGAAGACGGATGCGTGGAGACACGCATCGGGGAAGGAGAAACAGGAACAGGAACAGAAACAGGAACAGGGCGAGAAACAGAGCGGGAGCGAGGGGGCTTGCGGATTATCGCACCTCTCCAACTAGAAACACACTCCCACACACCACCACCAAATCACCCCTCCCCGCCTTCGCTTTCGCATCCGCCAATGCGGTGTTCACATCCTTGTAGTTTTTTCCGCTGAGATGGAAATGCGCCGCCTTCTCTCTCAGGCTCTCTGCATCAAGGGCGCGTGGTATTGCAGCCTGGGTGAAATAGTAATGAGCCGTCTTTGGTAGTAGTGAAAGCACATTATCTACGTCCTTGTCCTTCACAAATCCAAGAATCATGTGCAACGCATGATGATCCGTTAGTTCTATCTGTTCGATCAGTTGCCTCATTCCATCTTCATTATGTGCCACATCCAGCACGATGGTAGGTGAATGCTGAACGATGTCCCACCGGCCATGTAAGCCCGTTAGTTTCTTGACATGCATAAGCGCTTTCGCAACCACGGGTTCTTCGAGCGTCCATCCTTTCAATCGCAGTTGATGACAAGCCTCCAGTACGGTGAGTAGATTTTTCTTCTGGTAGATGCCCGGCAGATCGAGACGATAATGTTTGTGATCGGTGGAATGTGGATCAGCAACGTCGACCCATAGTTCATGTTTCTCCCAATGCCAATCGGTTACTTGTCGTGCCTGGGAAGCTATCGTCATTGGTGCGTTGCGTTCTTCTGCGACACGAGTGAATACTCGCTGAGTTTCGGGTCTCGATTCCCCGATGACTACAGGTACACCGGGCTTGATGATGCCGGCCTTCTCCACTGCGATTTTCTCGAGCGAATCACCAAGCAGGTTCATGTGATCCATTCCTATGTTGGTGATGATGGAAAGTTCCGGTGTGATCACGTTTGTGCTATCCAGTCTTCCGCCGAGACCGGTCTCGATGATCGCGATATCAACTCTCTCATTGCTGAAATATTCGAATGCCATGGCAACGGTTATCTCGAAGAAGCTTGGTTCTATTTCCGAGATCATGGGCTTGATTTTATCAGTGAAGGAGATGACGAACTCCTCGCTGATCATTTCACCATTGAGTTTTATCCGTTCACGAAAATCTTTCAGGTGCGGCGAGGTGTACAGACCTGTTTTATAGCCGGCCGACTGGAAGATGGCGGCAAGCATATGGCTCACAGATCCTTTCCCATTCGTACCGGCTATATGCACTGAACGGAAGTTTCGTTCTGGGTTATTTAGAAATGAACAAAGCTTGATAGTATTGTCCAGGTCTTCCTTGTATGCCGCGGCGCCTATGCGGCTAAACAAAGGGAGTTTTGTCATCAGGTATTCGACGGTCTGCTGGTAGGTGAGGGATGGAGTCATGTTTGGTTTTAGCTTGCGAGCATCTTTTGGTAAAGTTGGAAGTTCTCTTCATCGAAACAAACTATAGTGCCCATGCGGGCAAAAATAGGAAGGCTTATCGTGTTAAGAGTTGAATAGTTGAATAGTTGATTGGTTGAATAGTTGATTGGTTGATTAGTTTGAGTCTTGGGGTGAAGCTCCAGTGTTATCAAAAAAAAAGCCCCTTATTACAGGGGCTATACTAAAAGTCAACCGATTTATTTACCCGCCCAATTTAATATTGAATTCATATACGACCGTCGATTCATCACTCGAAGCATTGAATCGATTTCTTCTCAACCAATCTTTAATGATTGCGATGGCCTGGGGATCGTTCATCAATGATCCGCCCTTGCCACGAAGAAATGTTCCAATGCCATCAGCCGATACCTTTATTTCCGCCAATACCTTTCCGGCAATATTTTCACCTGCATTCATCGGCTTAGGATTGCTGACGAAACGGCTACCACTGATTCTCTTTGGACCATTGCCGGTACCACTTCCTGTTCCATTACCGCCGCCATTCCCACCTCCAGTACCACCACCAGTTCCATTGCCGGTACCCACACCCGAGCCGTTGCCAGCGCCACCCGTTCTATCGTAGTTCTCTGCCGCACCGCCGCCTCGACCGGAGCCCGTGGTTGTCTTACCCATCTGGGCGCCTTGCCTCAATTTTGGAGCTGGATTTTCAACCACTGGTTTAGGAGTGGTCTTCACAATCGATGTATTCTCGATGACCCTGTTTGCCGTAGGCTTTGGGTTGGTCGGTTTCACTACTGCAGGGCTTTCCTTCTCGTTCTCATCCGTGGCCAGATCCCGGGAATCTTCGTCTATGCCTGGAGCAGGAGGTACATGGGGCGCAATGCCAGAGGGGCCTGAAGCCTGCACGGGATTACCGCCACCGCCACCACCTCCCGCTATGGGAGTTGGGGGTTCCTCGGGCAGGTTGAGTTCAACCTCTATACCCGGAGCCTCGGTAATTTTTTCAAAAACCGGCAGTTTCCATTTAAGCAAGAACATCAGGAGGATCATCAAACCGGCGAATCCGGCAGTGATCATTGAGGCCTGAGTGTTCTTTTTGGCTTCAAGGGTTGCAGACATTACATAAGTGTTGTTCATACAAAACTAAAATTTGATACATAAATACCCGCATCCCCGTTATCAACACGGTGTTATTAACGTACAAAGGACATGCAAGTTGTGTATGGGGGTGGGGTGGAGGGTGTTAAGGTTTCGGCAAAAATCAATTGGCAATGCGCAATAAGCAATTGGCAATAAGCAATAGGCAATTTGCACTCGGAAAGGGGCAAAAGGTCGGAAAATCACGAATTAGTTTAACATTTCCGTCCATAGGCTTGTTGCTCATTGCCAATTGCCAATTGCCAATTGCCCATTGCCTATTGCCCATTGCCTCGTACGAGTCTTAGAATAGAAGGCAGTCCAAACAAGGCCCCAAGCCCCAATAGCGCAAACGTATTCTCCCTTCCCAGGAAGCCCGTTGAATTGAAGAGCCTGTCCATCACGAAAAGGCTGATGGTGGCGATGGAGAAGCCAATGGAGTTGTAGATGGTTAGTGCCGTCCCCCGGAGATGATCGGGGGCGAACTGGGTGACAAGAGTAGAGAATTGAGGCGAATCAGGTACCACGGTAAGTCCCCAGATGAGAATGAATAGCAGGAACAACGAGGTAGGGAGTAGGTAGGCGAGAGGCGAAAGAAAGCAACAAATACCGGAGACAAGCAAAGCGGCCATTCCCACTTTTGCGCTGCCGATTCGCGTTGCCCAGTAGCCGCTTACAACACACCCGATGCTGCCCATGCTAATGGCAAGAAAACTCCATACTGGAATATTCACGGATATATCATGCCTGTTGGCGTATAGCGCAAGCATCAACGGAACAAAGCCCCAAAATGAATAAAGCTCCCACATGTGCCCGAAATAGGCAAATGCAGCCTGTCGCCATTTTTTTGAACCAAATATCTGTCCAATGGCATCCCATTGAAAGCGTCCCGATTTTTTACGATAAGGTCCATCACCGATTAATGTGAGCATGATTGAACCACCTGCAATAGCAAAGATCGAAGTGCACCATAATACGGACTTCCAGGGCAACGGGTTCTCGCGATTCTTCAAAAGATGTGGGAAAGCAGTCCCGAGTACGAGTGCGCCTAATAAATATCCAAGCGCCTTGCCCAGTCCTTTCTCGTACCAATCAGCGGCGATCTTCATTCCAACTGGATAAATGCCCGCAATGCAAAAGCCCGTGAGAAATCGAAGCACATACAATGATGAAGCATCCGTTGCCCACCAGATGATCATCACATTGAATGCAGCACCCCCAATAGCACTCAGGAAGAACAATTTCGCGGGAGAGAACCGATCCGCAAGTGAAAGAAGCGCGAACACTAATGTTCCGGCCACGAAGCCAAGCATCACGGCAGAGGTAACCAAACTCACCGCGTATTGGCTCAATTGCAATGTCTCCTTCAATTGCGGAAGTATTGCATTTCCAGTGAACCATAGCGAGGTGCCGGCGAATTGTGACAACACAATCAATGGCAGAATATAGAACGGTCGTCTTGACAAAATGGTTAGGTAAATTTAATGTTCCCGACGCAAACGAACATTGGCTAACATGATTCCCACGAATACCAGGGACATTCCGATCACATGATTGACTGTAAACTTCTCACCCAGGAAGATCACTGCTCCGAGTATCCCGAAGATTGGAATGAGGTTGCCGAAGAGAATCGTCCTGGCGGCACCCAGCTTACCAATAGCGATATTCCAAATCCAAAAACAGATCACGGAGGCGCCGACACCGAGATAGATGATGGCCAGAAACAATTCCCTGTCCCAAATAATCTTTTCTGTACGATTCATTTCCCAAAGGAAGAATGGTAGAAGTAATAAAGTACCGAGCAGGAAAGCAACGAAGAGAAAATTTATCGGTGAGATGCCTTTCGGTTTCTTCTTAACAAGGGTATTATATACGGCGAAACAAAACGCGGCCGCCAGCACCCACAGGTCACCGGTTGAAAATTTTAGTTTCATCAGGTTAGCCATGCTTCCATTCGACAGGAGATATAATACACCACACAGGCACAGCATAAGCCCAAGGAGCTTCAATGGTCCTATTTTTTCTTTCAAGAAAATTCTCGCCATGATAGTCGCGATGATGGGAGAGGAGGTTGTACCAATCAACGCCAGGTTGATCGCCGAGGTATAATGCGCGCCGATATATACGAATGTGTTGAATAAGGTGATGCCGGTAAGTGCGGCCCAGAACAAATACCACCACGATTTTCTCACGACCGACCACTCTGTCCTGAACTTACCAATGGCGAAAGGCAAAATGACAACAGTGGCCAATAACCAGCGATAGAAGGCGAGGCTAATGGGAGGAATGCGGGCGATGACGCCTCGCGCGATGATGAAATTGCCGGACCAGATGATGGCTGCCAGGACGGCGAGACTGATTCCAATGTAAGTATTCTTCGAGGTGGACTGCATGCCTAGTTTTGTTTCACGCAAAGGCGCAAAGTTTCGCAAAGCCGCAAAGAGATTCCATGATGCGACCCAATCAACCCCGGATCAAGTCCGGGGCAGGCCCAATCAACCAAACCCACGCTATCGAAAATGAATCGCCTTGACCGGTTGAATCTTCCTTACGAGCACGGACGGAATCATCAGGACGAGAAAGCAGACTACAAGGGTTCCAATGCAGATAGCGGCCACTTCCCACCACACAATCTTAACTGCCGCCTCACTGAGGTAATATGCTTCTTCTTTTAGTTTGATGAAACCAGTTTCCTTTTGTAGATAGAGAAACGCGATCGCCAGTACTGCACCGATGAGGATGCCCGTGATTGTGATGATCGCCGAATGGCGCAGGAATATTTTTTGCACCGTCCAGTCAGTCGCGCCCATCGATTTCAATATTCCAATCATCCTCACACGCTCCAATACCAGGATCAATAAACAACTGATGAGGTTCATGATCGCCACACCCATCATGAATCCGATCAAAACATCCCTGGTGAGATCCTGCATACCGAGCCAGTCGAAAATATTCGGTGAGATATCCCTCGCACTCTTCGTGTCCCAGGTCGGCGGAAAATTTCCCATCTCATATATCTCATCGGCCACAGTGTCGATGTCCCGATAGTCGGATAAGAATAGCTCATATCCTCCAATCTCAGTCGAATCCCAATTATAATATTTCTGGATTAATTGTATGTCTCCGATGGCGAACGTCCGGTCATATTCTTCGATACCCGTCTTGTATATCCCGGCAACCGTCAGCTTGTTTGCCCTGATCTTGTTTTCACCTGTGACCGTGTCGGGCGTGATGAAGTATACATTGATGCGGTCATTGACCTTTAACTTCAATTGTTCTGCAGTATAAACAGAAAGCATTATTTCCCGGCTATAGGAACTATCATTGAACTGCAAGGCTCGACCCTCTTTGATGAATCTGCTGATATGATTAAAATCATAGCTACGATCCAGACCCTTGATCATCACACCCTCGATCTCATCCTTCGTCTTAAGCATGGCGTACTTGGTCGCGAAAGGGTGGATGCTGGTCACTTTTGGGTGGTTCCTGATGGCTTGCGCCAGGGTATCGTTACGGGTCAAAGGAATTTCTTCAGCGATCAACGCCCGGTAAGGCTGTTTCTCCTGCACTCGGATATGTCCCCAGAAACTGAATACTTTCTGGCTGACTGTCTCCTGGAAGCCATTGGCAAAGGCCAGCGTAATGATCATAACGGCCACACTGATAATGGTGGCAACGGTAGATAAACGGATGATGAACCGTGAAAATGACCTCTGCTGGTTAAATGCGATACGGTTAGCTATGAACCCTGCAACCTTCAAATTGAAATTTTTGTCTTCTCCTTTATTGGAGTACGATCAACAAAAGTAAGCTCCCGATAACATTTTATCCTGTTTTTTGACCGATTTTCGCATATTGCATAGACTAAACCCGGAATGTGCCTGATGAAAAAGATCTTCGCCTTTCTCTTGTTGTTACCCGCGCTGGCTTCGCAGTCCCAGCTACCGGATCACATTTATCAACCCAGCATTCATTCCGTTAAGCTGCATAAGTATGGCGATATCTACAGCTATCCCATCATCAAACTGAATGGCGGAGAGCAACTCGAACTCCATTTCGACGATCTCGATGCAGACGTCAAGAATTGTTATTTCACCTTCCAGCTCTGCAATGCGGACTGGACGCCCTCCAACCTGCAGAGTTTTGATTACATCAAAGGTTTCCAAAGCACGCGCATCACTACATACAGATACTCATCAATATCCATAACCAAGTACACGCATTACCAGGCCCTCGTCCCCGACCGCAATTCCACGCCGACACGATCGGGTAATTATTTATTGAAAGTGTTTTTGAATAATGATACGTCACAATTATTATTCACGAAGCGATTCCTGGTGGTAGACTCCCGTGTGGCAGTGGCCTCACAAATATTGCAGCCCTTCAACGTGCAGTTGTCGCGAAGCGGCCAGCGGATCCAGGTGGGAGTGAGTACTGTTAATGCGCAAATCAATGCACTGTCACCGCAAGATCTAAAGGTGGTCGTGCTTCAGAATAACATCTGGCCGACTGCTGCCTTGGTGGATCGTCCCACTATTTACCGTGGCAATTATTTCGAATACAACGACGACGCCACTACCTTTCCCGCAGGTAGGGAATGGCGATGGGTTGATTTGCGCAGCATGCGGTTGATGAGTGACAGGATACAGAAGATCGTCGACACTTCGAAGCGCACTGAGATATACGTGAAGCCAGATGCTGAACGAAGAGGGCAGATTTATGTCTTCTACCGTGACATCAACGGGATTTATACTATTGAGAATTCAGATGGCAACAATCCCTATTGGCAGAGTGATTATGGATATGTTCATTTTACATACGTTCCTCCGGGCAATCAACCCTATCCCGGTAAGAACATGTACATTTTCGGAGAATTGACCAACTATACACCCGACGACAATTCCAGAATGATATTTAATGAGGAGAAGGGAGTCTACGAGGGAACGCTGTTGCTCAAACAAGGCTACTACAACTATTCCTATATTTCCGTGGACACGCGTAGCCTCTCGCGTGAAAGCTATTCAGTAGAGAATACCGAAGGCAACTTCAACATTACGGAAAACAACTATACGGTGCTGGTGTATTATAAGGCGTTTGGGGCGCGCGCGGATGAGTTGATAGGGTTTGCGCAACTAAACACCTTTACGGGACGATGATATTTAATAAGTTTAAAAGTTTGAGAGTTTAAGGGTTTAAAAGTTCTGGTTTCAGACCATGCAATTGTGTTTTGAAAATTCGACTGTAAGAACTTTTAAACCCTTAAACTTTTAAACC
>JACMKU010000140.1 GCA_014379965.1 Chitinophagaceae bacterium
AATAGGTTTTTTTGTTATATTCTGATTTTTGGAATGTCGCACTTCCGGTCTTTTCGGACTTCCGGTCTTTTCCGACTTCCTTACACTTTGATTTTTCCTTCAATCGAATCATCCATCGTCTTCCCGAGGGCGGCCCCAATCAGCATTTTGATGCCTGCCACTGCATTACCATGCTTGGTGTCCCAATAATAGCCTTCGTCGGGTATTACTTCGATAACAGAAATTCTTGGATCATCCTTGCCTTCAGTGAACCACGTCTTGAGTATGGGCTCCCACAGCTTTTCGATCTTGTCTTTATCTCTTGAGATGGAGGCGGTGCCCGTGATGTATATAAAATCTGAATGGGCTGATCCCTGGAAGAACAATTTGACGGAAGTGTCTGACGCAATTTCCTGGTTTTTGTGACTATCGGTTGCGCTTAGAAACCAAAGATGTCCATCGTCATCGATTTCCTGTACGCTCATGGGTCGGACTCCGTGCGACGGACCACTGCCATCGGCGGTGCAGAAAAAGCAACTCTTTGCTTTGTCGACAATGTCCTTTAATTTTTCAACCGCTTCGTCATTATTAAGATTTTCGCGGTTTTTTTCTTTTTGATTGTTGTTGATGCTGTCCATATAAATAATTTGATAATGAAAGCGACAACAAACATGCCCGGGTTTCACGCAAAGTCGCAAAGATTTCTCGCGAAGGCGCAAAGTTTCGCAAAGACGCAAAGAATTTCTGACAAAGGTTAAAGCTTCGCATATTTATACAACATTCCATGATACTTACTTTGCGCCTTTGCGTGAAATTCTTTGCGTCTTTGCGTGAAACCCTGTTGCTTTTATTCCACAATTAAATGAACGACTGATCCTCTATCGCATCCATCCCTTTCTGATTTATTTCAACGGTAAATCCATCCACCCCTTTTTTTGCGTATTTGGAAATGAAACGACCCTTATTTAGCTCCGTTAGAAGTGTATCCAGTTGCATCTTAGATAGACCGAGTTCCTTTCCCAACGTATGGAAACTCAATCTTGCGGGCTCGCCAGGGCCCGCGTTGCTGCTGATGAAGGAGAGGATGGCGAGTTTATTATTGTCGGACATGGGTTGTATAATTTATGCTTCACAAGGTAGGGAATGGTTGGTTAAGTTGATTGGGTTGATTAAGTTGATTACGAAGGGGGCGTCGAACTATTCAGCCGAATCAACTAAATCAACTCAATCAACTAATTTAGCTCCATGCAACACCTCTTCATCGAGTTTGTATTCCTCATCATGATCATTCTCGCATTGGTCATGATTGCCAACAAACTCAGAATTGCGTACCCGATAGGACTGGTATTGGGAGGATTGATACTAAGTTTTACTTCCGTTTTTTCAAACATCTCCATCGACCCGGATCTCGTGTTTTTTATTTTTCTGCCACCGCTTCTCTATGAGGCAGCCTGGCAGGTATCATGGAAGGAATTTTGGAGATGGAGACGAGTCATTACCAGCTTTGCGTTTCCCATAGTGATCATCACTTCTTGTGTCATTGCATTTGTATCCACGGCTCTTATACCTGGGTTCACATTAGCGTTAGGGTTTTTATTGGGGGGCATCATATCGCCGCCCGATGCCGTTTCCGCTACTACCATCATGCGGCAAACGAAGGCACCTAAGTCACTGGTCAGCATTATTGAAGGTGAGAGCTTGCTAAACGATGCCTCTTCCCTCATTGTTTTTCGATTCGCATTGGCGGCGGTGATTACGGGTCAGTTTAGTTTCGGGGAGGCAACACTCAGCTTTTTCCTGGTTATCATAATGGGTGCTCTTATTGGGATATTTGTGGGATTTATTTTCTATGCGATCCATAGGTGGTTACCGACTACCCCCAGCATCGAAATTGTCTTGACGCTCGTTACTCCATATTGCATGTACTATGCTGCTGAGCAATTTCATTTTTCAGGAGTGCTGGCAGTTGTATGCGGCGGACTCTTTTTGTCGAGTAAGAGACAAAGTATCCTTAACTATCGCAGTCGGATCGAAGGAGGAAATGTATGGACCAATTTCGTGTTTGTATTGAACGGTTTGATCTTTTTCCTGATTGGGCTTCAATTGCCTTCGATCGTGGAGCAGTTGGGCGATATAGGTTTTGGTACGGCAATTTGGTACGGATTGGCAATCACGTTAACGCTGATTGCCACACGGCTGATTTGCACATTGGGCGCTTCCCTTTTCACACGGATGATGAGTCGTTTTATCACGGTTGCTGATCCCAATCCGGGTTGGAAATCGCCATTAATTGTTGGCTGGGCGGGAATGCGAGGTGTGGTGTCGTTGGCAGCAGCGCTTTCGATACCGTTGATCGCAAGCCAGGGGCAGCCATTCCCATATCGCAACCTAATCCTTTTCATCACCTTTGTAGTCATCCTGATTACGCTGATTGTTCAGGGGCTAACTTTGCCATGGGCAATCAGGAAAGTGAATTTGGAAGACAGGTTCGCCCCGATATCGGAGGAAAAGCAGGAGGTCATCATTCAAAAGAAGATCGCCCTTTACTCGTTAGAGTATCTGGAAGAAAATCACATTGAAGATTTGCGTAGCAATCACCTTTTGGGTGTTTTACATCAACGATTTAAGGTTGAGCAGAAATACCTTGAAGACGAACTGACAGAGGAGAATAGCTTTATCGAACAGCCCTTGAAAGCTTACCAGGGCATTTACCTGCAAGTACTGGATCACCAGCGTGAATTGCTCAAGGCGATGAACCAGCATGCGGAATTCAATGAGGAGTTGATCAGGAAGTATTTGACAATAATAGATCTGGAAGAATTCAAGATTCGGGAGAAGATGGTGGTTGAGGTTGGTTGAGGTTAGTTGATTGGTTGATTAGTTGATTAGTTGATTGGTTGGTTTGGTTACTTAAGTTAATAAAAAAGCTTTTCCAACTTTTAGAAACTCTTTGCGGCTTTGCGAACCTTTGCGTCTTTGCGTGAAACCGGGAGAAACTATTTCAATGCCTTTGTTTCATTCTCAGAACAGTTAATGAGTATGGAGCTAATTGGAGAGTCGTTTTTTCTGTAAAAATTATTTCCGACATTATCGGAGACACTGTCTTGTCTGTGGGCTTTCCAACTAAAACCGTTCTTGAAGCACGAGATTCTGCGAGATCAATTCCGCTGAGGTCTATTGTCGTGTTTACTTCGACAGGTAGCATATTCACGAGTTTAACAAATACTTCATTTGTCTTCGTATGTCTCGTCACTGAATAGGCAATCCGTTTCCGGATATTTTCCTGGTTGTTATCAAGTGTGATCACCGCGGGTAGGTATACGTTACCTGCGTTTTGCCCAAAGAGTTTTTGGATAAAATAACCGGTGGTAGGCTTCACCTCGGTATTGTTGAAGTAGATCAGGTCGGGGTTCCACTGAGTACGACCCTCCTTTGCAATCAATGGCGCATAAGATGCCATACTTACCACATCTCCATTTCGTTCAAGCGAGGTTAGATATAAGGCTTCCGCCAATGAAGTTTCCCAGTTGGTCTTATTGCCTCCCGGAAGACTCGCGGCATATTCACCCAGGTAAACTTTGGATTTTGTGCGGTCGTACTTGTCATAAAAATCCTGGTTGTTGATAAACCAACCTGGTGATTGGTAATAATGTTCGTCAATCACCGCAACATTCAATTCCGCTGCTATTTTCCATCCTTCTTCATAATCGGTTCCTTCGAAAAAAGGTCCGGCGGTGCCAATGATTGTTATTTCGGGATGGGCTTTCCTTAAGGCTCTATAAATCATGTCGAAGCGCTCACGGAAGACTTCTGTTATCTGGTCCTCATTGCCTATGCCGATATATTTCAAGTTGAAGGGCTTGGGATGGCCAGCATCCGCTCGCTTTTTTCCCCAAGTTGTCTTTACACTTCCATTTGCGTATTCTACAAGGTCGATGATGTCCTGTATATACCTTCCCATCTCAATCATAGGTATTCCTCCCTGCTGACCGCCACCACCCGTTCCTGAATTCTGGCAGGGAACACCCGCGGCGATAACGGGCACTGGTTCTGCGCCTATGTCTTCACAAAATTGGAAGTACTCGAAATAACCGAGGCCCATGCTTTGATGATAGTTCCATATGTTTCGATCGGGTTTACGAGATTCCAACGGTCCAATAGAATTCTTCCACTTGTAAATATTGTCAATGCCATCGCCGTGTGCAACGCATCCGCCGGGAAATCGAACGAAGCGGGGATTTATTTCGGCAATAGTCTGTGCAAGATCAGCACGCAGCCCATTTCTACGGTTTTTATAGGTATTCCGGGGAAAAAGGGAGACCATGTCGAAAGCGATACTTCCAGCAGTCAGCGGCTGCAATTCAAGCCGGGCATCTGTTGCGTCAGCTGTGGGGATGAAAACCATCTCGATGTTCTTCCATGAGGACGAAAGGTTATTGACTCTCGCGGTAGCGAGTACACCCGCTTTGTTACTGACGAGCCTGAGTTCGAGTGTGCCCTTCGAACCTTTTAGTTGCCTGACAAAGGCTGAGAAATCGTAGGCCTCGGATTTTTTCACGGCTATGCCGTCGAATCCGCTATTGACGAGTGAAATACCAGATTGTTTTACTTCCAACACTGCATAGTGAGGATTGTTTGGATGCACGGGTGAAAGTGAATCGATCGTAAATGCGGTGCTGTCGCCTTTTGTCGACCATGCATGTTTACTGTTCCAGTTCCTATCTCTATTTGATTTATCACGGGGATGATATTCAAAGCCACGGTTCTGAATTAATTCTGCATATAATCCGCCATCGGCGGCGTAATTAATATCCTCGAAGAATATGCCCATGAGCATGTCGCTTATAGGCTTTGACTGCCCGGGGTGCAGGAGAATGGTCGCGTTGACTGCTTTTAGTCCAACAAATCGAATCGAGTCTTCCCTGGTGGTTTCGCTATTCTGTCTACTTTTGAATTGGTTCAATTCATATGCCTTTACCAGTTTATCGACGACGGTCCAGGCCACCCGATGAAGTTGCCCTTTTACTTTCTCATTTTCAAGCTGAATCGTCACACTTTGATTCAAGTAACGAGATGCCGTCACAGCCAAATTTGCTGGATATGTTTTAAAGTCCCGTGTGGATGCGTGGTAGAATTGACCTAATACATCAGCGTATATGACGGCATATGTGTCGGTGGCTTTTTCATACGCAACCATTGGACTAATTACATTCTTGCCGGAGGTTACATAAGGATAGCTTTGGGGTCCCCAGTTAATGAGGTCTTTGGAACTAGAGTGCCCAAACTGCGGAGTGTAGTCGTTGAGTGCCCATACGCATTGCCATTCACCGTTGCGTCCCTGGATGAGGTAGGGTGTGATCATTTTCTTTTCCGATCCCCAGCGGCCGTAGTCGCTTTTGACATAGGCGTAGCCATTGCCGATGGAATTCCAGGTAACGTTGTCGAGGCTCCACGCGAAGCGAAGGCCGTTAGTTCCGTAGGAGAAGAGGTAGACTGAGTCGGGTTCGTCGTTGATTTCTCCTTCGTGTTTGCCTGCAGCACTCGCTGGGATAGAGAAAGCTAATATCAATATAGATAAGAGTCGGAGCGGCCGCAACGTCATGAAGAGAATTATTCAGGTTTTAAATGTATCAAATTAAGAGAAAAACTGCCTTTTACAATCATGTACCTTCCTGCCCTTTCATATGTTGCGGGTTACAAGTCTATTTCTTCAGAATTCTCTGCAACTGCCTGGCCGTCTTAAAGCCGCACCGCGACGCAATGTACTCGATCGTGTATTCTGGATTATTGAGCATTGTCTTGGCATACTCTAATCTCAAAAGGGTGAGGTATTCCAGGATTGTAGATCCGGTCTTCTCCTTAAAAATCCGGCTTAAGTTACGAGCACTCATATTGACCAGCGATGCAAGCGTTTCTATATCGTTGTCTTTTGAAAGATTATCAATTAAGTAATCCTGCACCTCGTGAACCTGGGGATTGATATGATTTCTATAGTCCAGGTAAATGCTTTGCTGTGTATGTTTACCGCTTCTCCTGTGATAGACGACTAGTCCTCTTGCAACTTTGTGAGTAAATAGCGGACCTTTCAGGTCTTCAAGGATTGCGAGCGACAGATCGATTCCTGCGCTGATTCCCGCGCTTGTATAAACGTTATTACTTTTTTTAAAGAGAATATCGGAGATTACCCTTGCCGTTGGGAATCGGGACTGCAGTTCTTTAATCCTCCTCCAATGGGTAGTGCATTCTGTGTCCTTTAGCAGGCCCGCCTCCCCCAATGCAAAAGCGCCATTGCAAATGGAGCAAATTGTAACCTTATTTTCTGCGCAGCCCCTTAGCCATCCAAAAAATTCTCTTTCAGCCCTGAAGCTGAAGCTATCTACATAGGAAAAATCCATTCCCGGCATAAAAACATAATCGCCTTCCTTTAATGATGCCTCCTTGTAATTCGCCACTCTCCCGAGAGCAAGCCCCGAAGTGCTAACGATATCCTGTTGATATGAGTAAAATTCCAATTCGACCTCGAATCCATAGAATTTGGCCTCAGTAAATACCTGGACCGGGCCGGCCAGGTCCAGTATTTCAACTGAAGGTGGAATAATGAAGGCCATCTTCTTCATGATGCTAGATTCTTAAAATTAATTTTGAGATAGAATGTATGAACTACTCGACAAATAATAGCATGCTGCATTGTTCTTCAACGGGTGGAATGGTCTGCTCCATTTTCCAATGGGTTTCGATTCTTCTCAGGTGCTGCGAAATCTCTCAAGGATCCGCTGCAAGTCCTCCGGTATTTCCATCTTTCGCAAAGGCGGCACATTGGCACCTCCCGTATTTCCCGTCGGGATTGCTCCAACGAATGACTTGACTCCGCCAACGAGCAACCTCGGCAGTTGACCTATAATTTCGCGCCGGTTTTTTATTCTTATTCCGAATTTCAGCATTAGCCAATGCACATGGGTATGTTCCGTAAACCATGCCTGGCCAAGAATATGCGCTCTTTCGAGATGCCTCCAGGCCGCTGGCAAGTTTGAGATAGACAGTTCTCTATTATAACTCTCAAGTTCGAGCTGGTAGTAGTTTCTAAGGCCGCGAGGCATTGCTAAGTTTAATTTCATGCTCAATGTTTTAACGATTGACTATCTCATTCTTGTCGCGATTTCGAACAATCGCAGTCCGCGATTTCAAAAGTAATAGATAGACCGCAATTGTAAAATCGAGAGTCATGCAAAACCAATCATAATTTGACGGTACTAAATGAGAACTCTCGAAATAGTTGTAAAGTAAGTCCCATATACCATGAAGGAAGTAGCCAAAGGCCAAAAAGTGCAGGCCCTTCCTGAGCCCATACAACGCAACAAACAGGAAGAACAGCGCCTGTACCGAGTTTATGATCAAGTCCTCTGTAACAGACCATGTAAAACCGACATAGATAAACCCTATTCCTGAGAGTATGAGGCTGTAGATTGCGGCCAGGTCTGATCGCCTAAACATGGCAACGACAGCAACAATAAGCAGGCCTGAGAAAACGCCGATAATCACTGGTGTCACGATCTGAAATTTATTGGTTATAAATTAAGGAATTAGTGATGTAATTGCGCTATATATTGGATTTATTGAAAACTTTCTTTTCAAAAGTTCCAGCCAGTTTAGATCTAAATTCCTCCTCCATTTCATTGTAAGATATTGTTTCAGGCTAGTAGGATCTGAATCCAGGTTTGGCCAGCCCTATTGATGTTTCATTTCCATAGATGGAGTCGGCTGAGATACGAAAAGGTGATCCGGACACCATGATGGGCTTTTCCACGTCCTCCTTCATGGAATTTTCGATCTTACTTTTTTGTGATTCGGCGAAGCCATGATTCATTTCGAGAATCACGTATGCCTGAAATAAAGCGAACACGCCAAAAACCTGTGCTGCGAAAGCGAACTTTTTCATTTTAATTATTTGTTGTTTTTTAATGATTCAAAATTATGTTGCCTTTTTAGTCCTGGAAAGACAGTATGCTGTCAAATACGGACAGTCATTATTAGGTGTCAGTTTTGAAGAAAGTTTTTTTGAATGCAAAATGATAGACTACGCCTGACCCGACACTGACTGGATATGCATTTATGAATGCCCAGCCATCTCTACCCATGAAATTGAGTGCATCAATTACTGAGTTAAACTTCTTCAATTTTCCGTCATAGGTCTTTAGCCTGTTATCCCTCCAAATGCTTCTTTCTTCGCCAAAATCTATATCAATTGTCACTCTATTACTGAGAAGTCGAGGGGTTGCGATTATTTGGCAATACTGCTCGATTTTGGTAGTATCAGTTTGAGCATTTATTGCCGGGGAAATATAGAGGACTAAGAGAATGATAAATATCTTTTTCATATTTTAATTATTTAGGAGTTTAATAAGCCACTCACTGGCTGAGTGGCTTACGGGATGAACAATGTTATGATCAACTCTTACAATTGTTGCATGTGCAATTGTCGCCACAGCTACAATTGTTGCAATTGCAATTTGGGTTATCACATTTTTGTTCATGTTTCTCGCTCGTTTGATTCAATTCTGATTTCATGATTTTTGTTTTTATTGTTAGATGATTTAATAGAACAAAATTGCGTCGGTTTCGAGTTTGCCTACGGACACGCAGGCGTCAAAAACGGCCAAGAATTAAATGAACAAATCCTTGGAGGTTGAATATGATTAATTCGTTGGCGGGATGTTCATTCCCATTGGGTTGCGCACGGATCTATACGAAAAAGCCCTCAAAATTGAGGGCTATGCATTTAGGACTTCTCTAGAAAAAGTTCAGTAATGATAGAGAAGTAGGAACAGGGCGAGAATCAGAGCGGGCCTGCCCGCCGTAGCGTAAGCGAAGGAGGGAGCGAGGGGGACGAGACGTCTACTCACCATCCTTCATTCCAACGGCCTTGAAGAATCTTTCTTTGAATTGCACGCCAATAGGAATCTCGAATTTGTCAATCGTTACGCTATTAGATCCAATGGCAGTAATATGTTTTTTGGATACCAGGAACGAACGGTGAACCTGTATAAAATCGCCACCTGCGTCCGATAACATGATTTCAAATTTAGTCAGCGGAACTAGCGGCATCAACTTCTGTTGGTTTTTTAATATCACCACCGTATAGTTTTTCATCGCTTCACAGTATAGAATATCATCTAATTGAACTGGGTAATTCTTGCCGTCGGATTTAATAAAAAATACAGGATTTTTTTCATGAGCATTAGCAGATCCGGATTTTCTGGCATTTTTAACTACATCGATAGCTTTGTATACGGCCTTCGTAAACCGTTCAAACGAAAATGGCTTCAGCAAATAATCCACTGCATTCAATTCGTAGCTCTCAACGGCATATTCGGAGTATGCAGTAGTGAAAATTATCGGTTGATGCGGCTGTATGATTTTCAATAATTGAAAGCCCGAAAGATTGGGCATGTTGATATCAAGAAAGATAATGTCAACATCGTTATGAGTTCTTAAATAATCAATAGTGCTTAGCGCATTGATACGCTCCGCAGCTAAATGCAGTAAAGGCATCTCCTCTATGTAATTAACAACGATCTTTCGGGCAATGGGTTCATCATCCACCACCAGGCAATTATATTTCTCAGGCTCCATTGACATCTGTCATTTCTGCTGCTTTCACCAGTTGAAGTTGCAAGTTAATGGTATAGAAATTTTCATTCGTGCTGATTTCAAGCCGGTGCAGGCGACCGGGGTATAGCACTTCCAGCCTTCTTTTCACATTGGCCAGGCCAATACCATTTGCTGAACTGTTTTTGTCTACATTATGATTATTTCTTATCATCAGGGTAAACCAATCTTTTTCCAGATCCGTTTTAATGTAGATATTGACTGCCGCCGATTGAACCAGCTTGGAATGTTTGAATGCGTTCTCCATGAATACGATCAGAATAAGCGGAGCGATCTGGTATGGCGAGTCTTCTGGAATGTTGTTTTCAAACTCCAGCTTCAAGTCATCTTCAAGCCGCACACGCTCGAGTTCCATATAACTCTTTAATACATTGACTTCATCGTTTATTGCCACCAATGGTTTTTCCGTTTCGTATAAGGAGTGCCTGAGCAGATCGGAAAGACGCAACATCAGACCGGGGAGCTTATCTGATTTGTCAACTGCAAGCCCATAAAGGTTGTTCAGCGTGTTGAACAGGAAGTGGGGAGCGATCTGGGACTTAAGGTTGTTGATCTCGGCCACCAGTTGTTGCTGTTTTCTTTCCGCTTCAAATTGTTGGGCAATGTATCCATCCTTGAAATATTTGCACGAAGTGATGAATAAAAGGTAAACGAACATGATCGGCAGGCTGCTGAGTAAGATATTCATAAAAGGGCCACTCTGAAAATTGGCTTCATCCCTTAAATAGTACTGTTGAAAGAGTGTTTTGCCATACAAGTATAAAGTCCAGCTTACAGCACCTATGAGAAAATAGAGAAAGAATTTCTTGGTCTCAAAAAAACTGCGGTATAACCACAGAGTAAAATAAACAATAAAAACAAATATCACCTCCGAGAGCAACATGTACTCCAGGTAAATCCGCTTGTAGTATTTTAAGGTAATGTAGTAAGGCCACAAGCGGAATACCACATACCCGGTCCAGAATAATGCATGCCACGGCCATCTCTTGTAGAGCAGAAACCTTTTTTGCCTCCATGTATTCATTAGATCCGGGTATTCATTTTTTCAAATATAACCGTTGAATATTTTATGTCGTTAATTATCTGTCCTCAAAAACTTCATTTCGTCCTTTTCCAGTTGTTCAATTCATCCGCAATTGCATGAGTGTGTCACGTAAACTTTCGATTTGTCCTTTTCTAAAGACAAGCATAACCGGATAGAATACTTTCAATCAACAAACAACTAGCAATATGAAAAAAATTTTACTATTCGCGGTAGGAGCATTTTGGATTTTTACTACTAAAGCACAATGGGAAGTTCAAAATCACGGTTTCACCAACGACTCAGTTGGTTTTTATGAAATCTCGCTGCCAGACAAAAACACAGCATGGGCTGTCTGTTATGATGGATGGAACGGTTTACTCAGTGGCAAGCCTATACTGGATTTTACCAGGACAGTAGACGGGGGCAATACCTGGATTACGGGAAAGATGGGAAGCGACAGGACCCTGCGGTTCTCCAACATAAGTGCCATTGATGGTCAGGAAGCATGGGTGGCGATGCACAAAATTGGTCCCATTCCAGGTAACCTGTTCCTTAGTTTTGGCAAAGGTGGTGGTGTCTTTCATACGAGAGATGCTGGCATTACATGGGAGCAATCCAATCCCGGTGAGCTTTTCGACGGCAACTCAGTTCCCCGGTTTGTACATTTTAAAGATAAGAACCATGGTGTTGCCATGGGAGATCCTAATGGTGGATATTTTGAAGTGTATACCACTAATAATAAAGGCAAGAAATGGAAAAGGGTGCGTCAGGAAGACCTCCCTGCACCACTTGACAATGAGGTTGGCTGGATAAGCGGCCACTCCGTGATAGGTAATACTATTTGGTTTGGTACTTCAGCGGGAAGAATGTACAAGTCTATTGATTTTGGAAAAAGCTGGACGGTGCACGTTGTTGACCCCTTGCCAGGAACCTACGTAAATGAAATTGCTTTTCTCGATGATGGCCTGCGTGGTGTTGCGCATTTAAGGGGCAGGGGCCGCACATTTGTATTCTCCACTTCTGACGGCGGGCTTACCTGGACAAATTATTTCCAACCTCCCAATTGGAAAAATAGCCGGATGACTGCAGTGCCGGGCACCAATGCATTCGTATCTACAGCTCTTCATGGCAACCCAATATTCCAGGGATCAGCGGTTTCCTATGACGTGGGGCTGACCTGGACAGATATCGAACAGGACGCAGATAAGGCAGCATGCAGATTTTTTGATGCTAATACAGGGTATGCGGGCGGTCTTTATGTAACGGGACATCCTATTTTCGGTGTGGGCGGCCTATATAAATCGGAAATTGTTTTTGAGCTTCCTTCACAGGAAAACAGGAGCAGACCTGCGGCACAGACTGTGCATGGGAATGAAATGGTTAGACTGTACCCGGTGCCGGCGAATGATGTGATAAATGTTACACTCCAGGATGGATTTGGCAACAGCGTGATAAGTATATTAACTGCAGAAGGAAGGGTGGTGGAATCCACAAGATCTTCTGGAGCGAGAACAGTTCAACTGGACGTTAGTAAATTGCCAGTAGGACTTTACATAGTCAGAATTGCTAACGAAACAAAAACCATCAATAAACCCATATCGATTGTGAGATAAAATTGGGTGATTTTATGAAAAAGAGCAACGTCCAACGGTTGCTCTTTTTTATATAATAACATGAGTTCATGCAAATTTGAATTATGTTTATTCGCTCTTGATTGACCCGATTTTTTTTAAACAGGGTAGGTCTGCATCTATCGCCGCGACCTGTCTCTCGCCTCAGAAAATGAAATCAGCTATATGAAACAATACATATTCTTACTCTCGGCCAGTTTGTTTACTTTTTTTTCATCTGCGCAGGTACCTTATAACGCAGCGATTCCCAATGGCTATACCAAAAAGGCAGTCGTTTCAGAACAGGTAGGCCTTGCCCAGGTCTCTATAACCTATCATCGTCCTGCAGTAAATGGGCGTGTAGGTAAAATATGGGGACAGGTAGTTCACAAGGGTTTTACCGATCAGGGATTTGGTGACCGCAGACCAGCGCCATGGCGTGCAGGGGCAAATGAGAATACCATCATAGAATTTCAGGATGATGTGAAGGTGGAGGGCCAGGCGCTGCCTAAAGGAAAATATGGATTATTTATCGCTTACGACTCGCTGGAGAGTATTGTTATTTTCTCCAAGAGGATTGATGCCTGGGGTTCGTTTTTTTACAACGAAAAAGAGGATGCTTTGCGTGTGAAAGTTAAACCCGTCGTTGTAGACAAATCAGTCGAACACCTCAAATATGAGTTTTCAAATCCTACATTAAATTCTGCTGTAGTGGCGTTATCGTGGGAAAAACTGTCTATCCCATTTAAGATCGAAGTGGATTACCTGAAGCAACAGTTCAATGCCCTGGTAGCAGAATCGCAAAATCCGCGCGGCTTCACATCACAGGGATTGAACATCGCAGCGAATTGGTGTTTGCAAAATAATTACGAACTGGAGAAAGCACTGGTTTGGTCTACCTTGGCCTCAGGCAATGCTTTTCCTGGGGACCCCACTTCATTTGCTGCGCTGTCTACCAAGGCAGCCATTCTTGAAAAACTGGGTAAGGGCGACGAGTCAGCAGCCGTTATCAAAACTGCATTACCATTCGGCAACGTCGGCCAGCTCCAGCAATTCGGAAGGCAACTCATAGTAGCAAAAAAGAATAAGGCAGCCCTGGAGGTATTTCAATTCAATTACAATAAGAACCCGGAACATTTTGTTGCATTGACTGGAATGGCAAGGGGACTATCTGCAAATGGCGAGTATGCGAAAGCACTGGAATTTGCTAACAAAGCATTGCCGCTGGCGCCTAATGATGCAGCTAAGCAGGCGGTTCAGGGTATGGTTGAAAAGTTGAAGGTGGGGAAGGATATTAATTAATAGGGGGCTAGATACAATTTGAGTGCGCGTCCTCGCTCTCGCGCTGTTCCTGTTCCTGTTTCTGTTTCTGTTCCTGTTACTGTTCCTGTTTCTATTGCTGTTCCTGTTTCCGTTTTCTCTTTCTGTCTTTCTGTTTTCAGTTTCGCCTTAGGGTGAGAAACAGGAACAGGAACAGAAACAGGAACAGAGCGAGAAACAGAGCGGGAGCGAGGGGGTCCCAAAAAAATCATCCTTTCGTATATCGCTCCCCCACCTTCTTCCAATCAATCACATTCCAAATTGCCTTCAGATAGTCCGGGCGTTTGTTCTGGTACTTCAGGTAATAGGCATGTTCCCACACATCAATACCAAGTATCGGTGTCCCTTTTACTTCGGCTACATCCATAAGTGGATTGTCCTGATTAGGAGTTGAGGTCACTTCAAGTTTGCCATTGTTTACAATGAGCCAGGCCCATCCTGATCCGAATCTTGTAGTACCGGCAGTATTTACTTTCTCCTGCAAGGCTTCGAGAGAGCCGAATGCAGACTGGATTGCTTCAGCTAATTTTCCTTCGGGCTTACTGCCTGTAGCGGGTCCAAGTATTTCCCAGAAGAAACTATGATTCCAATGGCCACCGCCATTGTTGCGAACAGCTGGAGATATCTTGCCTGCAATCTTAACTATGTCTTCGAGTGACTTGTTTTCGTGTTCAGTTCCGGCAAGAGCTTTATTGAGATTGTCTACGTAAGCCTGGTGATGTTTGCCATGGTGAATTTCCATTGTCTGTTTGTCGATATGTGGCTCCAAAGCATCGTGCGCATATGGCAGAGAAGGTAAGGTAAATGGCATAGTTATCTTATTTTAAATGTTGAAAGAATGAATTCTTATAGGGGTAACAAAGCTACGGTTGAAAAGTTGATTCGAAAAATCGGGAAGACCGGAAGTCCGGAAGTCCGAAAGACCTACCGAAGTGTTGAGAAGATCATTACAGTATTGATGCATTAACATCATTGGGTTCCTCGCTTTATTTTTCGCGTGCACGATGATAGAAAAATTTTCAATATTCAATCTCGTCTTCCGGTCTTCCGGACTTCAGGTCTTCCCTGCGGGAATCTGCGGCTTATATCTTTAACCACAAACCCCCTCACCTGAATTTTCATTTATTTTTTTTCTTACTTTAGAATCACTAACTGCCAGACTGCCTTGGACTCCAAGACTGATCATAACACCGAGAAAACACTAGAATGCCTGTTTTCGGAAATATTCCGTCAACACGAACTTCGCTTATACACCCTGGCCTTTCGCCTTACCAAATCAGATCAACTAGCAAAAGACATCATACAGGACGTGTTTCTTAAACTATGGGAACACCGCACCCAGATTCATACAATACATAACATGGAAGCATGGCTGTACCGTCTCACGGAGAATCGGGTAATAGACTTCCTCCGCAAGGCATCGGCAGACCTGAGGTTGAAGAACACGGTCTGGACCAACATGCAGCAGATAGTGAACGAGGCTGAGTTGTACGTTTCGGCCAAAGAGTATAGCATGATCATCCAAAAAGCCATCGACCAACTTCCTCCCCAACGACGACTTATCTATCAAATGAATAAAGACGACGGAATGAACTACCAGCAGATAGCGGATGAACTGCAAATCTCAAGGCATACCGTCAAGAATCAGCTGTTTACCGCCGTTCAGTCTATCCGCCGCTTCCTGGCGAAGAACGTAAAACTCTATTCCTTATTTTTTTTAGCGGCACAATAGGAACATCTCCCGTCTGCTCCGTCTACTGTAGAGAGGCCAATCCCTCGCGCCATTATGGAAGAAAGATTCCACTATCTGTTTCAACGATATCTCGGTAATCTCTGTACTCACCAGGAGCTTGAAGAGTTCTTCTCTATAGTGCATCAGTCTGAGAACGATCAACAACTCAGGGCGCTAGTCAAAAAAGTGTACATGGAGCTTGGAGAGGTGACTTTCAATACTACCCATGTCGACGAAACCGGAAGGCTGGTCCTGACTGACCCCAATTGGATGACGATGGAAGTTCAGAAGTCACGTAGACCACGTACCAAAGTCGGCGCTATTCTGGTGGCAGCACTGGTAATCATAATAGCAGGAGGAGTTTGGTTGACCAGGCCAGGCACAGGTAATAAGAAGGCAGCTGTCGCTTCGCTCACCAAGAAGGCAACGAATAGGTCCGAGTCAAAATTCGTTTTACTGGAAGATAGCACCCAGGTGTGGTTGAATGCGGCTAGTACGCTCGAGTTTCCTGACCAATTCGATAGTCGCAAGCGCGAAGTGTTTCTTACGGGTGAGGCCTTCTTCGATGTGAAGCATGCCGAAAGATTGCCATTCATAATACATACCGGGAATATCTCAACCACTGTACTCGGTACAGCTTTTAATATAAAGGCCTATCCTGGACAGAAAAACATAATCATATCTGTTAGCCGTGGCAAGGTTCGAATCACCCGCAATGATGGCTGGGAGACCGTACTGGTGCGTGGCCAACAACTAAAATTGAAGGAAGATGGAGGCGAGTCGATTGAAAAGAATGTAGCCCCGGGCAAAATAGCCGGCTGGCAGGAAGGAAATATTGTTTTCGAAGACGAGACCCTTGAAGATATCATCGCCGACATGCAGCGACAATATAATGTTGAGATCCGTATTATGCTTCATTCAATCGCCGACCTGAAAATTTCAACAGCCTTTAAGAGAGAGATTGGAGTGGAGCAGGCGCTGCAGGTACTATGCAAACTCACTGACACCGAATTACGAAAAACCGACGGAGTATATATCATTCAATAACTGCAAAAACTTAACTGCTATGCTTTCAAATGATAAATATCCACCGACATAGCCTGTCAAAAATGGCCGTACCGGTTGCACCCGGTAACGGCCTTCGTTTTAAAAAATCCTGTTACGAATTATTAAAACAATCAAAACTATGAATTTGTATCTAAAAAAGCACGACCCTGTGGTAGGGCGCTTTTCTCAGAGGCTTTATCAGGAGCTAAAAATAAAAGCATTACTTATGAGAGCATCCATTCTGGCGATTCTACTTTCCGCGAGCGGATTGTTACTGGCCGGGAACGGCAGTGGACAAGACCTGGATAAGGTAATCGTGACAGTCGACTTCAAGAACGCAACATTGAAGAATGCATTGCAGAAAATTGAAAAGCTGACCCAGCTTTCTTTTACATATAAGACCGGGGACGTAAGTCCTTACGGGAATATCAATTACCAGGCTAGTGGTCAGGCACTTTCGAGAGTGTTGAACGAGATCCTGCAAAGCACGGAGTTGCAATATGAGCAGGTCAACTCCAACATAGTCATCAAGAAAGTACGGCGGGACGACAGGTCCGCTACGAATGGTCCTACTGGCACTCCGGCACCGTTATATGATGGCGTTATCCGCGGCAGGATCACTAATGAGCAGGGCGACCCTGTTGCCAACGCCTCGGTTGAACTGGTGGGAACGAGCAAGGGTGTGGTTGCAAACTCCAACGGCGAATTCGTCATCAGTGGGGTACAACCTGGCAATTACCAACTCCGGATCTCCGCGATCGGATTCCAGGAGGAAATAAGATCAGTGTCCGCAAGGGATAACGAGGAAGTTCAGGTTACGTTTCAACTCAAGGATAGGAGTAACAACTTAAGTGAAGTAGTCGTGACGGCCCTGGGCATCACACGTAAACAGAGATCACTTGGTTATGCAACTCAACAGGTAAAAGGAGAGAATCTTACATTGACGAAAGAACAGAATGTGCTCGGTTCTCTCGCAGGAAAAATTGCTGGCGTTCAGGTTACCGGCGCATCCGGTGCTAGCATGGGAGGAACTCAGAAAATAAAAATCCGTGGAGTTAATTCGATCGGTGGAACGGATCAGCCCTTGATCGTCGTAGATGGAACTCCAATTTCGAATGCAAACTTCGCCAGCGCTGATAAGGCTGACTATGGAAATCTTGGACAGGATGTCAACCCTGAAGATATCGAGTCGGTCAATGTACTGAAAGGCCCAGCCGCGTCCGCACTATATGGAATACGCGGACAATACGGGGTCATACTGATCACTACAAAGAAGGGTGCTAAAGGCGCGAAGAATGTTAACGTACAACTCAACTCGGCCTTCTCATTTGAAAAGGCAGGAAATTTCATACCACTTCAGAACATGTACGGAGGTGGTTCCAGCCAGACATGGAGAACGCTTCCCAATGGTGAAAAATACGTTGACATGAGTGTGGATGAAAGCTGGGGCCCGCGAATGGATGGTACGCCTGCTCGCCAGATATTCAGTTTCTATCCTTTGGACGCCGAATATGGCAAATTGACGCCTTTCATAGCTCATCCAAATAACGTCGAAGATTTCTTCAGAACGGGTACTACTATCAATAATGGTATCACAGTGTCCGGTGGAGGTGAGAATTCGACTTTCCGTTTAAGTTTTAATGACGCCAGGATTGAAGGCGTAGAGCCCAATACATGGTTACGCAGGAATAATGTTGGTCTCAGTGCAGGCCTCGACCTGAGTAAGAAGTTACGACTGATGACGAACATCAACTATGCGACTAATAAAGCACAGCGGCCTACGCAGGGTTCAGAGTATGGCGCGAGATACATGGTGCAATGGTTTCAGCGCAACGTCGATATGAACAGGCTGAAGGATTATCAGTACAGCGACGGAACATTCCTGAACTGGAATCTGAACCGTCCAAGTGCGACGACGGGCCTCATCACCAACTTCAAGCCTCTTTATTGGGACAATCCCTATTTCGATTCTCACGAGAACCTGAATAATGATAACAGGGATCGCTTCTTCGGCGACATTGGCCTTACATATGATCTTCTTCCTGGTCTTAAGGTCAGTGGTTTCTTACGAGCAGATATGTTTATGCAAAACATCGAAGAGCGTACGGCTTTCGGAGGTAGAAGGTTGCCTGCTTATTCAGTGGGCAAGTACCAGAACAAAGAATTGAACTATGAATTCCTTGCGCAGTATAACAAGAATTGGGGTGATTTCTCTTTGAATGCCAATTTAGGAGCTAACATGTACAAGAGAAGATATACTTATTTAACCCAGGCAACTGTAGGTGGTCTTTCTGCCCCAGGATTCTTCAACATAGCGGCGTCAATAGATCGACCAGTTAACAACTCTTACCTACTTCGTAAGGAGATCAGGAGCATGTACGGCATGGCTTCAGTAGGTTATAAGGATACTTACTTCATCGATGTTTCACTTCGAAACGATAACACGTCGACTCTTCCAGAAAACAACAATTCCTATTGGTATCCATCCATTTCTGGAAGCTTTGTCTTTAGTGAACTAGTGAAATGGGATCCACTATCCTTCGGTAAGTTGAGATTGAGCTACGCGAAGGCTGGATCCGATTTGAATGCATACCAGACATCCTATTTCTATAATGTGGGATCGATCTATACGCCGGCTGGTGGCACTTCGATTAATACTTTGACTGTTCCTGATAACCTGGCTAATCCAACGATTCAGCCTTCGTTCGCCAACTCATATGAGATGGGTCTTGAATTGCGATTCTTCAAGAACCGTCTGGGAGCAGATCTTACATATTATGCACAGAAAAACCGGAAGCAGATCATCCAGTTGGATGTATCTGGAGCCAGCGGCTTTGGTTCAACGACAATTAACGCCGGGCTTATCGAGAATAAAGGTTTCGAACTCACGCTGACAGGTACACCGATCCAGACCAAGAACTTCAGTTGGAATTCCACATTCAACATTAGCCGTAACAAAAACATGGTGGTTGAATTGTATCCCGGGATTAACACCTATGGTTACGGATCCACTACTTATTCAAGTGTGACCACTTTCCTCAATTCTTATGTAGGTAGACCATTCGGTAGCCTCGTAGGTCCTGCATACAAGCGTGATTCCGCTACTGGAAAGATGTTGCTTGGGGCTAACAACCTTCCATTGTTTACTGAGTCTACCTATGATTTCGGAAGTGTGCTTCCTGATTATACCGGCGGTTTTCAGAATTTCTTCAGGCTTGGAAAATTCGAACTCGCAGCTATGATCGACTTCCAATTCGGTGGTCAATTCTTTAGCCGTTCAAAGATGCTTGCCGTACGCACTGGACAGGATGCATCGACAGTCGTGCTCAATGACAAAGGAAAGAATATCCGGGATGCCGTTGCAGACGGTGGCGGTGTACGGGTGGATGGAATCTCCGACATCACCAAACAGCCTGTTACTGCTTACATCGCGGCCCAAACCTACTTCGGCACCACAGCAAGAAGGATTTACGAAGACTGGGTTTACGACGCTTCGTATATCAAGTTGAGAGAAATAAGGCTCGGTTACACTTTCGATAAGTCGTCAATTAGCAAACTGCCATTCGCTGGCGTGACTCTTGCATTGATTGCCCGCAATCCGGCAATGCTTTGGCAGAAGGCACCGAAAGGACTTGACCCATCGGAACTCTCCACTGGTTCACAGTCAATCGGCTGGTACGAGTCTGGCCAAACAAATACCGTCCGTTCATTCGGGGTAAGCTTAAATGTAAACTTCTAAAAAAATTACAATGAGAAAATTAATTTATATACTCCTCGCAGGTACGGTCGTTGTGGGATGTAATAAGTTCGATTCGGATATTAATATTTCTCCGAACGATCCCAGTGTTGCATCGGGAACGCAACTGATCGGCAATGCGCAACTCTCGCTCGCGTCGTTGAGTACATCCCCGGCAGGTAATTTCGCCGCACAGTTTCTTTCAGAGACACAATACCCAACCTCCTCTCTTTACCCCGAGGGCGGAACGAGTTTCTATTCACTCTACCAGGGCCCGTTGATGAACCTGCAGACTGTACTCAATTCCACAACGCTCAGTACGCTCGACGGACCTATCAATAACCAACTGGCGGTAGCGAAAATCTTGAAGGCTTACTATATGTGGCATATCACAGACAGGTGGGGAGATGTGCCGTATACTGAAGCACTTAAAGGACTTGCAGATTTTACACCGGCATATGACAAACAGGATGTGATCTACGACAGCCTTTTCAAACTCCTCACTGATGCTAATGCAATGATTGTGACGGGTACGATCACAAACGATATTATCTATTCCGGGGACATGACGAAATGGAAGAAGCTTGCCAATACAATTCGTCTCCTGATGGCATTGCGACTCTCGAAGATTAATCCTACAAAGGGAACCACTGAATTCAATACGGCGCTTGCGGCAGGTATTATGACATCCAATGCTGATAATTTCGTCTTTAAACACCTGGCGGATGCCAATAACCAGAACTTCTGGTACAATGAAGTGAAGGTGAGGAATCGCGAATGGTGGGCTGTAAGCGAGTTGCTCATGAATAAGATGAAGCCTGTGAATGATCCGAGAATTCCTAACTATGCGGCGCCGGCAAAAACCGGAGGCCAATTTATTGGCTTGCCGTTCGGTACTGTGACGGGTATGCCGAATACAACTAATTTTTCATTGTTTGACACTACGGTATGGGCCCAGAATGCATCCATCCATCTCGTGACATATGCACAAGCCTTGTTCGCGAAGGCCGAAGCGGCAAAGCTTGGATGGATAACGGGAGGTGATGTCGAGGCCAAATTAAATTATGACCTTGCTATCGAGCAATCGGTGAGGCAATGGAACAACAATAGCACAGCAGGCCTGGCGGCTATGATGGCCTTCCCAGCAGTTGCCTATAATCCTGCTACTGCGATCGAGCAAATAGCGACGCAACGTTGGGTTCACCTATACATGCATGGTTGGGAAGCATGGGCTGAATGGCGCAGAACGGGCTACCCAGCATTAGCTCCACCAGTAGGAGATCCAACACGTCCTGTCCCAAGGAGGAACGCATATCCGGCCAATGAGCAATTCAACAATGCAGAGAACTACCAGGCCGCAATACAACGCCAGTTTTCTGGTTCAGATAATATTTCAGGAAGAGTATGGTGGGATAAGCCATAGGTATAATAGCAGCAGTTAGAAGCCGTGCAGTAGAAATATTGTGCGGCTTATTTTTTTAAGCGATTCAGCTTTTGGCCTTTCTCAACATATGTCTCTACGATCCCGCGAGTTTCGAGGTCGAGTCGGATCGAGATCGTATACCATGGAATGGACTTGGTAAAGTCAGGCATTTGCTTTCGTATGATCTTCTCAACGTCCTTACTTAGTTCTGTGAAAGATTTTCCTTTGCTACCCGTGAGACTTTTAATGATGGCGGCTTTGACCGGCTCATATATTGCAGAGTCGAATTTGCGTTCCGTACCTGTACGCGGGTGTGTTACCTTCGTCTTCGTGTCGCGGGAAGCTTTTGCCATTGTTTACCGTTTAGTTTTGAAAAAATCTTTCATTAACCGCGCGCAGTCATCCTTCATCACTCCACGGATCAATTCCGTCTTAGGATGAAATGGCCAGTTGGTCCCAGTTATCCGCTTATACCCATTCTTTTCATCTTCTGCTCCATAAACCACTTTACCGATCTTACTCCAATAAAGTCCGCCGGCGCACATCAGGCATGGTTCAACCGTAATATAGATGGCCGCCTGAGGGAGGTATTTGCTGCCCAGGAAATTGAAGGCAGACGTCAGCGCGATCATCTCGGCATGGGCGGTCGGATCGTTAAGCTTCTCGGTCATGTTGTACCCCCGGGCGATGATCTTCCCGTCGAGCACGACGAGTGCACCTACGGGAATTTCATCTTCCTCGAAGGCTCGCTTGGCCTCTTTGAGGGCCAGCATCATATAATATTCGTCAGTCATTAGTACACCGAAATTACGGAAGCTGAATAAAATAGAGTGGTTCCTACAACATGGAGGGGAAATATCTCCGCACTCCTCAAAGCCCTATTTAAACCGCGGGTTAAAGCAGGCATGGCATGATATTTAATAAGTATATAGGGAGCAAAATTCTTCACCTTAAAATAATCAATTATGAGTAAACTTTTTGTTGGTTTCGCCGCAGGTTTGCTGGTGGGCGTCTTATTCGCACCAGACAGGGGCACTGAGACTCGTGACCGTATTGCGCGCCGTGGTCGTGAATTGAAAGACAAATTCAATGACCTGGTAGATTCCGTGAGCAGCAAATTCGATAATGTACAGGATGAAGTTGATGACTTTGCTGAGAAAGCAAAGCAGAAAGCAAGGGCTTACTCTAATGAGACTGGCACTTCGTGGGCAGGATGATTTCCCTGTATTATCAGACATAGCTACAACGTAAAGCCGACATCCCTGGATGCCGGCTTTACTTTTTATAACCCATCATATTTTTCTCATGAGAAATAATGACTCGATAAATTCCGGTTACCACCTCTAAAAACCCTTCCATTCCCTTACTTTTGCGCAATTTGTTTAATCACAAGCCCGGATATAAAAAGGATCGCGTATTGGGAGAAAATCTACGACCAATTAGCGAATTCCCTAAGATCATAGTTCCAGGCTTGGCAACAACTTAAAAACAAAAATGCCTAAAGACAATTCCATTCACTCAGTATTGATTATCGGTTCAGGTCCAATCATTATCGGGCAGGCCTGCGAATTTGATTACTCTGGCACACAGGCGGCGAGGAGCCTGCGCGAAGAAGGGATTAAGGTAATCCTGATAAATAGTAACCCGGCCACTATTATGACGGATCCAATGATGGCCGATAAGGTATACTTGCTTCCACTGACTGTCGAAAGTATTGAAAAGATTCTCGAAGAGAATGCTGAGGGGGAGTATCGTATCGACGCGGTATTGCCAACGATGGGAGGCCAAACTGCGTTGAACCTGGCAAAGGAAGCCGAAGACCTTGGTGTTTGGGAGAAATTCGATGTGAGGCTGATAGGCGTTGACATCAAAGCAATCGACAAGGCGGAAGACCGCGAAAAGTTCCGCCAATGGATGATCAGGTTGGGTGTACCAGTTGCGACTGCGAAGACTGCCAACTCTTTCCTCGAAGGAAAGGAATTTGCACAGGAGATTGGTTTCCCGCTCGTAATACGCCCGTCCTTCACGCTTGGCGGGACTGGCGGCGGGTTCGTACACGATAAGAGTGAACTCGATGAAGCGCTGAATCGTGGACTCCAGGCTTCTCCGATCCACGAGGTACTGGTTGAGAAAGCGGTCCTGGGATGGAAAGAATTCGAACTTGAGCTCTTACGTGATTCTGCCGATAATGTATGTATCATCTGTAGCGTCGAGAATTTCGATCCGATGGGTGTCCATACCGGTGACTCCATTACTGTGGCGCCCGCAATGACACTCAGCGATACCGCTATGCAGCTAATGCGCAACACGGCCATAATGATGATGCGCGACCTTGGCAACTTCGCCGGAGGTTGTAACGTGCAGTTCGCGCTTAATCCCGACACCGAAGGAATAATCGCCATCGAGATCAATCCCCGTGTGAGCCGCTCCTCCGCACTCGCTTCAAAGGCAACGGGCTACCCAATTGCCAAGATCGCAGCAAAGTTGGCAATAGGGTATACGCTCGATGAATTGCAGAACCAGATTACCAAGACAACATCGGCCTATTTTGAGCCTGCACTGGATTATGTGATTGTAAAAATACCTCGCTGGAACTTCGACAAATTCAAAGGCGCGAATGATACTCTCGGATTGCAGATGAAAAGTGTTGGGGAGGTAATGGCAATCGGAAGGAGCTTTACCGAGGCAGTACAAAAAGCCTGTCAGAGTCTCGAGAACAATGCTGTTGGTCTCGGTTACTACGGTAAGAGCCTCATGCATGCCGACGAACTTCTCGAATATATAAAGGTTCCGAAATGGGACCGGATATTCCGGATCAAAGATGCGCTAATGGCGGGCATCTCTGTAAGCACGATCTCGAAAGCCACGAACGGCATCGACAGGTGGTTCCTTTACGAGATCCAGAAGATTTGCAATCTCGAAAAGGAAATTGCCGAGTACGACCTGGATAATTTGCCTATCGAGCTGCTTCGCGAAGCTAAAGTGAATGGATTTAGCGATGAGCAGATCAGCCGTATCACACAACATGGTGATGAAGAAGACGTGTATAATAAGAGAAAAGCCGCGGGCATAACGCGCGTCTACAAGATGGTAGACACGTGTAGTGCTGAGTTCGAGGCGAAGACTCCATATTTTTATTCCACTTTCGAAGAGGGACATTCCAATGAGAGCAAGGTCTCTGATAAGAAGAAGATAATCGTACTTGGTTCGGGTCCCAACAGGATCGGGCAGGGTATTGAGTTCGATTATTGTTGTGTGCATGGACTGCTTGCTATCAAGGAATGCGGATTCGAGGCGATCATGGTAAATTGTAATCCCGAAACTGTATCTACGGACTTCGATATGGCTGATAAGCTTTACTTCGAGCCCGTTTATTGGGAACACCTGTGGGAGATCATTGAGCATGAAAAACCTTTCGGTGTCATCGTACAGCTGGGAGGTCAGACTGCGTTGAAATTGGCTGAATTCCTTCACAAGAAGGGAATCAGGATCATTGGTACTTCATACGACAGCATGGATATCGCCGAAGACCGTGGTAGGTTCAGCGACATGTTGAAAGACATGGACATCCCCTATCCTGCCTATGGAACAGCGTATAATGTGGATGAGGCTATTGTAGTCGCGAATAAAGTTGGGTATCCCGTTCTCGTTCGCCCATCATATGTACTTGGTGGACAGAGAATGCGGATCGTGATCAATGACGAAGAGGTGGAGAAGGCAGTCGTAAGCTTGTTGAAACACATTCCGGGCAACAAGATCCTCGTCGATCACTTTCTGGATCGTTGCCAGGAAGCAGAGATAGACGCGATCTTCGATGGAACGGATTTCCATGTGATGGGTGTGATGGAACACATCGAACCTGCGGGAATTCATAGTGGGGATAGCAATGCCGTATTGCCGCAATTTAATCTGTCGCCACTTGTGGTACATACGATGGAAGAGTATGCGGAAAAAATCGCGAGACAACTTGGCATCAAGGGCCTGATTAATATCCAGTTTGCCATCAAGGACGGAAAAGTGTATGTAATCGAAGCCAATCCAAGGGCGTCACGCACAACTCCATTTATTGCTAAGGCTTACCAGATTCCATATTTGAATATCGCTACCAAGGTTATGCTTGGCGAGAAGAAATTGAAAGATTTCACTTTCGAGAAGAAACTGAAGGGATTTGCAATCAAGGAGCCAGTGTTCAGTTTCGACAAGTTCCCGGGCGTTAGCAAGGAACTCGGACCCGAAATGAAATCGACAGGTGAGGCTATCCGGTTCATCAAAGATTTGCGTGACCCGTACTTCCGACAGTTGTATAAGGATAGGAGCATGTATCTTAGTAAGTAAGCATAGAGTGATGAATGGGATGTATTGACGGGGATGTGTATCTACACCATCGATGGGCCGGGATGCGTGTCTCCACTCATCCTAAAATGAACCTGCAATAATTCGAGGACGAATGCGTGGAGACACGCAGCCTGGCGTATTTGATGACACGCAACCGAATGTCCGAGTGCATCTTAAATGTTTAGTATGAACAAGGAAATCAATTCGATCATTCGCAACCTTGAGAATACACTCGACGGCGAGCCATGGTTTGGCCGTTCGATCTACGCGCTTATGCGCGAAGTAGATGCTGCTAAGGCATCCACAAAACCAAATGAACAGTCTCATTCAATGATAGAGTTGCTCTATCATATGATCACATGGTCGCAGTTCGCATTGAAGCGTATCGAGAAAGACCAGGTCAATGATATGGCCGCATTCGAGAAGCTGGACTGGAGAGACATTGATCCCCAGATTCATGGTTGGGAAGATGGGTTGTCGGAGTTCATAGCCACACACCAGGAGATTATCGCCATTCTGCAAACAAAGACCGACGAGTTCCTGCAGGAGAAAGTTGACTACCGCAATTATAATTTTCGTTTTCTTTTGAATGGTTTGATCCAACATAATATATATCATGTCGGACAAATTGCTTACCTCAAAAAACTGTTAGAATAGTTATTTTTCCTTCGGAAAATCTGCGGTTATTTCATTTGTTGCAAGATGAGCAGCCGGAGCGTTTATGGTTGGAAGCGTACACCTTTCATGCGTGCGATAATTCCACTCATTACGGGAATCGTGATACAACGATATTTCGAGCTACCACTACTTTTTTTCTGGTCTCTTTCAGCCTCTTCGTTGATTCTCCTTGTAGTATTTTCCCTGCTATCGGTTCCATTTCGCTTCAGGCTTCGCTGGCTTGCCGGATGCCTGATTAATATGTTGTTGTTCGCAACGGGTTCGCTATTGACTGGTCTGCATGACGTACGTGGAGATCAGCGGTGGTTCGGCCATAACTACCAGGAGAAGGAATTGATGTTGGTCACGATCGATGAACCCCTGGTGGAGAAGAACAAATCTTTTAAAGCGAATGCAAGAGCGGATTATCTGATTGGCGAAGGCAAACAACGAAAAGTGACTGGCACATTAATAGTATACTTCAGGAAAGACACTACAGGTCTGCCGCCAGCGGATATTGACTACGGGTCGCAGTTGCTCCTTAATAAGCCGCTCCAGCCCATTCGAAGTGCCGGTAATCCAGGCGCCTTCGATTTCCAGGCGTATTCATTTTTACAGGGAATTACGCACCAGGTGTTCCTGGTACCTTCGGACTACGAGTTGCTTGATACAAAGAACAGTTCTTTCCTGCAGGATATTCTCTACCCTATTCGTGACAAGGTGTTGAGCATATTAAGGGCGAACATAACCGGGAGCAAAGAGCTTGGCCTGGCGGAGGCATTGCTCATAGGTTACAAGAACGACCTGGATAAATCGCTGGTTCAATCCTATTCGAATACTGGCGTAGTTCACGTGATCGCAATCTCAGGACTTCACATCGGATTAATATATTGGGTGCTGATCATTTTGCTGAAGCCCCTTTCCATTCTAAGGTCATCGCGCTGGGTGCAGGCATTACTTGTGATCTGCGGGTTATGGTTGTTCAGCCTACTGGCAGGAGCACAACCATCCGTACTAAGGTCGGCGGTGATGTTTACCGCCATGGCTATTGGTCAATCTTTTTCCAGGAAAGCATCGATCTATAATTCTCTCGCTTTCTCAGCCTTCATATTGTTGTGCTATAATCCTTATTGGCTATGGGATGTTGGCTTCCAGCTCTCGTATTCGGCTGTACTGAGTATTGTTATTTTCATGAAACCGATTTATCATTCAATATTTATAAAGAATAAGCTATTGGATATGATCTGGAAGTTATGCGCAGTTACAATTGCTGCTCAAATTCTAACACTTCCGGTCAGCATCTATCACTTTCACCAGTTTCCTTCCTATTTCATGCTCACCAACATTGTCGCCGTGCCTCTTTCCAGCGCCATTGTTTTGGGAGAAATACTGCTTTGCATGCTATCCTTCCTCCCCTCTGCTGCAATGGTGATTGGAAAGTTGATTGCTGGATTGATTCGCCTGATGAACCAATATGTGGAGGAGATTGAATTGCTGCCGGGTTCGCTACTAGGCGGTCTCCAGATTGATATTCTACAAACACTACTTCTATACGCAATCATAGCGGCAGCAGCCAGGTGGATGTGGTATCGGGAGAAGGCGGGATTGTTGATCGTTGGCCTTTCGACATTGTTCTTTGGAATAATTCAATCTTCCAGTCTGATCCTCGCGGGAAGACAGCGAAAGATTATTGTATACAACGTATCACAACACCAGGCCATCGACGTCATTAAAGGACGGCAACATTGGTTCGTTGGCGATTCAGCCCTGTCAAACGACAACGGTCTGAAGCGATTTCACCTTAGCCCGTGTCGTGACCTTCTGCGACTAGATAGCGAAGCGCCTTTAGAAGATCTAGCCATCTTTCAGCATTTTCTAAGCTTCGGCAGGACGAGAATTTTACTCGGCGACCGAGAACTGGGTTTCGATTCCCTAAGTACTAGGGACACAATTGACTTGTTGATCATCTCCGGCAATCACCGATTGTATATTCCCGAGATCGCAAAGGCAGTCGGGATCAGGAAAGTCGTCATCGACGGTTCCGCGGCCGCATGGAAACTGAGATACTGGAAGAAGGATTGCGATTCATTGAAGATACCTTGCCATGATGTCCGTGAAAAAGGTGCTTTTGTGATGAACCTGAATTAAGTTAATTTTGCCGCCTTATCCCCTATAGTGTAGTGGATCCTGCGGAAGAATTCGCAGGCACAGCGATTGCCCGCCTTCAATTCAGCAAATATGAACAAGAAGATTACGTCTGCACTCATTTCTGTTTTTTACAAGGAGGGTCTTGAGAACATTGTGAGGCTCTTATCCGAACTTGGAGTAACAATATATTCAACGGGAGGTACACAGCAGTTCATAGAGAAACTTGGCGTGAAGTGCATTCCTGTCGAGGATATAACGAGTTACCCCTCCATATTAGGTGGGCGGGTCAAGACACTACATCCGTCAGTTTTTGGAGGAATACTTGGTCGAAGGGAAAACCCAGGAGATGTCGCGGAAATGGAGGAGTACAAGATACCCGTGCTTGATCTAGTTATCGTCGACCTCTATCCATTCGAAGAAACTGTGGCGTCCACAGCCGATGAAAAACTCATCATCGAGAAAATCGATATCGGTGGACCGTCGATGATACGAGGCGCCGCAAAGAACCATAAGGATGTTGTAGTAATAGCCGCAAAAAAGGAATACGCGGCGCTGGAAGACTTGCTGAACAAGCAACGCGGTGAGACTACACTTGAACAGCGCAGGGATTTTGCCGCAAAGGCATTCGAGGTGGTAGCGCATTACGATGTGGCGATCGCCAGGTATTTTAATCCATCAGAGTCGCTATACTTCCTCGAGTCGATTCCCAATCCAAAACCTATGAGGTATGGTGAGAATCCACACCAGGCCGGTGTATTCTATGGTGATCTTGAGAAATTATTCGATCAGTTAAATGGAAAAGAACTTTCTTACAACAATCTCGTGGATGTAGATGCCGCAATCCAACTTATAGAAGAGTTTAATGTCGTGTCGGGTAAAGGCGAGTCAAAAGAGATAACCTTTGCCATCATCAAGCATACGAATGTCTGCGGAATCGCGCAACGTTCTTCGGTCAGGGATAGTTGGGAGGCAGCACTGACGGGAGATCCAGAGAGCGCATTCGGAGGTGTACTCGTCTGCAACGGCACCATCGATAAAGCAACGGCCACTGCTATCAATGAGATTTTCTTCGAGGTGTTGATTGCACCTTCCTTCGATGCTGATGCTTTAACCGTATTACAATCGAAGAAGAACAGGATACTATTGCAATTGAAAGCACGCGTCGATCCCAGGGAACAATACAAGTCGGTGCTAAACGGAGTGTTGATCCAGGGAAAAGATGAGGGAAATTACACTGAATGGAAAGAGTCAGGCGGAAGGGAGTCGACGAAGACGGAAAAAAATGACCTGGAGTTTGCCAACCTCGTGTGCAAGCACCTTAAGTCAAACGCGATCGCGCTCGTGCGTGACAGGCAATTAGTAGGTAAGGGTTCTGGCCAAACCAGTCGAATCGATTCATTGAGGCAAGCGCTAGAGAAAGCACGGCAGTTTAATTTCGATCTGAAAGGAGCGGTGATGGCGAGTGATGCTTTCTTCCCATTCAACGACTGCGTTAAGATGGGTCACGAGGCTGGTATCAGTGCATATATTCAACCCGGAGGATCGATTAGAGATAACGATTCGATTGCATACTGCAAAGAGAACAACCTGGCTATGGTCATCACTGGGATGCGGCATTTCAAGCATTGATGAAAGAATGAATTTTCCAGAATTTCATAAACGTATCATACAAGCCTCCGGTCAATCCCTGAGAAGAATTGCCCTCCTGAACCCGCTTACAATTCATCGAAAGGGAACAAGGGTCAAAGCAATCTTTGCACTTGCATTGGTCTGCTTCTTTTGGGGCACTACGTGGATAGCTGCGAAGGAAGCGGTACGTAACGACCGCATACATCCATTATACATGTCGGCGATCAGGCAGCTCCTCGGAGGACTTTGCTTCCTTTTCTTCTTCATCTCCAAAGGTCAACGATGGCCCAAGGGCAAGGAGTGGAATATTATACTTGTGCTCAGCTTCCTGAATTTCATATTGAGCAACGGCCTCAGTACATGGGGTCTGAAATACATTTCATCGGGACTCGGCTCGATCATGGGCGCGATTTTTCCACTCTGGTTGGTAATCATCGGTCTATTCACCGCGAAGAACCGGATGCCAGCGAAGGCTATTATTGGGTTGGTACTTGGATTCGGAGGTGTATGCATCATCTTCTACGAGCATTTTCACAGTTTCGCCGATCCGGCTTTTCAGAAGGGTATTATTCTTTCTATCATTGCGACATGGTCATGGGCTTTTGGTACTTTGTATACAAAGAAAAATGCAGCCAGCTTCAATCCATATTTCAGCCTCGGCCTGCAAATGGTCATCTCCTCCATGGCCCTCTTCCTAGGCTCCATATTTACGGGAATAGCGACCCCACTCGTTTCGATACCCTGGCAATCCTGGGCATCCATTGGATATCTCGTAATATTTGGATCGGTAATATCGTTCATTTCTTATCTCTATGCACTTCAGCGGCTGCCAACAGAACAAGTTTCGGTCTACGCCTATATTAACCCCATGGTCGCTGTGCTATTGGGCTGGATGATATTCTCGGAAGAGCTTACTGTGTTTATCGCTGTAGGCGGACTTGTTGCACTATTCGGCGTATTCATGGTGAACAAAGCATTTAGGTCACTGCCACCGCGGGAACAACCGGAGACGGAGGGAATGTAGGCTTGCTAGATGCTGGATCGTCATTGCGAGCGAAGCGAAGCAACCAGATGCTGGATTCTGAATTTCGACCAGGCCTTCATTTGGATTCTGGATACTGATTGCCTCGCTTGCAATGACGATCTAGCATCCAACATCTCGATCTAAAAAAATCTTCAACCTAAAGCCATCCAGAATCCCAATTAAAAAAGTCTTCGACTTAAACTATCCAGCCGCTTCTTTTATGAATTGCTCATAAATCTCTTTCCAACCAGCATAGAGCTTGTCCGTTCCCAGAAAAGTATTGTGCCAAATCATGATGAAATGCCCATTCACGGATTTAACCACGCGGTGAAGACGGCGCATCTCAGCAAGGGCTTCGTCCGCGCTTATTTTATTCTCATAAAACGCATTCGCCTCCATGAAGCAGAATGGGAAAAGTAATAACTCCGTACTCACCTCTTTTTCGAGGTCGTACCAATAAAATGGCATGCATGTCGATGCGCGAAATCCATTAGCATCCCCATAGCCCATCGAGAAGTCGATTTTTATACCAGCTTTAATCAATCTTCGGTATCCGTGCGGAAGATTGAAGCGGATGTAATGTTGACGGGATTCAATGATCGGTTTGTTTATTAGCAATGACAACGTGGATATCTCCTCTTTCAGCATCGATTCATTGTCCCCACTCATCCACGAAGGATGAATCCCAACCTTATATTTTTTTGCATGATCTCGGATGAGTTGCTGCATCGCTTCGTTAGTCGGAGAGATGTTCTTGTCGAGACTCGCCCGTCTCCTGGCCACAAGGAAAAAATAGTAAGGATTTAAAGAGTAATGTTCATGCAGATGATTTAACCAATCGAATGCATCAAATGGGTCTACGTGGGAACCTGTCAATACCCGAGCTCTTTCCCTGAGCTCTTGTATTTTTCCCTTCGACAATGACCGTAGCATTCCACCAAGATTCCGCCAGAAGCCTTTATGTTTGAACGACCAGGCCATGTCGATGTCGTACGTCGGTAGAAATTCAAAACTGGGTCTAGCAAAAGCAGCTGAAGGAAATTTTGAGCAGGCTATCGAAGTCAGATCCCTGATCCAAAGATCGATTACGGGCAGATGAAGAAACGCCTCCTTGTGCGCAAGCGAGTCGGAAGATGGAAACCTGCCGTATTCATCCTTTTCATGTGGTTGATACTCCTCGTACCTTGACAATAGAAAAAAAGACGCCGCAAAGATGTCGAATCGAAAATCGCCGTCTGTTTTGAAGAATGCAGTGTACTCATTTGTATCAAAACATTTCGTGTCTTGTAACTGCGTGCCGGTTTGATGCAGCAGGCCATGCGGTCGTATCCAAATCTCCTGGTCGCTTAGGCGTGAATCGCTGTAGTTAACTTTTACTCCATCTGCTCCGCTAAATTCATCAATGGAAGTAGTCAATCGCAGAGTTGTTCCTGAAAATTGCCGTGATATGAAATCGGCGATGTACCGTAGTCGCGGCGAGAGGCTATGTGAATATATTATCAAGAATGGCTATTCTGGACTTATTGTTTGTTCTTTTTGCGCCATTGCTCATTGAAGGACAGCTTGGGGAAGTCCAGTTCACCGCGATGTTTCTTCCAACCCGTCATCAGCGTATTAATAAGCCAACCTTTAGTATTACCATTGGCCATATTCATCCAACTACGCCGAAGCATTCCCTGTTTCCACATCTTCCATGCAATTTTTTCAGCAAAAGCACTATCGCCTTCCTCAACAGCCTCGTGCCTGTTTTCAAGCAATAACTCGTGAAGATTGATCTTAACGGCGCAAACTTCAGTACAATTACCACACAAGGATGAAGCGTAGCTCAGGTGCTTCCAATCCTTCATCTGCTTTAGCTGCGGTGTGATCACAGCGCCAATAGGACCGCTATAGGCGGTGGCGTAGGTATGTCCACCAATATTCTTGTACACCGGGCATGCATTTAAACATGCGCCACAACGAATACAGTACAAACTCTCCCTGGCTTTCTCGTTCGCGAGAATGTTTGTGCGACCGTTGTCAAGTAGGATCACGTACATCTCTTCCGGCCCATCGAATTCGCCTTCCTGCTTCGGACCCGTCACGATTGTGTTGTACACCGTTATTCGTTGTCCCGTGCCATATGTGGCGAGAAGTGGCCAGAACAATGCGAGATCAGTCATCGATGGGATGACTTTCTCAATTCCTACTACTACAATGTGTGTCTTCGGCATTGAGCAACTCAACCGACCGTTCCCTTCATTCTCGGTCACTGCTATTCCGCCGATGTCTGCAATGATAAAGTTGGCGCCGGTGATGCCGATCTCCGCCTGCACATATTTTTCGCGAAGCTTCTCTCTCGCCACCAGAGTCAATTGCTCGGGAGTGAGTTTAGGGTCTGTTCCCAGCTTATCTGTAAACAGTCTCGCCACATCCTCCTTGCTCTTGTGCATGGCGGGCGTAACGATATGGTAAGGGGGTTCACCATCCAGTTGTTGGATGTATTCGCCGAGGTCAGTTTCTACACTTTCTATTCTATTCTTCTCGAGAAAATCGTTTAGGTGAATCTCTTCGGTCACCATGCTCTTGCTCTTGACGATGACGCGACACATCTTCTCTTTGCAAATCTTCAGGATCTCGGCGTTGGCCTGCTCCCCGTTTTCAGCCCAGATTACCTTCGCTCCACGCTTGGTAATTGCGGCCTCAAATGATTCGAGTTGCTGGTCGAGTGTCTCAATGGCTTTCCATTTTACATTCTTTGCTCTCTCCCGCGCCAGGTGAACATCTGAGAATTGGGATTTCCCTTGCGGAACTACAGCATTGTACTTGCCAATATTAAAATTGATCTTGCGACGATGCTCTAGGTCGGCCGCTTTGATAGTACTCTTTTCTAAAAATGTTCCGGAAAGTTCTGACATAATAGCTTATTTCACCTGGTTGATAGCTGTGGCTTTTATTTCCTTTGCCTCACGTTCCTGTTGTTTCTTTTTTGCGATCTTATCAAGGAGGTTATAGAACTCCTGACCATATCTACGCGTAAGCGGTTCTTTGAGAAACTCATATGTGCGAACCTTTAACTTCTTCCCCAGTCCGCATGCCGGCCTGCACAAACTCTCGCGGGGTTCATAGTTGACGGTCTCGTAGCCTCCCTGCTTTCCCTTGTTGGCGATGATCGGGTAAAGATGGCAACTTATCGGCTTCTTGAAAGGAATGACTCCATCGAGATATGCCTGTTCGAATGCACACTTTATTAAACCTCTCTCATCACGGAAACCATAGACGCAGATTTCCTTATCACTGCCGAGTGTTGGTGTGACCCAACCGAACTCTTTGTTATAAACATATTTCCCTTTTCTTTCAATTTCACGTATTGCTGCGGCGGAAAGATAGGGCGTGATCTTCTCATAGCTGTCCAGTACTGTTTGCAGCTCCTCATCCTCCAATGGGGCACCCGCGTCGCCATCTTCGCAGCAACCACCCTTGCACTTAGCGAGGTCGCATACGAATTGCTTTTCGATAATGTCCTCACTAATTAATTTATTGTCAATAAGTATCACGGGTCCTGCTTTTTACAAATTTACGTCTTGGATTTCTGTTCAGTTGCTTTCTTTCGTACAAAAACTTTCGAGATCAGGGTCTGCCCGGAGGCCGTCAGTCTATTGTGCGAGGTGAGGAATTTTATTACTCTATGCTCCAGCCAGTGGTGAAGCGGTACTAATATCGCGGCTAGGGCGATCATGAACGCCAGGTCTTTCCATGGCTCCCCCTGGGTCACGGAATAAATGTTCTTCTTGAAGATTAGGAAAATGAATTCGAAGAACATGATGAAAGTAAAGAAGCCGATGAGACGGATAGAATTCGCAGATACTTTTAGCATGCCAAGTACGACCAACATGAGGAACAGGGCCGCAATGCCGATAGTAATTGCCATGTACTGTATGTTGTTCTTCCTTCGTTTCTTTTCGGCAACTTCCTGTTCCAGTTTATCCTGCCTGTATTGTTCGTCAGCCGCCTCCACTTGCGCGAGTTCTTTTTCCTTATTCAATTTCTCGAGACTGTCTTTGTACTGGTAATACACAGAATTGAACAGGCTCGCCTGCTGGAAATTCCCGGTCTTGTTGTATAAAGTATCGAGATGTTTGGCGGCGCGTTCAGCACTTTCCAGTTGCCCTGTTCGCTCGGCTATATCTTTTACTTTCAGGTACAGAGCAATGGATTTCTCATATTCACCGGTCTTCTTGTAAAGAGTTCCCAATTGTGCATAGTAGTGCATCTTAACCGTCTCATTGCTATTGTTTTCAAAGTATGCAGCAGACTTATTGAAGTAATAGAGCGATGAGTCATACTTGTTAAGTTCAGTGTAAATTACCGCGTATGCCTGGTCGATCGCTCCGCTAAACCCAAACTTGCCAAGGTGGTTTTTCAACTCGTTACCAGAGGAAGAATTGAAATATTCGAGTGCTTGCTGCGGCTGGTCGACCCTGAGATACTGATTGAGCAGGCTAAGGTAGGCGGGTATTTTAAGTGTTGAGAACTTCAAAGAATCGGCCATTGCCAGTGACCGCTGGAAGTAGCTAATGGCGATATCGTGGCTGTTTTTGTAAGCGTATAGTTTCCCGATATTGTTGATATCGATCGCTCGCTGGAAAGGAACGTTTTTATCCTTCATTTCATCAAGCTTCTTATGTGCCATCATGTAATAGTCAATGGCCTTGTCATAATCTTCGATCCCCGTATAGAAGGTGGAGAGATACAGGTAACAATTTCGGATAAGAGAGACATTCTTGATCTCCTCTGCTATACGAAGCGCACTAAGATAATGGCGAAGGGCCATGATCTTGTCGTTACGGTTAAGATAGACATGCCCAAATGAGTTGCTCGATTCTGCTTTCAGGCTGTCATTTTTCAAAGTTGAAATGATGGACGCTGCCTGCCCGGCGTAACTCAGTGCCTTGTCCTTATCTGGGATGGAAAGATAGACAGCCGATAGTTTGAGAAAAGCACCACCTGTCTCATCATCCATTCGGTTTTGCTTGGCAATGGCAAGGGCCTTCTCGTAATAACCTATGGATCGCGTGGTGTAATCTTTAACGCCGGCAAAGTAACTACATCGTGTACCGTTTGACATGTATGCTTTTACCATCAATTTCCTATCCCTCGATTCCTCGGCGATCGTAATAAGTTGCTTGCCATACTCGTCGGCCTCTTTCAGGTCAACATTCATCATAGTTCTGGAAAGCAGGTCAAGTGCCTCTACTTTTTCCGCCGCGGTATTCGCCTTGGCATAAGCGATCTTCATCGAATCTGCAGCAACTGCCTGCTGGGCGGAAACACCATTAGTTACGAATAGTACGGCCACAGTGATAAGAATCCTTTTCAAGCGAAGCATAGTCATACTACAAAGTAGTAAACATTCCCCGGAAGGGGAAGCCCGCCCTTTAACAAACAACTAACACGGACCCGCTGTGGAATCTTTGAGCGCGATCAATCTCAATGCCTGTCAAAACCACCATTATGCTTAATTCCCGGGTGACTACGCTAAGGCGATCCGCAGGGGTTTTTGCGCGGATGTTATTCTGGCTCCCCGTCGGATTTTTTAGCTTGTTACTCATCTATAACACGCTGCCCTATTTTTCCTTCAGTGGAGAGTTCGACTTCATCAGGGAGCGATCCTTTCTATTCGAGAGTCGTTTCTACAAAACCTGCTTCTATGTCCATATCCTGGCAGGAGCAATTTGTATAGGCGCCGCCTTGATTCAGTTCTCGAAATACGTTTTAAAAAAATCCACCATGATTCACAGGATATCCGGAAGAGTATATGTGTTCGTGGTCCTATGCCTCGGGGCGCCAACGGGCGTATACATGTCGTTCTTCGCAAAAGGAAGCTTCTGGGAGCGTTCGCTGTTCCTTTTCATGGCCTTGTCATGGTTCATCACCACTTGGTATGGACTAGCGGCAATCCTGAAACGAAACATACTGGCACACAAGATCTGGATGATCCGCTCCTATGCGATGGCCATGACCGCCGTCACCTTTAGGATCTATCATATCGTGTTTTACCTTCTGGACTGGGACCATCTGGAAAATTATGAATTGTCTCTTTGGATAAGTGTGGTAGGAAATATGCTGGTGGCCGAGTACATCATTTATAGAAAAAGCAAAACATACCTAAAGTCATTCAGTATTTAGCAACCTTCATACTTAACCAAATAAAACAAACATGAAAGCTATCCTTTACACGGCAGCCGCATTGATGGCTGGCGCCAGTATCTACGGTTTCATCGACTATCGCGGTGCGAGCAACAACGACGAATTCACGAAACTGTACGACGTTAAATCAGTTTCGGTCCCTGAACCTAAGGAAGCGAAGGCCTCCATTCGCGAGCTACAGGTTTCCGAGCACAAGATTGTAGTTGAAGAAGTACCAAGCAATTCAAAGTCGGAGGCGATTACGGTCACCAAAAAGAAAGAAGTTCGAAAGGCTGTAAAGAGAACAGCAAGGAAAAAAAGGATGAACCTGGACAAATTCAGCCGTGCGCCATTGCGGGAGGAGTTTATACTTCCAGAGGGTGAGAGGCAATAAAAGGAATACATTTTTTTAACCACATAGGCACTTAGAACTCATAGGTTTTCACATAGATTCTCTATCCTGTTGTCCAATTCTTCAAAGCCCTATGTGAAATCCTATGAGTTCTAAGTGCCTATGTGGTTAAAAACCTCATTTCCACTTGAGGGTATTGATCAGGTGGTGTAAGTCCTTCTTGAGGAAATCATTCACTATGCTCAATGAATCCTCGTTTGGCGTGGCGTCAAAATATAGTGCTCCACGCAGGAAGTGACGCGTGGAATCGGTAAGGAAGAATTGGTTGGCCGTTGCAGTATTTCCTCTCAGAGAATAATAGATGCCCTCGACACCATTTGGTGTTCGCATCACGCTATCTTCTATTCCCGTGGAGACCTCGGTGTGTTGTTTATATGCCATCTTGAAACCGTCATTCACCAGGGAATCGAAATTGTTTGCGCCTACAGTTTTATAGCTTATATAGATCCGACCGCCGAACCGCGGGACGTCAATGTTGATCCACCAGTCTCCCGCCTTATCGGAAAAGAAGGTCGTATCCTTGATCACGTTGGCGTAAACGGGATATTCGAAAGTGTATGGATATCCGGGTTGGTCGAACGATTGATATTTTTTTTCTGGAAATTCGATATTGAAGTACCCCTTTTTCTTATAGGTATACGAACTATTGCAAGCGACACTCCATACAGCAAGTGCGAACAATGCAAATATGATTTTAGGCTGCCTCATTAACTTCAGTCTTTTTCTTTGTGATGAGTTGTGACCTTTACCTGCCTGATCCTGTTCAAATCTGTCTCGAGTACGTGGAATATAAAATCTCCAGCCTTCACTTCCGTGGATACTTTAGGAAATTCTCCTGCGAGCTCGAGAACCAGCCCACCTACGGACTCGCTTTCTCCTTTTATATTGTCGAAGGTATCCATGGGCAGGCGCATCATCTTGCACATATCATGTATCATCGTTTTCCCTTCAAACACGTAATTGTTCTCGTCGAGCTTCCTGTTTCCACTCTCCTCCTCATCGAATTCATCTCTTATTTCTCCGATCACTTCCTCGAGAATATCTTCCATAGTCACAATCCCACTGGTGCCACCGAACTCATCAACTACTATTGCGAAATGTATTCGCCTGGATTGGAAATCCCTTAAGAGGTCCTCGATCAATTTCGACTCGGGTACAAAATATGGCTGCCTTACAAGGGGACGCCAGTCGAAATTTTCGTCCTCGTTAAGAAACGGTATAAGGTCTTTCGTATTGATAATGCCCGCTACCTCGTCCAGGCTTACTTTGTATACCGGTAGGCGTGAGTAATGAAGTTCTTCGATTTTTCGATTGAGATCTCCGAAACTCATATGGTATTCGATGCCGCTCACGTCGAGACGGCTTCGCATGATCTGTCGTACGGAGATATTACCAAACTTGACGATCCCTTTCATGATGCTTTTTTCTGCAGGGGAAGCTTCTTCATCTGTCTTGATATCGATGGCCTCGTCCATCTCCCGCATGCTTAACGCTTCGGATCGATTTGCTCCCATGCGCTTGCCAATACTATCACCAAGTGACACAACCGACTTGCTGATCCTTCGTAGTACGAGGTGGATGCCTTCAACAACGGAAGCAGACCCATAGGCAAATCGCAGGTTATTCTGTGTGGCCCAGATCTTTGGTAGAACCTCGCAGAAGAATAGAAGCAGGAAGGCGATGATCAGCACCTTGATCAACATTTCCACAGCGAAATGCATATCGCCAAAGACAATTATATGTGTGATTAAAAAATTCGACAGGATTGTAATGCAGATGCTGATGAAGGTGCTGGCTATGAGTAGCGAGGCATACACTTCTTTAGGTTCCTCGAGTAAAGTAACGATGCGTTTCGCGGCGGCATGCTGCTTTGTCTTCAGCATGTTCACATCTTTGTTGTTTAAAGAGAACAGCGCCACCTCGGCACCGGAAATGGTAAAGGCAAGAAGGACGAGGACAATAAGTAATACAACCAAAAACGTAGTACTCTGCGGGTTGATGGCCAGGAATGATGTGAAAGTATGTAGCAAACTAATGACCGAATGACTGTGCAATGCTCGCAGTTTTTAATGACAGGATTAAAGAGATAGCTCTCTGGTTATCCAGCAGCAAAGTTATCGTTTTAGGGATATTCCTAAAAGGGAAGATTTTCCGAAGGATCCCCGATGGGCGAATCAGAGTTGCCTAAGGTTTCACCACCATTCTCACCGGAAGGAGGTGCGGTTGGGCTATCCATTCGTTTGTCGAGCATGATGAGGTTGTCACCTACAACTTCAGTAGCGAATTTGCGGTTGCCATCCTTATCATCCCAACTGCGGGTTCTAAGACGTCCTTCGATGTAAACTAGGCTGCTTTTGTGAAGATACTTCTGGGCTAATTCGGCCAGGCCCCGCCAGAGAACTACCGTGTGCCACTCGGTCTGAGAAACCAATTTTCCTGATCGATCTTTGAAAGTTTCTGTGGTAGCGAGGGGGAATTTTGCTACTGCTATATTTCCTTCCAGGAACTGAACATCGGGGTCTTTTCCAAGATTCCCGATGAGCATAACTCTGTTTACGCCTCTCATACGCTTATCTTTTTCTGATTATTAAATCCTCTTCAGGCTTCGAGTGCTATTTAAAGTTAAATTTTTTTATGCGTATTCGACAATTTTAAATGCTTTTTCCCCCTTTTCCCGCAGTCGTCATTGCGAGCGAAGCAAGTCAGTCTTAATGGCGAGAGGAGCGAAGCAATAACGTTCACCACTCACTTGGTTCGCTACGCTCGCAATGACGCTCACGATCTGAGTTGCGTCGCTCCGCTCGCAATGGAATTTTAACGGTGGCTTAACGTGTTTCGTCTGTACATTAGTATTGCCCTTCTCAAATTCAAAACCAAACAACATGAAAAAAAGTCTACCCTCAATTCTTGCGTGGTCGACCTGTATTTTCTTCTCCGTTTCCGCGCAATCACAAACTTCACTTGTCCCTGACCAGAATCCGGATTTCGCTGTGAGCCGCGACAAATACATGAAAGTCGCCGATTCGATTAACAGCTGGCACAGTACAACGGTCCAGGAAACCTACGAAGCATCAGATTGGATGGCCGACAGGCTTGCCTCCAAGGCGGCTCGCCGGGTCTTCCGACGTCAACTCTCATTAGAGAGAGCAAGGTGGTATGATAATGATTCCTATGGTAACTACTATTACCAGCCTAACCGTTATCGCCGGGGAAATTACCGGGGAAATTATTACAATAACCGCAACTATCATCGCAGAAACCGTCCTCTCATTTCCTTAGGATTTTGGTGCTGGTAAACATCAACAATTATTGCATACTATTCATTCGACCATTACATCTTAAACAACTTTTTTATGAAAAGAAATCTACTCTTCACCGTAGCATTTACTGGCTATGTCTTTATGATCGCGTGCAACAGGCACGTATCCCGCATAGACCCCGCCGAACAGGTGGACGTAAGCGGCCGCTGGAACAATACCGATTCGAGACTCGCGGCAGAAGAACTTACAAGCACAGTACTTGGAGCTAACTGGCTTACGGATCACACGAGTTCAAAGAACGGGCAGCGTCCTGTTGTGATCGTGGGCTTTGTTTCAAACAAGACACATGAACATATCGAGGCAGAGACGTTCCTGAAGGACATTGAACAATCATTTTTGTCGACACAAAAAGTCAGGCTCGTCCAGGGAGGAAAGAAGAGAGAAGAACTTAGGGCAGAGAAAGCGGATCAACAAACAAACTCCACAGTAAGCAGCATGAAGAAGTTTGGGCTTGAGCAGGGTGCCGATTACATACTGCACGGTTCTATAAATTCAATCGTCGACTCCCACAAGAGAAAGAAAGTGGCCTATTACCAAGTCAATCTTGAACTCACCAACATTGAATCGAATGAGGTGGTTTGGATCGGTGAGAAAAAGATCGCCAAGTACATCAGGAACTAGATCCGCCACCAGAATTATGCATTCACGTTAGTGCATCGTTCATCAATAAAGCCTCATGCAGGTTAAACGAGAATACACCGGTCTCCTGGTCTGCTTCCTTGCGGTTGCATTCATCCTTCATTCCTGTGCCAGCTACAACAGGCAGGCAGCAGATTATTATTCAAACCTCAAGGAAGGGAATTACGAAGAAGCAGGAAAGGCGCTTGATAACAACAAACTTTTAGGCAAGAACCGAAACCAACTGCTTTTTCTCCTCGAGAGAGGGAAGATTTGTCACCTCCTGCAGCAATACGACAGCAGCAATAATTATTTTAACGATGCCGATCGGATGATGGAAGATGCGAGGACGTCGGCAAAGGATATCGTGTTTGGCAGCCTGATCAACCCAATGATGCAATCATATAAGGGGGAAGATTTTGAGAAATACCTAATTCACTATTATAAAACCCTTAATTATTTGCAGCTTGGCAAACCCGCCGAGGCATTAGTCGAATCCCGTCGAATAACGCTCCGCACGTATACGCAAGAGGATAAGCTGGGAGACAAGCAACGTTATTCCGAGGACGCATTTTCCTACATTCTCCAGGGCATGATCTATGAAACTGACGGCGACATGAACAACGCGTTTATTGCCTACCGTAATGCTGTTGATCTTTACCTGAAACATAAAGGCGAGTACTACGGGACGGTAATGCCGGAACAACTCAAGGGAGACCTTCTGCGTACTGCGTCATTAAATGGATTTGTGGATGAACTAACGAGATATGAGCACCTCCTTGACACTGTGTATAGCGCAGTGGAGCCTTCTGCGGGAGGAGAACTTGTTTTGTTCTGGGAGAATGGTTCGGCACCAGTAAAATATCAGCAAGACATTCATTTTTCCCTGATAAAAAATGACGAGAATCGATATTTCTTTTCAGGTAACGGAATGCAAGTGCCTTTCGATCCCTCTGCCGGTTACGATCAAAACCAGTTAAAACTTGAGAACTTGCGAAGCCTTCGTATTGCGGTTCCTGTTTATCGCTCAATGCCCATGATTTTTACTTGTGCGCAAGCCGAATTGAATGGCCGTCAATTTCCCATGGAGAGGGCGGAAGACATAAACACGCTCGCGATATTTACCTTGCGCGAGAGGGCCGTGAAGGAACTATCATCGACGCTAACCAGGCTTGCAATCAAGAAAATGACCGAGGCCGCCGTACGACCCGAGAAGAAGGACGACAAGGATGACGATAAAAATGACAAAGGGAAAAAAGGGAGGATTGCGCTCGCCTTTGGGTTACAGGTTTTCAATTTCGCATCTGAAAAGGCGGATACACGTAATTGGCAAAGCCTACCGCATACGATCTATTACACGCGTATACCTCTTGCAAAGGGGCAGAACGAAGTCGAGCTCCGCTTCGATGGTGATGTATCTAAGACATTGCGACTATCGGTTCCAGGAAAAGGGGGATTGCAGTTTCGTAATATTTGCACACTGTGAGGAGTGAGTGGTCAGTGGTCAGTGGTCAGTGGTCAGTGGTGAGTAGTGAGTGGTGAGTGGCACTCGGGTAGTCGACCTGAACTTGACTGTTGACTATTGGCTATTGCTTATTGCCTGTTGCTTATTGCCTGTTGTCTATTGCCTATTGACTATTGGCCATTGTCAATTCTTCCAAAGCTTCCAGATAATGATTAATCAGGCGCGGAAACGCAAATTGTTTTAGTTCGGAAGGTGATACCCATAAGAAATCAGCGTTGTTGGGTTTATTCTTCACACGTATCTCGATAAACTGGCCGATGATCATTTGATGCGATAGCTGTTGCTTATATGTAGCAGAGGTTGTGATCAGTTCATAACCAGTTTCATTCAACATTCCTTTTTTTCCGATCAACGTGGTGGTCACCTCGCGCGGATCATGCTCCATATCCAACTCTACCATGGGGAATTCAAACAGTTGTTGCCAAATGTCTTTCTCATTTCGCTGCCGAACTGCAACAGCGTCGCCATGTCGAAGTACAATGTAATAAAACCATCTTTTCCTCATCCGTATTTTCTTCTCTTTTACAGGTAGCAGTTGGATCTCACTATTTAAAAAGGCGTGGCATGAATCTCGAAAGACACATTGTTCGCATAGTGGGACGGGTTTGCAAATGACAGCACCAAAATCCATGATGGCCTGGTTGTATAATGCCGGCTCCTTCACATTGAGTAGCTGATTGGCGAGTGCGGTAAATTCAGCTTTCCCTTCAGTGGAGTCGATAGGAGTTGATATGCCAAATATTCTCGAGAGAACGCGAAATACATTTCCGTCTACAACGGCATGTGGTAAATTGAAAGCGAAGGAAGATATTGCTGCGGCGGTGTATGGGCCTACTCCTTTAAGGGTCAGTATCTCACCATAAGTTTCGGGGAAACGACCTCCACGTTCCTTTGAGATTTTCCGGGCTGAGGCTATCAGGTTGCGACAGCGCGAGTAATAGCCCAAACCTTCCCAGGATTTGAATACCTGGTCTTCGGGGGCATTAGCAAGGGTATGGACGTCAGGATAAGTCTCAATGAAATGGTTATAATAACGCAGTCCCTGTTCTACCCGAGTCTGCTGTAGAATAATCTCGCTCAACCAGATACGGTATGGATCTCTCTCTCCTTTCCATGGCATTTTCCGGTCATTTTTCTCCTGATGCCATTTGAGTAAATTGGTTGCGAAATCTTGCTGGTTTTTGCTGGTCCTGGGCATTAAAACAGATTAAATCGATTAAATATCCACCATTTCCGTGAAAAAGATTTTAAACTTGTCATAAAAAAAATTATCTATTCTGTTGACAATCATTTTATTTTGTTCTAAATTGGTGTCTTAAAACCTTTTAAACCCAGCGATAATGAGAAAAGCCGATCTTGTAAACCAGATATCTGAGAAGACGGGGATTCCCAAAGTTGATGTCCTTGTTACTCTTGAAACAATGTTTAAAGAAGTAAAGGATACCTTGTCGGCCGGCGAGAATATATATATCCGTGGCTTTGGCAGTTTTATCACGAAGAAAAGGGCCGCCAAGATTGGAAGAAATATTAAGAAGAACATTGCTGTTCATATTCCTGAGCACTATATTCCAGCATTTAAGCCTGCTAAAGAGTTCGTCGCCGAAGTAAAGAAGCTGAAGGAAGTTAAGCCTGATGCGGGTCCTGGCGAGGAAGCATAAGATGTTACCCCTAAATTGTAATCTATTTGAAAGTATAATTCTGCTTTGAGGTAACTTTGCGTTCCAAAATAAATAAAGTGAAGAAACCTCAATGGCTCACCATTGCTGCTGCAATATTTCTTATAGCAGTGATCTATTTTTTCGGTCAAACAGCTCCTTCAAGATCCGCTGCGGCGCAAATCGATGATCACGCGCATAATGCAACCGGTTCAGACTTAACAGATACCATCCTAAATATGGCGAAGCGCCAGATCACCCCTGAACAGGTGATAAGGATTACAACTCTCGAGAATTCCATCTCACGTGGTGCAGTCAGGGCACAACAATTAGACATTTATCATCAGCTCGCCCATTTTTGGGGCGATTCAATCGGCCTCTTCCTGCCATACGCCTGGTACGAAGCTGAGGCAGCCAGATTGGAAAATTCGGAAAAAACCCTCACCTTTGCTGCCCGCTTATTTTTGGAGAATCTGCAGAGGGAAGAAAACCCCGGTTTTAGAAAATGGGAAGCCATGCAGGCCAAGGATTTGTTTGAGAGGTCTTTGAAGATAAATCCGGCTAATGATTCCGCCAGCGTAGGTCTGGGTGCGGTGTATCTCTTTGGAAACATTTCTGATGCACCGATGGAAGGAATTACCCGGATAAGAACGGTGTTGGATAAAGATAGCACGAATGTGTACGCCCAGATGATGCTTGTCAAAGGCTCGCTGATGTCAGGGCAATATGATAAGGCCATCAATCGGCTACAGACGATACACAGGCTTGAACCATCTAATTTCGAGGCCATGCTAATGATGGCCGACGGGTATGAAAAATTAAAGGACAAGCCTAACGCAGTCAAGTGGTATCGGCAAAGTCTTCCCTTCATTAAGCGACAAGATATGAGGGCCGCGATTGAGAACAGAATTGAGGAGTTAGGTAAATGATTAGTTTGAGAAAATTGTAAGAAGGCTGGGGATCGACCCTGGATCTTTGAAACATATTATTATAAACAAGATTAAAAAATTATTTGAGTATGCCTTGTGGTAAGAAAAGAAAGCGTCATAAAATTGCGACGCACAAGCGTAAAAAAAGACTGAGAAAGAATCGTCATAAGAAGAGGAACAAGTAAGCTTGGTGGTTTAAGATTTTAGATGCTTCATCTTTCCGCGTGTCATATATCATTTTTTGCGGTAGACGAGTTCCGGAGTCTTAAACCACTTACCTCTTAGTCTTTAACTTTTCAGTTGACCGGTTGTCTGCCGTACAAGTTTGCACCCCACCACCTGCTGCAACTTTATCCCTCCCGCATTCACGTACGGTTTGCCGGCATCCGGTTTGTACAGCACTAAGGTTAGATTCATTTTTTATGTAAGCTGTAATGAACAAAGAACTCATTATTAATGCAGCTCCGCAGGGTGTAGAGATTGCCCTGTTGGAAGATAGGAAGCTGGTAGAATTGCATAGCGAAAAAACGGATGCACGTTTTGCCGTAGGAGACCTCTATCTCGGAAAGGTCAAGAAGCTGATTCCTGGACTGAATGCTGCTTTCGTGGACGTTGGTTTTGAAAAGGATGCTTTTCTTCACTATACTGATCTGAGTCCTTATGCCCGCTCTCTCCTCAAATTCACTTCACTCACAATGAGTGACAAAAGCGAAACCGCTCTTGACTTTGGGAAGTTCGAGAATGAGCCTGAGATCATTAAGACGGGAAAGATCAATGAAGTACTCGGCGGCAAGCCTAACATCCTGGTTCAGATCCTTAAAGAGCCAATAGCTGCCAAGGGTCCCCGGTTAAGTTGTGAAATATCCTTGCCCGGCCGCTTTGTCGTGATCACTCCATTCAACAATATCGTTGCGGTGTCGAGGAAAATACATTCTTCAGAAGAAAGGAAAAGGCTTCAGAAGATCGTGGAAGCCATCAAGCCCAAAAACTTTGGTGTCATCGTTCGTACTGCTGCCGAAGGAAAGAATACAGCAGAACTTCACGAAGATCTTTCAGCTCTTGTAGAAATGTGGAAGACGATCCAACGCAACCTGAAAGGTGGCGTCGCTCCGGCAAAGGTGTTGAGTGAGCAGACAAAAACGAATAGCATCCTCCGTGACCTGCTCAACGCCGATTTCAACAAGATCGTCGTTAATGACCGCACCATTTTTACAGATACCAAGAATTATATCCAGCGCATCGCCCCCGAGAAGGCCGACATCGTCTCCTATTACCAAAATGGATCTCCCATTTTTGATTCTTTCGGGATAACGAAGCAGGTGAAGTCCTCTTTTGGAAAGACTGTCAACCTAAACAGCGGTGCATACCTGATCGTTGAACACACGGAGGCACTCCATGTAATCGATGTAAACAGTGGCTATAAAAGTGTCAGCAATAACCAGGAGCAGAACGCTCTCGAAACCAACCTTGAAGCTGCGGAAGAAATTGCCAGGCAATTGCGCCTGCGAGATCTAGGCGGTATCATCGTTGCGGACTTTATTGACATGAAGCTCCCTGAGAATAAGCGCAGGCTCATGGAGAAGATGGAAGAATTCATGAGCCCTGACAGGGCCAAGCACGCTGTGTTACCTATCTCTAAGTTTGGGTTGATGCAGATCACCCGCCAGAGGATGAAGCCCGAGGTAAATATCAATACGCAGGAAATTTGCCCGAGCTGTAATGGAACAGGAAAGATCACATCAACAATTCTTCTCGAGGACGATATCGAAAAGAATCTTAGTTACCTTATCACTCACAAACATCACAACCTTAAACTTGTGGTGAACCCGATCATGTTTGCTTACCTCAAGAAAGGATGGCCATGGTCAACGAGGATTGCGAAATGGAATAAGAAATTCAGGCAAAAAACCAGGTTAGAAGAGGGCAGCAATTATCATCTTACAGAGTATAAGTTCTTCGATCAACATGATGAAGAGATTAAGCTCTAAATAGAGTCTATCTGACTAGACTGTAATCTGGAATTGGGAATCGGGAATTGGGCTTCAAATCGTAAAGTCTTTTCTGCTTTGAAGCCCGATTCCCGATTCCTGATTCCCGATTCCTGATTCCCGATTCCCACCAACACGTCATTGGCCGACTAGAAAAAGGGCGTTGCAAAACATGAGCTTTCCATTTTCCCAAAAATTCCGAAATAGTACATTGTCGGAAAGATATGTGATAGTGCCACGTCCCAGATCCTGCACGCCGAAGACGAGTCCGTCTTTCAATTTCTTCTTTAACTTATAGCCAACGAAACCAGCGACCTGGTTATCGTTCTTGATAACTCCGGCATTCCAGCCACCTTCCTTTATGAAATCATAAATGGTGTTATCCATTTTCAACGTATAGTAATAGTTGGGATAACCATACATAAGTGGATGCGACGTATCTGTGTCAACGCGAAATACTGCACCCGGAGTGGTTGCAGGTATTTCATCCTTCTCACGGTTCTCAAACGCCCTTAGTGAATAGTATGGATCAGACTTGCCCGCGGTATCCTTTTCATCTTCCTTACGTTGGCGAAGCGCACTCCATTCCATCTTCGTTAATTGCGTCACTGCCGACTCAAGGGCGATCACCCGTCCGCCGTTTAATATCCATTGGTGAAATTGTTCGGCCAGTGTTTTGTCCATCAGGAAACGATATTGTCCATCTGGAAGTATTATTACGTCAATCTGCTTCCAGTCGGCGCGCATGAAATCATTGGCATTGATGAGCGTAACCGGGTATTGCAATTCTTTCTCCATGAAATGCCATACTTCACCCGCTGCATTCGAACGCACACCTTCACCAGTCAATAAGGCGACCTTCAAATTCTTCATCGGGTGTACTTTGGAACTGCCGAAATCGAAACCCTTATCCACCATTCCCGTTGAAACGGGATTCATCTTAATATTGTTCCTGTTGCAGATCCTGCTGACCAACTGCCATAGTCCCGTTCCGAATTTTTCGTTTCCTCTTTTAATGATGATTATCGAGCCTCGTGAAAAAGATTGCCCATTGACTTCGAAAGGCATTTCCACAAAGCGCAGCTTAACACCCTGCTGTAGTAGTTGTGCAACTGTACGCGCCGAGGAAACGCCCTGCCATCGAATGACGTAACCAAACGCCTCTGCACCGGTGTTGTTGACGCTATCCGGCAATATTCGCGTAGGCCCCGATCCGATAGCAACCTTACTGGCATACGTAGTTAGGCCATAGGCGTACGGTAAAGCCCATGCAGTAATATCATAGGTGAGAGAATCGACGAGTTTAGATTGAGGTTCGAATAGAACTTTGATCAGTGCGGCTTTCGGTTGAGCGGATGACACCAGGATATCGCTGCCAGAACTGTTATAGCTTTCCTCTTTACGCGTGTGAAAACTAAATCCCCGACTGCTGTTTCCCGCAGATGTATACTGTATCCCGTTCTTATCAAGCAATTCAAGGAAGGCTCGTACTCTTTCTGCGTCTTCCGGCTTGTTGCGGATCACATACGACTTGTATTCGCCAACCGAACCATTGACCGCTTCATTGAAATATTTGCGAAACTCACTCACTAGCCTGGCCGCATTCTGCGATGAGACCTCGATAGTGCTCATTGAAGTTGTGAAATGGTGGATGGCTCTGTCGTACAGTGTAAGCGTATCTCCTTCGTCGGTTTCGACGGCAAGGCCGCCAGCTCCGCCGCCACCCTGTTCATACGTCATGCCTATTGCGCCATTGTAAACCGGGTAGGTATCGCCGTAAGATGGATAGAAGAGGTCGAATATCTCCCTAGTGAAATATAGCCACCCATTGCGATCGAAATATTTTGAATGATTCTTTCCAATCGTTGTCTGGAAATCTCTTTGCCATTTCGTGATTGCCTCATGATAAGGCTGGGCCGCCGGTGCAAAATAATATGGTTGATTGATCCCCTGTTCATGGAAGTCGACATGCACCTGTGGCAGCCACTTGTTATATTGTTGCATTCGTTGACGGCTTTCGACCTGTGTCTGCCATGCCCAGTCGCGGTTCAGATCGAAATTGTAATGATTTGTTCTTCCACCAGGCCATGGCTCACGATGCTCGCGGGCATCGAGGCGGGCATTTTTTTGGTCGCCGACTATAGAATTGAACCAGTTTACATACCTGTCCCTACCATCTGGGTTTACACATGGATCGATGATGATGACTGTGTTCTTCAGCCATTCGCGGCTGTTGGCATTTGTTGGATCGAGTAATGCGAAAAGCGTAAGCATCGATGCTTCGGAAGACGAAGTCTCGTTACCATGTACATTATAACTCAGCCAAACAATTGCGGGCGCATTTTCGGATGCCTGTGATTTATCTGAAGACAGCTGTGCGAGGCGCAGGTTGTTTGCTCTTATGTTTTCAAGGTTAGAAATATTCTCTGGTGTGGAAATGAAGGCAAGGTAAAGTGGACGGTGTTCGTTTGTCTCACCATATTGTTGGAGCTTGATCATTGAAGGTGATGATGTGGCCGCATGCTGAAAATAGTTCACCAGTTTCCAATGAGGAGTATAGCGTGATCCAATCTTATAGCCAAGGAAATCCTCTGGTGCCTTCAATTGCGCAGATGAAATCAGCGATGCTGATACAAGTACAAGTGAAAGCAATGTCCGTAGATGCATTTTTAGTTTTTTACGAAGTAATGCAAAAGGTCATCAACTAAAAAATCCATGGGGATGGAGCATTGATGGATGGGCAAGAAAAATCCCCGGATCGACTTCATAAAGGGAGTTGATTATGAAAGCAGGTCCGGGGCAGAAAATATTGTCTTAATCCCTGTCCCTGCTGCCTAGGTAGAGCATGATATATTGGATCAATGTGACAACAGCGGCAAGTGCAGCAACGACATAGGTTGTGGCCGCCCACTTCAACGCGTCTTTGGCCATTGGGTATTCCGTCCGATTGGTCACATTTGTCCTCTCCAACCAGGCGAGGGCACGCTTGCTGGCATCGAATTCGACGGGTAGAGTGATCAGGCTAAAAATAACTGTGATTCCCATCAACACGATACCGATCAGCAAAACCGTCGGGTTGCCGGAATAAGCCATGATCACACCTGCCAAAAGGACCCAGTTTACCAGCGTCGAGCTGAACTGGACCGCCGGAACCAGCTTACTCCGTAGATTAAGGGGGGCATAGGCCTCGGAATGCTGGATCGCATGTCCACATTCGTGCGCGGCCACGGCGGCTGCAGAGACAGAATTGCCATTATATACATCTGGACTGAGGTTTACAGTCTTGTTGGCCGGGTTGTAATGGTCAGACAAAAATCCGTCAACAGATGTAACTTTTACGTCATATATCCCGCTTTCCTTTAGCATTTTTTCCGCGACTTCATGGCCGGTCAAGCCGTTGGCGAGGGGCACTTTGCTGTATTTTTTGAACTTACTTTTCAGCACCAGTGAGACGAGCATACTGATCCCTAAAAAGACCAGCGAAACGATCATAATTGATGGTGTCATTTTTTAATGAATTTTGTTTGTACGACTATTATAACAAATCTGTTACCATTTAGATTAAACGCTGTTTTTCAGCCGTTTTGTCACCCCATTGAGTTACATATACTTGCCTCATTAAAAAGGGGGCTCCAAAAATTTCTCCCTGCAATTTACTGATAATCAGGAAAATATAGAAATTATTTCTCAACAAAAAACTAAGTACGGCTATCTGTTTGTCCCCTCCAAAGTTATTCACAGGACTAAAAATTTATTTTGAAATGTTGCACAGAATTGTAACTTAGCAATAGAATTTAATGGGTTAGTAAGTAAAAGGGTCAATCGAAAGATTGGCCCTTTTTACGTTATACGAATTGACTAATAATCAATGAGTTTATATTGTCTTCTTTCTTATTTTTCATCCAACAA
>JACMKU010000141.1 GCA_014379965.1 Chitinophagaceae bacterium
GTGAAGTGACAACGATCGAAGGTAGGATAGTTTAGGGGTTCAAGGGTTTAAAGGTTTAAGGGTTTAATGGTTTAACAGTTGGAGCCTTACAGTACAGATTGTCCGATCACAATGAACTTTTAAACTTTTAAACTCTTAAACTTTTAAACGTTTAGACTGTTAAACCCAAAAACCGTTTCTCCAACCAGCCCGAAAACCCAGCGGGTAATGAAGGAAATTTGGTGTAACTTTATAGTGCCCGTTTTTAAACCTTATCAATTCTAAAAACTCATATGAATACATCGCAGGGAATCCGACCGGTGTCGGAAGTGGAGATGATTGAGGCGTTAAAGAATCGTAAGTATTCAGCCTTCGAAGATTTTTATGATCAATATGCGCCAGCTTTCTTTGGCAGGATCAAGAAGGCACTTTACAGAGATGAGGTGTCGGCCGACACGCTAAAGGACGTATTTAAAACTATCTGGTCGTCCATAGAGCAATATGACTCATCCAGGGAGAGCCTCTTTACATGGGCCATGCGAATCACCCGTCAAAAAACCAGTCAACAGAAAATCAGGATTAGTATTGCGGAGCTATTGTATTGTCGGACGCATTGAGGCGTGAATTACTGTAGGGACTTTTTTACTATTGCCCATTGCCTATTGCCTATTGCCTATTGTCTATTGCCTATTGCTCGTTGCCCGTTGCCCGTTGCCCGTTGCCCATTGCCGCCAGCCTATTGTTTCTTCTTCTCATTCTCTTTCGTAAATCGCTTCAACGCCCTTCTCACTTTGGCAATGGTACTATGAAGTTCCTTTTCTTGTTGTTCTAGGATTTTCTTGGTTTCTTTCGCAGCCGTGTCGAAATAGCGGTTTGCTTCGGAAAGATGCACGTTGAAGTCCCCAGCTTGTTCGTCTAATCTTTGTAACAACTCCCAGAGATTTTCCTTTTGTTTCATAACGCTTTCCTAATTCGTATCAAATTTTGAGCCGATGCGTTTCTACAGCGGTATGATGCTGTTAGGAACGGGAATTGTAGATTTTCCACCACGGTGTTCCAATAGGCAATGGGCAATGGGCAATAGGCAATGGGCAATGGGCAATAGGCAATAGGCAATGGGCAATAGGCAATGGGCAATAGGCAATGGGCAATGGGCAATAGGCAAAATAGTCAATAGACATTCCCGCACCCCCGTTACCGTAAGCCATCACCGCGCCTCCCGTTCATCACAAGGTCAATATCTTACAATTATATTCGGGGAGAAAGAACTCAATTTGTGGAGCGACTATTTGCATGTGATCGCATTGTAACAAAATAGACCTATTTATGAAAATGTGTAAACTCATCTTCCCTGGCTGCCAGTTTTTTTTCTTGATGTTGCTGGTAACGGTCTCAGAGGCTCAACAAAAGGAGAAGTACAATGTAGCCATCTTTCTTTATCAAAATGTCGAACTACTGGATTTCGCTGGGCCGTCAGAAGTATTTGCTCAGACTCCTGGGTTTACCACTTACACGGTTTCGGTGGATGGGAAGGAAGTACTATCGCAAGGTTTTGTAAAAGTTCAACCGCAGTATTCGATTACTGATGCACCGGTACCTGATATTTTTGTTTTCCCCGGCGGCAATTCCGGCCCCTCCTCACAGGATCCGAGGGTACTAAATTGGATAAAGGAAAGGGTGGCCGCAGGTACCGTTTGCGTGTCGGTTTGTTCTGGTGCAGGGATCGTAGCCCGCACAGGACTTTTCGATGGGCTTAATATAACGACCTGGTATGGTAATATCCAAAGGCTCCAGGCTATTCTACCTAATTCGAAAGTATTGGCAAATACCAGATTTGTTGACAACGGCAACATCATCACCACCGCCGGGGTTTCCGCGGGCATTGATGGCTCTCTGCATGTAGTTTCCAGGATCAAAGGAATGGACATTGCGAAAGGTGTAGCGAAATATATGGAGTATGACAAGTGGGATCCAGAGAACGGCTTGGTAGATTATAAAAACTACTACATCGAATCCCACCGGTCAAAATACCTGGGCCTGCCTGCGCCAATCGCAACAAAGAAATTTCCCACAGCGGGTGAAATACCCTACGAAGGAGAAATGAAGAACCTTGCTATGGAATTAAAGCTAAAGGGCCTGGTCAGGGAAGCCGCCACTATTCTCGAACAGAATGTAAAGTGGTATCCGAATTCAGGCTCGTCTTTCAGCCAACTCGCGGTCCTTTACAGGGAACTTGGACGAGCTGCGCCACTGGATGAGGAAGGTTTCATAAAACTGATTGAGACGGGGAAGACTGCTGAAGCGTTTGCTGAATACGAGAAAGTGCAGAAGGTGTTTCCCGGATGGAAAATTTTCTCCGAGAATGTATTGAATAACCTAGGATACGACTTTATGAGAAAACAAGATTATGCGACGGCGAAGAAAGTATTCGAACTCAATGTGAAGGCCTACCCAATGTCATTTGCTGCCTGGGATAGTTTCGGCGAGGCCTATCTCAAGGCTGGAGATAAGAAGCAGGCACTTGTCAGCTATAAAAGATCGTTGGAATTGAATCCAAAGAATGAGTCCGCTAGTGATGCGATCAAGTCAATAGGCAATAACCAGTAAGACGGGTTTGAGAGTAAACTGAAAGCAAATAGTCGAGATGATCACACATAGCCCGATCAGTAATCGGAATAATCGGCTGGTCGCAAAAAAATCACGTCGATATGCGAAACATTATGCTGATACTCCGATTTCGCTGATAATGCTTTCCAGTCGGGGTGGCTTCCAAAGTTTTTCCAGTGCGCATCCCGATCCGCTTTATTCTCGAAGCTTGTCATGTACATAAGATTGGGCATCTTGCTTCCCGTAATTACAGATGCGTAGAATATGGCATTGAACCCGAGTCGCCTGAACAAATCTATCTCACCCCCCTCATTGAACATATGCACCTTGTTTACTGCCAGTTTCTCGGTGCTGCTCTCATAGCTGCGCAGTTCATAGAGCCGATCCTTGTACGGGCCTTTCAACGCAGGAAGCTGTAGGGCGGGTGCCATCGAGAATGCCCGCATTAATATTGACTCCAGCCTCGAGTAAGGTGGATTGTTGTAGCCAGCGTCAATAAATTCCTTCGCAGCTCTTTGGTAAACGGCATCATTCATCAATCTCTTGGATAATATAGCCAGTTGTCCGGGCGACACAAGGGGAATGAGTATGTAAATCCGCTTTTCTGCTGCTGTATCATTGGCTAACGCCTTAAATACACCAATTTTCTTAATACCACTCCGGTGAAGCGCGGGCATAAAGGCCTTCGCCAGATATCGATCGATGACTGCTTCCTGCGCGGTATCCTTAAAATTATACACACGGAGTTCGTAGTATGTCGGATCGGCTGCGTTTGCGAAAGAGAATATTACACAACAAATCGTTAGTAAGTAGAGGCGCATCTCGTTTAAAATTGTAGGTGGTAGTAAAGATAGCGCATTGGCATAATGGTTTAAGAGTTTATAGGTTTATGGTTTAAGAGTTATTCAAAAAACGATTGAAACATCTGATTTCAGAGCCATTAAACCATTAAACTTTTAAACTATTAACCGCGTTAGATCTTACAACCGCAAGGCAACCCACCACAAGTAACTCCCGATATTAGAAAAGCCACTCAGTTTTCCCACAGTAGGATATCCAACTAGAGCCATTGTCCGATTTACCTGGAGTATTTTTTTACCTTTTAAAATGCTTCATCTATGAAAATGATTCACCGCCCAGTGAATGGGACGTCGTCTTTAATTCTGTTTTTTACCTCAGTCATCCTGCTTGGTTTACTATTGATCGGGTGTAAGAAAAATGATGACATTGCCGATACAAAAGTTGACCTCGAATTGGTTGGAGACGGGTTCGTCTCACCCCTCGGAGTAGTGGCCTCGCCCGATAATACAGACAGGCTATTCGTCTTTGACCAGGTGGGTAAGATATGGATCATCGATTCCACGGGGAATAAACTTGCTACGCCGTTCATGGACATTACCCCTTTACTCGTCACTTTGAATCCGGGCTACGATGAGCGTGGTCTACTTGGACTTGCTTTCCATCCACAGTTTGCCACCAATCGTCGTTTCTATGTTTACTACCAGGTCCCGCCTCGCGCTGGTGGTCCTACACCAACCACGAATTGGAATAACCTAAGTAAGATCTCCGAATTCCGAGCGTCAACCACAAATGCTGATATTGCAGACATGACCACTGAAAAAGTATTACTTCAGATGGACGATCCTCAAAGTAACCACAATGGAGGAGCAATCGCCTTCGGTAATGACGGATATCTCTACATCGCCATTGGTGACGGCGGTTCGGCCAACGATGTCGCGCCCGGTCATGTCGACGACTGGTATGCAGCGAATGCCGGTGGAAATGGCCAGGATGTGGAGTCAAATCTTTTCGGCGACATATTGAGGATCGACGTGAATAGCAGCGTCCCTTATGGTATACCCGCCGACAATCCTTTCGTGGGAGGACCTGGACGAGATGAGATATACGCCTACGGATTTCGTAATCCCTATCGCATGTCATTCGACATGGGAGGCAGCAATCAATTGTACGTGGGTGATGCGGGACAGGTTTTGTACGAGGAAATCAACCTTGTGACAAAAGGCAGCAATTATGGCTGGAACGTAAAAGAAGGTAAGGTCTGCTTCAATGCAGCAAACAATGATACCGCATTCGCTACTTGCCCGGCAGCAGACAATCTTGGCAAGACACTGATTGATCCTGTAGTTGTAATTAATAACACAGCTAACCCTGCAGGTGGAAGAGCCCTCACCGTTATAGGCGGGAATGTTTATCGCGGTAGCGGGATTCCGGCTTATGAAGGAAAATACATTTTCGGAACTTTCGCTCAATCCGGGGGCACGCCAAATGGAGAACTATTCATCAGTACACCTGCCGGTCAAAATACATGGGACTATTCTGAGATCAGTCTCGTTAGTCGTCCCAATGATCTGGGATATTACCTTAAGGGATTTGGACAAGACAACGATGGTGAAATTTATTTGACGGTGAGTACAAACGCAGGACCATCAGGAGCGACAGGGAGGGTGATGAAATTGGTGAAGGTGCCTTAGGTGAGCCAGGAGGCAGGAGACGGGAGGCAATAGACAATGGGAAATAGACAATAATCAACAGACAAGGGTTCTAATTGCTTATTGCTTATTGCCTATTGCCTATTGCCCATTGTCTATTGCCTATTGACAATTGGCTATCTTCGCATGATGGCAGAAGAATTGAAAAAAGATGAAAAATCTTCCAATTTCCTGGAAGAAATTATTGAGACTGACCTGGCGAATGGTAAGTATAAAAGTATAGTTACCCGCTTTCCACCGGAGCCTAATGGGTATCTCCACATGGGACATGCAACCAGTATTTGTCTAAACTTCGGGCTTAGCAAAAAGTATGGGGGATATACAAACTTGCGGTTCGATGACACTAACCCCGTAACGGAAGATGTGGAGTATGTCGATAGTATCCGTGAAGACATCAAGTGGCTTGGCTTCGAATGGAAGAATGAGCATTATGCCTCTGATTACTTTGACCAGCTATATGAATACGCGGTAGTCCTCATCAACAAAGGTCTCGCCTACGTTGACGATAGCACGGCAGAAGATATAGCGGAACAGAAAGGAACGCCTACCCAACCGGGCCGGCGCAATAAATATTCTGATCGATCAATAGAGGAGAACCTCCAGCTATTTGCAGAAATGAAGGCCGGCAAATACAAGGATGGGGAGAAGACACTTCGTGCCAGGATAGATATGGAATCTCCGAATATGTTGATGCGGGATCCCTTGTTGTACCGGATCAAGCACGCGCACCATCACCAGACTGGTGACAAGTGGTGCATCTATCCCATGTACGACTTCGCTCATGGACAAAGCGATAGTATTGAGAAGGTCACGCATTCTATTTGCACACTCGAGTTTGTACCACATCGGGAATTGTATGACTGGCTGATAGAAAAATTAGAAATCTTTCCATCTAAGCAGTATGAGTTTGCGCGTCGCAATCTATCATATACTGTGATGAGCAAACGCAAACTGCTCCAGTTGGTAAACGATAAGCATGTCGATGGTTGGGATGATCCGCGGATGCCCACGATTAGCGGTATGCGACGTCGTGGTTACACGCCGGAGGGCATACGTGAGTTTTGCGACAGAGTAGGCATTGCAAAGAGAGAGAACATTACTGATGTTGGGTTACTCGAGTTTTGCATCAGAGAACACCTCAACAAGGTCGCATTGAGACGAATGGTCGTATTCGATCCGCTGAAAGTTGTAATCACTAATTACAAATCAGTCGCCGCAGATGCAGACGCTACAATCTCCGCAGATGAAATGTTAGTGAGCGAGAACAATCCCGAGGACGACAAAGGCGGTACCAGGGATATTCCGTTCAGTAACGAACTGTATATAGAGAAAGAGGATTTCATGGAAAACCCTCCAAAGAAATTCTTCAGGCTGGCCCCTGGCAAGATGGTGCGTTTGAAAAGTGCATATATTATTAAGTGTGATGAAGTGATAAAGGATGATAAAGGCGAGGTGGTGGAACTGCGATGTTCTTATATACCAGAGAGCCAAAGCGGGAACGATACATCCGGAATAAACGTGAAGGGCACCCTTCACTGGGTGAGTGTGAAGCATGCAATCACCGCGGAGATCCGTTTATATGATCGACTATTTAAAGTGGAAGACCCTTCTTCAGAGGAAGGCGACTTCAAGGAATATATCAACTCAGACTCGCTGCAAACGGTAACCACTGTCTACGCAGAGCCTTCACTGAAGAGCGCCAAATTCGATGAGCGTTACCAGTTTCTCCGGAAAGGGTATTTTACCCTTGATAAGGATACGAGCCCAAGCCGAATGGTCTTCAACAGAACTGTGACGTTGAAAGATGGCTGGGCGAAAGAGCAACTGCGAAGTCAATAAAGCAAGAGGCGGTAGGTGAGAGACGTTAGGCGGGAGGCGGTAGGCGGGAGACAACACCTATAGCCTATTACCTACTTTCTCCCGGCTCCCGGCTCCGGCCTCCCGCCTCCTGCCTCCCGCCTCCCGCCTCTCAACGCTTGCCGCTAGTACCACAAATTTCGCCGTTCATTAAAGTTCCAAAGGTAAAATTTGGTTCGTACGAAAGATTTCCTACCTTGGTGTTATGAAAGCAAACAACAAGGATAATAACAGTATCGAACCTACCAAGTCGGAATTGGAAATACTGCAGGTACTTTGGAAGCATGGACCCTCTACTGTACGCTTTGTGAATGATCACCTCAACGAGCAGAAGCGTGAAGTACAATACACCTCTACCTTGAAGCTCATGCAGATCATGTTTGAGAAGGGGATACTGGCCCGCGACCAGAGCCAGATGAAACATGTCTATCATCCTGCCGTGGAGGAAAGTCGCACCAAAAGTTTTCTATTGGACCGTTTCGTTGAAACAATGTACGATGGATCAGCGAGCAGCCTGTTGTTGCAACTTCTTGGCAACAAGAAGACCTCCAAGGAGGAATTGGCTGCCATCAAGGACCTCATCAAAAAAATGGATAAATAGCAATCATCTAAAATCTGTTTTATGGAGTTTCTCTTTCTTCGAAACTGGTTACCCGCTGAAACTATCAAGGCCATTTGTTGGACGCTCGTCCATTCACTATGGCAGGGGCTTTTGGCGGCGGCTTTAGCGGCTCTGGTCATTGGTCTCACACGAAAATCATCTGCCCGGTTGAGGTACAACCTGCTTTGTGGAGTATTGATGTCTTTCATACTTGTAAGTGTCTACACTTTATTAGGAGAGTTTCAAGCAGGGCAATCAGGTGATGCCGCGGTGACGGCAGAATCGCGGGGTCATACCGCTTCGTCTATTACTAACGCGGGTCGATCAGAAATCATAATTCAATCTCCCAAACCGATAGACACATTTATTTCTTTCTTAAATAACCATGCGGGAACGATCATGCTGCTTTGGATGATTTTCTTCCTGGTTCATTGTATAAAAATATTTGCCGGGCTGACCGCCATTCATCGTCTTCGCAAGGACCGTGTGCATGAAGCAACGGACTGGCAGGAGAGATTAATGAAATTGTCTAAGGCTATAGGCGTTACTTATCCCGTAAAACTTCTTCAATCGGAACTGGTAAAAGTGCCAGTAGCGATTGGATTTTTCAAACCTGTCATACTCGTTCCGCTTGGTTTGCTTTCACATCTACCTCCCGAACAAGTAGAGACGATACTGTTGCATGAGCTCGCCCATATTCGCCGCCGGGATTATCTGATCAATATCCTGCAGCGATTTGCGGAGGCAGTTTTTTTCTTCAATCCTGCATTGCGATGGATATCTGGTCTGATCCGTCAGGAAAGAGAGGCTTGTTGTGATGATATAGTGGTAGCTAACACTCATCACAAAGTATATTATCTCGAAGCATTGGTCTCTTTCCAGGAGTATTCCTTCGATCATTCAGAGTATGCTATGGCAATTGGTAGTAAACGACATTATTTATTAAACCGTGTGAAGCGAATGCTCACACGGGAAAACAAAAAATTAAATCTCATGGAAAAAATAGTCTTACTTGCAGGCCTCATCATGGTCTCGGCCTTCGGCTTCATCCAGCAGCAGCCGCCCGCAGCGAAAACCTCCGATGTAGTCAACACTTCTAAACAACCAGGAATTATCGTAGCCGAAAAAAAACAGGTAGAAACAAAAGCACCACAGGTTGGTACTCGGACGACGAGGAAAAGAGAGAACGAGAATGTGAGTTCTTTTACCGATTCTATACCTCCAGTGAAGAAGCAGCAGGAGAAGGAGAAGGAAACTGCGAATGAACCCAATTTCACAATGATCTATTCCGATGTGGACGATGATGGAACGAGGAAGTCGTCTACCACCATTGCTACGGATAACCAGGGGAAGAAATATACTATCACCAAACTGAATGGGAAGATTACCAGCCTGGCAATAGATGGTGTGCCCGTTCCCGAATCGGAATTTGGAAAGTATACCACGGTATTTGAAAAAATTGAGCGTACTCAGCTGGAAACAAGGATTCGCCGTAAAGCGGAGATGGTGGCGAGGAGACAGGAAGCCGAAATGAGGAGAGAGGAGATAAAGGAAAGGTCTGCAGAAGCAAGACAGCAGGTCAAAGAACGCGAAAAGGAAAGGGCGTCCAGGTTGCCGAAGGATAAAGAATGGAAGGAAGCCGCGGATAAAGCACGGGAGCAGCAACGGTTGCATGAGAAGGAAGGAATTAAGAATCGCGAGGAAATACAGAAGCGAAAGGAGGTTGATAGAAAGAGCAGCGTGAAAGAAGCCAGGGATAAGAGAACATCATTGTTCAACAGAAAGGAGTCAATCTTGTTTCGTAGCAGAAGGGATTCAAAGAAGGTGTTTCTGAACGGCAGAGAAGTGATCAAGAAAGTACCGAAATCAGGGAAGCCTGAAGTCGAAGCTGATGTTCCAAAAAAGGGCACCGTCGTGGCTAAGGGTGGGGCAAAAGATTTCGATTTATCGTACGAAAGAAAACTCGACCTTGATGTGGACTACCAGCAGCACATCGAGCAGAAAAAGATTACAAGTATAGATTTAAAGCACGTGCAGGTAAATACCGTCGAATTCAAGTTGCAGAATGCACTGGAATATAAAATGAAACTTGCCATCCCTCCAAAGTTAGAATCCCTCCCAAAAGGAAAAGATGGAATGAAGGCTCCTCAAAAGGCAGCACCGCCCAAGAAGGTCGTCGTTACCTGATTGGCGAATAGGGTTTTCAAAAGTGGAATCAGGAATCGGCAATTTGGAATCAGGCCCTGGGCTCGAATGTCCGAACTATGTTGTGTTTCGTCCTAATTCCCGATTCCCAATTCCCGATTCCCAACCCGAATTTTTTAATTCCAAAATCATTGCCATGAAAAGGACAATCATTCTGGGGGTTATCCTCCTATTGTCTGCATGCACCTATGCGCAGACCTCGCTACGGATGTACAACAAAGGAACCAAACTCGCAAGCAAGGAAGATTACAAACAGGCGGAGCAATGTTTTACCAAAGCAATTGAGTTGAACGAGTTTTTTACCGAAGCATATTTTAATAGAGGGTTGGCCCGATCGAAACAGCAGAACTATGCCGATGCCATCGCCGACTATTCGAAGGCAATCAACCTGCGTCCACACTTCGCGAAAGCTTACAACAACCGAGGAGCAGACAGGCTAGAGATTGGAGATGTGGCCGGTGCTCGCGAAGATTATTTCGCTGCTATCCTGATCGATACAAACTACGCAAGAGCGCATTTCAATTTAGGAGTTCTATATATCATCACTGGTGAGTTGACGGCATCACTTCTATCACTAACAAAAGCACTTGGTTTCGCACCTGCCATGACGGATGCGTGGATGAATCGCGGGATCGTGAAATCGGAATTGAAAGATTATGCGGGGGCAGTGTCTGATTTCACCCGCGTCATCCAACAGGATCCCGGTTATGCAAATGCGTACAATTACAGGGGAATTGCCAACTTGAAACTTGGACACGCCGAAGCAGGTAGAAGGGATGTGGCTAAAGCCCGCGAATTGGGAAGCTTTGTCCTTCAGAAAGATAGCACTGACCACTAAGAGTATCCATGATTTTTTGTAGAGGAACAGCTACAGGAGGCTTCCATATACATTACCCCCGAATGATAGAAGGCTCTATATTTTGCCTCCGCATTTAGATGTTACTTTGTGTATTCAATGGAACGGAATCCAATATCCTATAAAAACTAATTACGAATAAACCATTATCCAATCCCTTGAAAAACGTAATACCAGGTTGTATTCTTACATGCCTGCTGATACCAATGAAAACCAAACGAAACCTATCCTTGAAAGCCAATTTATCCAACCCTTGAAAAGCGAAGTAAACCGTCCTTTACTTTATTGAAATCGTCCCACTATTGGGGCGATTTTCTTTTACCACTATTATCTCGTAAATGTATAGGGATCGCTCTCAAGCGACTCATTCACGCGGAGCACTATGGCTACTGCCCTTCCTCCTGAAATTGTGAACCGGGCAGGATAAATACCGTAACCAATATGTGAGTAGGTGATACGAAACTCATTATTTTCCATGTGATCCATATAACCGACAAGACCAGGGTGATGTTCAAACCGGCAGATGAGCCTATCCCCGGATTTACTTATACTTATCTTACCATACACCCTATTTTGATATTCACCCGTGAAGTCTTCCATGGGAATAGTTGTAGCCACCTTTCTCCCAGCCATTTCATTCATTGTGGATATGTCTTTCTCAGTTTGCTTCACTCCCTGGCTAAATAAGCCAAAGAGCGCCTTGCCCCTATCAACGAACGGTACGCCAAGGTACGCTTCTAGTACCTGGTATCTCAGCGCTTCAAAAAAATTCTGGTTATCATTGTTTGTGAGAATTACGATA
>JACMKU010000142.1 GCA_014379965.1 Chitinophagaceae bacterium
AATCGTAAGTTTCTATTTCATCTATCATGATATAAGGACCCGCAAGAAGTCGGAAGAGCAGTTAAAAAAGTTTAACGAAGAGTTGGAAAAGCAGGTTGCAGTTAAGACCGCGGAGATCAGCGCCAGCGAGGAAAAGTATCGATCGTTGTTCGAATCAATGTCCGACGCCTATGCTAAGACAGATATTGAAGGAACGATGATGGAATTCAATCCCTCATTTCGAAACATGCTCGGATACTCTGACAAAGAACTCCAACATCTATCCTTTACCGCTATAACTCCCTCCCGATGGCACGAATTCGAATTAAAGCAAGTTCGAAGGCAGGTGTTGGAAAGAGGTTACTCGGACGTATATGAGAAGGAATACATCCACAAGAGCGGAAAGATATTTCCAGTGGAACTAAGGAGTTTCTTGTTAAAGAATAGCGAAGGGGAACCCATTGGAATGTGGGCAATAGTACGCGACATCACTCAACGTAAAGAGGCGGAGAAAAAGTTGCAGCACTCCGAACGAAATTTAAGACACGTTCTGTCCAGCACGTCGGATAATTTTTATGTAGTCGATAAGGAATATGTAGATACACTAATCAACGAATCCGCAAAGAAGAACCTTGAACTAGCCTGGGGTAAACGAGTTGATATGGGTTCCAATATATTATCGCTCATCCCCGAGCTTAAGTCGGAACCGGTGAAATCGAGCTTTGAAAAAGTCTTCGCAGGAGAACAGGTAGAATATGAATTGCATCATACGTTGGAAGGGTTACCAATCTGGGTCCTGGTTTCATATTCACCGGTATCGGATGATACCGGAAAGATCACCGGGGCCTATGTTGTATCAAAAGACATCACGGAAAGAAAGCAGGCAGAAATAGAGCTTGTTCAGGCGGAGTCAAAGTTCCGTAACCTGGTAGAGCAGTCTCTTATCGGGGTCTATATTTTACACGGAGAAGTTTTTTCCTATGTAAACCCGAGGTTTGCGAGCATATTTGGCTATGATGCAAAGGAATTGATCAACATGCACCATGTTCACGATCTAATACATCCCGACGATCGGGAACGCGTTGCGGAAAACATTAGGATACGGGTTATGGGTGAAAAGGACAGGGTCCACTATGAGGCGAGGGGCATTCGAAAAGATGGCGAAATAATTCACATCGAAGTATTCTGCAGCGGCACTATTTACACTGGCCAGCCTGCCATAATAGGAACGATACTCGATGTCAGTGAGCGAAAAAGAGCAGAGGCTGCTATCAAGGAGAGTGAAGAACGGTATAGGGCGCTCGTTGAGAATGCACCAGAAGCGTTGGTGGTGTTTGATATCGAGGATCGAAAGTTTGTGAGCGTGAGCGAAAGTGCAGTAAAAATGTTTAAGTATTCAAAGGAAGAGTTGCTGAAACTAGGACCTGTCGATGTCAGCCCACAATATCAGCCGGATGGGCGGTTGTCTGCAGATGTTGCCGCTCAAAGGATTGGAGAGGCGATACACGGACAGAAGCCAGTGTTCGAATGGACGCATTGCGATTCTACGGGTGCAGCTATACCCTGCGAAGTTTGGCTCGTACGCTTGCCATCGGACAAGAGGATCCTTATTCGTGGAAGCCTTGTGGACATTAGTGAACGCAAGAGAATGGATGCGGAAAAGGATCGTGTTCGATTCCTGCTGAATGAAAGAGTAAAGGAACTGACAACGCTTTACCAGGCGAGCCGACTGCTGGAAACGGAAGAGAAGCCCATAGATGATATGTTGGGCGAGATAGTTTCTATTCTTCCTGGTGGATGGCAGCACTCGAATGTAGCCGCTGCCAGGATTACCCTTGGTGATATGGAGATCACGTCTCCGAACTATGGTCCGGGCTATCATCGACAGATGGCGCATTTCACTGGACCCAAGGGGGAGACGGGTATTGTAGAGGTCGTTTACCTCGAGAAAATGAAGGGGAGCGTTGAGGAAATTTTCTTCACTGAAGAGAGAAACCTTATGAAAATGGTGGCGGAAATGATCAGGATTTATCTTGCGCGCAAACACGAAGCGATGGAGTTGAAGAAGTCGCAGCAGGAAATCCTGGACCAAAAGGTGCAGGCTCAGAAAACGATCACACGAGCCGTATTAAATGCCGAGGAAAAGGAAAGAAACAAGATTGGACAGGAGCTGCATGATAATATAAACCAAATACTCGTTAGTATTAAGCTTTACTTGTCGATGGCTGGTGAAAAAGACGGCGCGGACGGAAAACAGCTCATAAAAAATTCCGTAGCGCTCATCGACAATGCCATTCGTGAGATCCGTGCGCTGAGTAACAGCCAGGTCACTCCGGTGAGGGAAATTAATCTTGAGGAGTTGATTCGTTCATTGATAGATAAGTTGGATGACAGCACTCGGATTGTATCCACTTTCCAATATGCAGTAAACGGTAAGGTGATCGCCGATGACCTGAAGTTGAATATTTACAGAATTATCCAGGAACAAATCAATAACCTTCTCAAACACGCTGGTGCTTCTAAACTTTCGATCAGGATAGTAATTGAAGAAAATTATTTACAGATTACCACTAGCGATGATGGAAAGGGTTTCGACCCATCCGCAAAACGGAAAGGGATAGGGCTCTCGAATATCATGAACAGGGTTGAGTCATTCAATGGCACACTAACTATCGAGAGTGGCGAAGGCAAGGGAACGAAAATGACTATAAGGATACCTTGTTAAATCCCCTCTTTAAACCGCGCGTTTTACTACATTTGTGATATGCGGCCCGATTACCCACATAAGATATTCTCAGATCTTCGCACCGATTTCAACCTCCTGATGGAGGCGCTGGCGATGGACAGTCATCATGACTGATTTTTTCCAGTTATCCCGCATTCACTTCATTACCAAAAAGATCTCAAGCATGGGTACATCAGCACTCGATAAGAAAGAAACAACACAAAAAGATTTCCTTCCATTGGAAGGCACAGACTACGTAGAATTTTATGTGGGTAATGCCAAGCAAGCTGCACATTACTACATGACCGCATTTGGTTTCCAGGCCCTGGCTTATGCCGGACCCGAAACGGGCGTCAAGGACAGAGCGAGTTATGCCATCCGTCAGCACAAGCTCACCTTCGTATTAACCACACCATTGCGTTCCAAAAATCCGATAGCGGACCATATCTATAGGCATGGAGATGGCGTAAAGGCAATATCACTCCGTGTGCAGGATGCTACGGGTGCATGGGAAGAAACAACCAGACGAGGGGCCAGGAGTTACTTGGAACCCACCAGGCTCAAAGACGAGAATGGCGAGGTGGTCATGAGTGGAATACATACCTACGGAGATACTGTGCATCTCTTCATAGAAAGGCAGAACTACAATGGTTCGTTCATGCCGGGCTATAGACCCTGGAGTCATCCGCATTTCAAACCAACGGATACAGGTCTGCAATATGTCGACCATTGCGTTGGAAATGTGGGATGGAACCAGATGAATCCATGGGTAAGTTTCTATGAAAACGTAATGGGGTTTAAGAATATCCTAACCTTTGACGATGCCGATATTTCGACAGAGTATTCCGCGCTGATGAGCAAAGTAATGAGCAGTGGTAACGGTTTTGTAAAGTTTCCAATCAACGAGCCCGCCGAAGGCAAGAAGAAATCGCAGGTAGAAGAATATCTCGAATTTTATGATGGCGAAGGCGTGCAACACGTGGCGCTGGCGACAAAAGATATCGTGGCGACAGTCAGGGATCTCATGAGCCGCGGTGTCGAGTTCCTGAAAGTGCCTGGCACTTATTATGACGACCTGATCGACCGGGTAGGTCATATCGATGAAGATCTTGGCCCTTTGAAGGAGCTGGGCATCCTGGTCGACCGGGATAATGAAGGGTATCTACTTCAGCTTTTTTCTAAACCGGTTGAGGACAGGCCGACACTTTTCTTCGAGATCATACAGCGCAAAGGTGCCAAAAGCTTTGGAAAAGGGAATTTCAAAGCGTTGTTCGAAGCTATCGAGCGCGAACAGGAGGCTCGCGGAAATCTGTAGGATTTGGCGAATGTCCGTTAGGGCGATTCGGGGATATGCTGAAAAAATCCCTAATTCTCTCCGTTGAGTACGGATTTGAGGTGCCATGGCTACTTCCGGCGTGTTTTTAGCTCTATATTTGCATATAAATTAAGGCGTGAGAAGCATAAATGAATCGTTAGCACGTTATTGTAAATAATCAACGCATAGCATGAAAAACCTGGTTCTGTCCCTTGTCCTAATCATTTGTTTTGAAACCGCCTTGAAGGCACAATCGCCATCCCCCAGAACCGGGACCTCCTTCACTACTTTTATTGATTACCAGAAGACTTTCAGCCGCCCCGACGAATCATTCCGAAGGAAAGGGGATACGCTGCAAAGACAGTTTGCAAAGAAAGGACTTAAGTGGCCTGCGAATTACATATATATACGTTCCTTTAAATACGACAGCCAGCTTGAGGTATGGGTGAAAGACGAATTGTCCGAGCCTTTTAAGCATTTCAAAACCTATCGCGTTTGCGCATTGGCAGGTACCCTTGGCCCGAAGAGGCTCGAAGGTGATTACCAGGTACCTGAAGGGTTTTATTATATTAACGAGTTTAATCCCAAGAGCAACTATTACTTGTCGCTCGGCATTAACTATCCTAACCTTTCGGACCGTATCCTGAGCGATTCCATTCGTCCGGGCGGTGGCATTTATATTCACGGTAGCTGCGTTACCGTAGGTTGTATTCCCCTGACTGATGAGCAGATCGACGAGGTTTATGTGCTCGCTGCGCATGCAAAGAGCAAAGGACAGGATTTTATCCCGGTTCACATTTTTCCAATTCGTTATAATGTTCCCAGGAGCGTTAACTATTTCAATAATTTTTCCAAGGATGACCCCTCGCTGAAGAAGTTCGCAGCCAATCTAGAATATGCGTTCGATTATTTCGACAAGTACAAGCAGCTACCTGTGATACTTGTAACGGAGAAAGGTGATTACGTTGTCAACGGCGCAATCCCACATAGGGCAAAGGCGGAAAAAGACGAAGTAGTAAAGAAGCGTGTACCGGTGCAGCATCGTGAGAGAAAAATTCCAACACTTGTTGAAGCCGTGCATGAGTGGCCTAAATTTCCCGGCGGTGGAGAGGCATTCATGAAATACCTCGACGATCTTGGTAAAGAGATGATCGGCTACTTACCTACCGGTGTGAGAAAAGCATACGTACAGGTTGAATTCATTATCGATAAGGATGGAGTCCCCGTTAACTTCAAAGTACTTCGCGGCACCAAAGACGAAGATTTCATTGATGAACTGATCGTACGTCTCGAAAAGATGCCTGAATGGCAACCCGCCATTTTAAATGATAAACCAGTTCCCAAGAAGATGGTACAGACCATCACCGTCGAAGTGCCCGAATCGGGAGTTGCAGGAGCGGGAGGGACAAATAATCAATAGGCAATAAGCAATAGGCAATGGGCAAAATTCAATAGGCAATGGGCTACCTGCATATTGCCTATTGAATTTTGCCCATTGTCAATTGCAATATCTCCGCTTCCTCAACCTGAGTTCTACGAGATTCTCTCTGAAAAATCCCTAAAAAGTCTTCAGTTTCGGACGTAAGTAGGTAGGTTTAACCCTGCCCGCGCGGAGCTCTGTGCTGGCTTAATTGTTCATTTTCAACCAAAATCAATTCTTATGAAAACAATGCAACTCTTAATGGTAGGCGTCGTAGCTGGATCTTTATTTACCACATCCTGTCAACGGGATTCTATCGATGATCTATCGGTACAAAATCAAAAGTCTACCATAGTTACGTATGATCAGACCGCGGTTTTCGGGCAGACTCCATCGGGTCCATGTAATCCCGGCGCATTTACGATCACCCTGGAGAGCCGCACGCAAGTGAATGGCAACTGGGAGTGGATATGGAGCGCTTACAACCCGAATCCCGGCAATGGTTCGAATGGAACGGCGCAGAATCTGAGCCACTGGGGAATGCAAATGACCTCATGTGTTGACGCGGCGTCGCTCGTATCGGCCGCATATAGTGGAGATGGAATTAACTGGACTTCATTTACACCTTCGTTGCAACAGGATCCAAGCCAGGGTTGTTTGACGGTACCTGTATTGAAGTTTGACTTCGGTACTACTGGTTCTGCCAAGTCATACTATCGACTCGTCGTAAACCAGGCTTTTGAACCGGGTGACGCTCTTGCCTATTACAAATCGGGAAGCAGAACCGGATGCTGCACATTCAATTTTACCGGTATAGGTGATTGTAGTGGACCAGTGGAGATAGTGGAGAGGCCGGTGGAGTAATCTTATTCGTTTAAAAGGTTTAACGTTTAACGTTTAACGTGATCTAAGGTCGTAGAGGCAATTTCCCTTCGGAGAATATGACAACCGAAATGCTTTTCGAATTAAAAAACGTTAAACGTTAAACCCTTAAACGTTAAACGGTCATTTCGTAACGCTTGTCATCAATACTTGTATCGTTTCCGGCGTCTGCTGTCGAAGCAAAATAGATTTTGCATTAACCATCTTCTCTAGGATGGTCGTATCATAGTGGCGTATGGTAAGAAGTGAGAGACCTTTAAGCACTTTAACATCGAAGAGCGAAGAAGCCTCCAATGCGAGTTTCTCGATGCGGTCGGTATGATCGTCCATCACGCAGAGGAAACTGATGGCTCCATTCTGAGTAAGGTTGGGTTTGACTTTTAGTTTTTCAAAAAGACTATAGAGATGGCTTACATGGTGCTCCCCAACGAATGAGAAATCCCTTGAACTCATTTCGATCATGACCTGGTTTTGCTTAAGGACGATGATCGGTGGCAGCTGCTTCAATGATTTGCCATGAATGACAGTTCCTTCCAGTGATGGCTGCAAAAAGCATTTAACGTATAATGGAATCCCTTTATTCTGCAATGGCTTTATTGTCTTTGGATGAATTACCTGCGCACCGTAGTAGGCCATTTCGATAACCTCATTGTAATTGAGTTCGTGGATTGGCTGTACATCTGCAAACTCTTTTGGATCGGCATTCATCACGCTCTCTACGTCCTTCCAGATCGTCTGGCTCACGGCGTCCATCATGTTAGCAAACACCGCCGCGCTGTAGTCGCTGCCTTCCCTTCCAAGGGTGGTGCTTTCATTCTCGTCCGTTGCCCCGATGAATCCTTGTGTGAGTATGATGTTCGTGACAGAGAAAGATGGAATGATCACTTCATTCACTTTTGACTGTGTATAGGTCCAATCGATTCCGGCATCACGGAAATTATCGTCCGTGCGGATGATGTCGCGGACATCCATCCATTGGTTCGCTATGCCGATGCTATTTAGATAGTGGCTGACCAATGCAGTAGATAGCAATTCACCAATACACACCACCTGGTCATAATAATAGTCATACTCTCGTACAGGGGAATCGTGTAGAAGCCATTCAGCCTCCGTGAAAAACTCCTTCAATTGTTGTTCGCAAGCAGGAAGACTATCGGTGAGCAATTGTCTTGCGGTTTCGAGGTGCTGTTGCTTCACCTTTGCAAAAAGACTCAGTGCTTCCTCTAGCTTCTGGGAGAAAAAAGCCTCTGTCACTTTCTCCAGGGCATTGGTGGTCTTCCCCATAGCCGAGATCACTACCAGCAACTTCTCGCCTTTGTACGATTGAATGATCTCGCCCACATTCCTGATTCTTTCCACGCTATTGACGGACGCCCCGCCGAACTTGAATATTTTCATGAAACCTTCCTCGCTGATTAATCCTTTAGAATTGCTGTTTGCAAATGTCGGAATATTCCGCATAAACAACCCCGGCAATGCGTCGAAGTATTCGTCCAACTTCTCAAGTTTCCGCTTACATTTGTCCTGAACTAACTTGCTTATATGACCATCAACCGTAAAGTCCTAACTCTAGACGAATTCACGATCCAACAGGTACGCCACATTCCTAATGCTACAGGAGAGCTTAGTACGCTGTTGAGAGACATCGGACTTGCCGCCAAAAGAGTAAACGTGGAGGTGAACAAGGCTGGATTGGTGGACATACTGGGTGATGCGGGCAGCGTGAATGTACAAGGGGAGGATGTGAAGAAGCTCGACATCTTTGCCAATGACCAATTTACAGGCGTGCTTCAACACGGTATTAGTTGCGCCGGCATTGCTAGTGAAGAACTCGACGACTACATAGCCTTCGACGATTCGGTGAGTAGGAATTCGAAGTACGTTTGCCTCTTCGATCCACTTGACGGTAGCGGCAATATTGATGTCAACGTTTCAATCGGCACCATCTTCGGTGTCTATCGTCGCGTAACGCCGAAAGGTGATATGGCGTGCAAGGAAGATTTTCTCCAGAAAGGGACACAGCAGGTAGCTGCTGGCTATATCGTATACGGTTCTTCGACGATGCTTGTGTATGCTACGAGGAGAGGGGTCAATGGCTTCACTCTCGACCAGTCGATTGGGGAATTCACAATGAGTCACCCGGATATTCAATGTCCGTCCATAGGAAAAATATACTCAGTTAATCATGGCAACTTCTTCCAGTATATGGAAGGGGTTAGAAACTATATCAACATCTGCCAGAAGAAGGATAAATCAAATGGCGGGCCGTATACGCAACGCTACATCGGTAGTATGGTTGCAGATGTGCATCGCAATTTGATCAAAGGTGGAATTTTCATGTATCCCGGAACATTGGACAAGCCTAAAGGAAAGCTTCGCCTGCTGTATGAATGCAATCCATTCGCCTTCATCATCGAAGTGGCTGGCGGAAAGGCGACCGATGGAAAGCAAAGGATACTCGATATACAGCCTACGGAACTGCACCAGCGAACCCCCATGTTTATTGGAAGCAAGCAGATGATGGAGGAGTTGGAGAGAGAGATGGGGAAGAGTTAGGAGGCGGGAGGCGATAGACAATAGGCAATGGGCAATGGGCAATAGGCGATGGGCGATGGGCAATGGAGGTTCAAAAAAGTTATTCTGGTTTTGGGTATTATTCTCTATTTTTGCGACGACAGACGAAAATGAACAACTTTACACATACACATCATCACCATTTTACCCAACGGGTAAGCTGTGATGGTATTATGTAGTTTGCAAAATATACATGAACTTTTCAAAGGCTTACCTGATCCGGTAGGCCTTTTTTGTTTAAATACGCGTATGAAACTAAAGATCGCAATACAGAAATCAGGAAGGTTGTACGAAGACTCCTTACGTCTTCTGAAAGAGTGTGGCATACACATTTCCAACGGGGGCAACAAGTTGAAGACAGAGGCCTCCAATTTTCCCATTGAGGTGTATTTCCTTCGGGATGACGATATTCCACAGTATGTCGAGGATGGCGTGGCGGACATCGGTATCGCGGGCGAGAATGTGGTGCATGAGAAACGCAGGCAGGTAGATGTGCTTGAGCACCTCGGATTCGGCAAATGCCGTCTTAGCATTGCCGTTAGCAAGAATGAATCGTTTAGTAAAGAGTGGCTCAGCGGGAAGAGGATTGCAACGAGTTATCCCGTCATTCTCCAGCAGTATCTCGATGAGCAGAAGATAACTGCCGAGATACACGAGATCAGCGGCAGTGTTGAGATAGCCCCTGGGATCGGCCTGGCAGATGCCATATGCGATCTTGTGAGCAGCGGCTCTACGCTACTGACCAATGGCCTCAAAGAAGTAGAAACTATACTCCGCTCGCAGGCGGTGCTGATTAGCGATAAGAAAATGGGAGCTGAAAAGCGCCAGCTCGTGGAGAAGCTACTGTTTCGAATCAGGGCCGTGCAGAAAGCGCGTGACAACAAATACATTCTTCTAAACGCTCCCGATGATAAACTTGACGCCATCATCCGCCTATTGCCGGGCATGAAAAGTCCGACTGTACTTCCTCTCGCGACACCGGGTTGGAGCAGTGTTCACAGCGTATTGCAGGAGGACGATTTTTGGGAGATCATCGAGCAGCTAAAATCCGCCGGCGCACAGGGTATCCTGGTAGTGCCTATTGAAAAAATGATCATTTAATGATGAAGATTCACAATACTCCAGACAGGCGGGACTGGCCACGTATTCTTGCGAGGCCTGTGATGGACACGACTACACTTCGAGATTCAGTGGGACTCATTCTCCAGGATGTAAAAGCGAATGGTGATGAGGCTGTCAGGAAATACACATTGCAGTTCGATGGCGTAGCGATTAGCCAATTGGGCGTTGATGAAACATCTCTCCAGAATGCGGCTTCGCAACTTAGTCCTGCATTGAAACAGGCAATAGCAGTTGCAGCTGCTAACATCCGGAAATTTCATGCCCAACAGGCGACCCGCCAGGTAGTCGTGGAGACCATGCCTGGCATACGTTGTTGGCAACGGGCTATTGGCATTGATAAAGTAGGGTTGTATATACCTGGAGGAACGGCGCCACTTTTTTCAACTGTGTTAATGCTTGGAATACCCGCAGCGCTTGCCGGTTGCCAGGAGATCATCCTTTGTACTCCTCCAACGTACAATCAGGAAGGAGGGGGAAACACGGCGGAAATTCATCCGGCAATATTATATGCCGCTCACCTCGTCGGTATTACGAAAGTATTTGCGGTAGGTGGCGTTCAGGCTATCGCGGCAATGGCCTATGGCACGGAAAGCATACCTGCAGTATACAAGATCTTCGGACCCGGCAATCAGTTCGTGAATTGCGCCAAGCAAATGGTTCAACTGGATGGCCTCGCAATTGACATGCCCGCAGGGCCGAGTGAGGTATGCGTCTTAGCGGATGAAAGTTGCGACCCCGCTTTTGTAGCCGCCGATCTTTTATCCCAGGCTGAGCATGGGTCGGACAGCCAGGTGTTGTTAGTTTGTACCAATCATTCTATCGTCGAAAGGATCGTGCAGGAGATGATGACTCAACTTCGATATTTGCCGAGAAAGGATGTAGCAACAAAGGTGTTGGTTGGTAGCAACGCGGTTATAATTTCGGATATGAAAACGGCCATCGAACTGGTGAATGAATACGCACCCGAGCACCTGATCATTTCTTGCGAAAGTGCGGAGGAGATTGCAGGAAGTATTCGAAACGCCGGCTCCGTATTCATTGGAAACTATTCGCCTGAGAGCGCAGGTGATTATGCAAGCGGTACTAATCATACTTTACCCACCAATGGATTCGCGCGTAGTTTTAGTGGAGTGAGTATCGATAGCTTTGTAAAAAAAATAACCTACCAGCAATTGACGAAGGAAGGTCTGACGGCCATCGGCGAGGCAGTCGAAGAGATGGCCCGAGCCGAGGGTTTGGAGGCTCACCGAAATGCGATCAGTTTACGTCTAAATAAACAGTAATGAACTTTGACCTGGACAGACTCGTTAGGGACAACATAAGGGAGTTGACACCATACTCATCGGCAAGGGATGAGTTCAAGGGCGAAGCGAAGATCTTTCTCGACGCGAATGAGAATAGCCTGGGTTCGCCACTCGTGAAGTGGTACAACCGGTACCCGGATCCACGCCAGGCCGAACTCAAAAAGGCGATAAGTAAAGTAAAGGGCCTCGCACCGGAGCATATCTTTCTTGGAAACGGCAGTGACGAATGTATCGACCTGCTCTACCGATGTTTCTGTACCCCCGGCAAAGACAATGTGATTGTCTGTCCTCCTACCTATGGCATGTACGAGGTGAGTGGCCATATCAATGACGTGGAAGTCAGGAAGGCGATGCTGCAACCGGATTTCCAGCTTCATGTCGCTCAAGTGGAACAGTTGGTCGATGAGAACACGAAGATCATCTGGATTTGTTCTCCCAATAATCCAACAGGAAATTCTTTCAATAGGGAAGATATTGAGACCATACTTAACAACTTCAACGGACTCGTGGTGATCGATGAGGCGTATGTCAATTTTTCGAGGCATAAATCATTTCTCCAGGAACTAAAGGATTATCCGCAGCTCGTAGTATTGCAGACCTTTAGCAAGGCCTGGGGTCTGGCAGCTTTGCGCCTGGGAATGGCATTCGCCTCACCCGATATCATAAGCATATTGGATAAGGTGAAACCACCGTACAATATCAATAAAGCAACGCAAGACCTGGTGAAGGAAGCGCTTAACGATATTGACCAGGTAAACGATATGATCAAGGACCTGGTCGATATGAGGAACGCATTGTTTAGTGTGTTGGAGAAACACCCCCTGGTAGAAAAGGTGTATCCGTCGGATGCGAACTTCCTACTGGTGAAGATGAAAGGTGCGAGGAAGATCTATGAGTACCTCTTGACGCGTGGCATCGTTGTTCGTGACAGGAGTAACATCCAGCTCTGTGACGACTGCCTGCGGATCACGATAGGAACTGAAGATGAGATAACCCTGATGATGAGGGCACTTAAAGAATACGTAAAGAAACCATGATGAAAAGAGTATTATTTATCGACAGAGATGGAGTCATCTTCAGCGAGCAACCGCCCGACTACCAATTGGATGCTATAGAGAAAATACATTTCATGCCGGGTGTGATTGGGGCATTGTCATTAATCGCGGAAAAGCTGGATTTCTACAAAGTACTCATCACTAATCAGGATGGTATGGGTACGGACATTTTCCCAGATGCAACTTTCTGGCCTTACCAGGACTTAATGATCAGAACTCTCCAAGGCGAAGGTTTCGTCTTCGATGAAATCCACATCGATAGGACATTCGAAAAGGAGAACAAACCAACCAGGAAACCGGGTACCGGACTTCTTACACATTTAATGGATAGGAAGAGGTATGATCTCGACAACTCCTTTATGATCGGTGACCGATGGACGGATGTACAACTCGCGATGAATCTTGGTGTAAAGGCGATTCTTATCAAATCCCCGTACCTGCCACTGACCGCTGAACAGGAGGAAAAGTATAAGGACACGATCGCACTAGCTACCACTGATTGGACGGAGATATATGCGTTCCTGAAGAACGGGTTACGGAAAATACATCATCGTCGCGATACGAATGAGACGCAGATCAGTATTACTCTCAATGCGGATGGTAGTGGGCAAACAGACATTCATACTGGTATTGGTTTTTTCGATCATATGCTTGACCAGATAGCAAGGCATGGAAAGCTCGACCTGTCGATAACAAGCAAGGGCGACCTGCACATCGACGAACATCATACCATAGAGGATACAGGCATTTCGTTGGGTGAGGCATTCGCTAAGGCGATAGGGGATAAAAAGGGAATGGAGCGCTACGGATTCGCACTGCCGATGGACGATGCAGATGCAAAAGTGCTGATCGATTTCGGGGGACGACCCTGGATAGTATGGAACGCAAGTTTTGCCAGGGAGAAAATTGGTGAGATGCCAACGGAGATGTTCTTCCATTTCTTCAAATCGTTCAGCGATGGGGCGAAGTGTAACCTGAACATAGAATGCAAAGGAGACAATGAACATCATAAGATCGAGGCGATATTCAAGGCGTTTGCAAAAGCAATCAGGATGGCGATCAAGAGAGACCCGTTTGATAATTACCTGCCAAGTACAAAGGGAGTGCTGTAGCCACCTCATGGAAAACATAATCAATCAGGAAAAAGAAATGAACGAGCGGCTGCCGCTGGCCATCATCAAGTACAACGCTGGAAACATCCAGAGTGTGATGTTTGCGTTGGAGCGTCTAGGTGTGAACGCCGTGGTGACTGATAATATTTCCCAGATACAACAGGCGAATAAAGTAATATTTCCAGGTGTTGGCGAAGCTAGCAGCGCAATGCAGTACTTACGTGAGCGAGGACTCGACCAGGTTATACGGGAATTGCATCAGCCGGTGCTCGGTATCTGTCTCGGAATGCAATTGCTATGCTCTCACTCGGAGGAAAACGACACCTCATGCCTGGACATCGTTCCAGTGCAAGTCAGGAAGTTTATAAGTGAATCCGGTGAAGGAAGGACGAAGGCTCCCTTGAAGGTGCCACAAGTCGGATGGAACAATATTTATTCATTGCGAACGAAACTATTTGATTCGGTACTGGAAGACAGTTTCATATATAATGTGCATAGCTATTATGCGGAGAGCAGTAAATATTCCATCGCCTCGTGCGAATACGGTGTCGAGTATGCAGCGGCTGTCCGTAAGGATAATTTCTACGGTGTGCAGTTCCATGCGGAGAAGTCCGCAGGAGTAGGCGCACAAATTTTAAAAAATTTTATTGAATTATGACGATCATTCCGGCTTTGGATATCATCGATGGAAAATGCGTTCGTCTAACGCAGGGCGACTATACTCAGAAGACGGTTTATAACGAGCGTCCCCTGGAAGTAGCAAAGAAGTTCGAAGATGCAGGGCTTAAGCGTTTGCACCTGGTCGATCTCGATGGAGCAAAGGAAGGAACAGTTAGGAACTGGAAGGTGTTAGAAACGATTGCCGGGAAAACGGCACTGGTCATTGATTTTGGCGGCGGCATAAAGACAGCGAAGGATGTGGAGATCGTTTTCGAATCGGGTGCATACCTAGCTACTGTCGGCAGCATGGCTGTGGAGAACGAGCTGGAGTTTAAGAACTGGCTTACGCGATTCGGTGCCGATCGCTTCCTGCTCGGCGCTGATGTGAAGAATGAGAAGATCGCTATCCATGGATGGCAGGAGACCTCTGAATTGTGGGTTTATGATTTTATTGAAAAATACATTCAGGAAGGCATAGCCCAGTTGTTCTGTACCGATATCAGCAAAGACGGCAAATTGGAGGGACCTTCTATTGACCTCTACAAGAGCATCCTTGAGAAATTTCCCACATTGAATTTCATTGCAAGTGGCGGCATCAGTTCCCTTCATGATCTGGAAGAATTGGCGAAGATTGGTTGTGGGGGTGCGATTGTAGGTAAGGCGATTTACGAGAACCGGATTAAACTCGCGGAGTTGGTAACGTTTAACGTTTAAGGGTTTAACGTTTAACGTTCTTCAGGTCAAGATTTCAATATAGAAATGAGAACGCTGATCTCTCGGAAATTTAATTATGATGACGCACGTTCTGAAATCAGAACGTTAAACGTTAAACCCTTAATCGTTAAACGACAAAGAGACGATGCTATGTAAAAGAATCATCCCCTGCCTCGACATCAAAGACGGCCGCACCGTAAAGGGTACCAACTTCGTTGACCTTCGCGATGCGGGCGATCCGGTGGAACTAGGTGCGATGTATGCGCGCCAGGGAGCGGATGAATTGGTTTTCCTTGATATCACCGCTACCGTGGAGAAGCGCAAGACACTGGTAGAGCTCGTACGTAGGATTGCAAGAGAGTTGGACATACCGTTTACTGTCGGTGGGGGTATATCGAACATATCAGATGTTCATGCGCTGTTGGACAATGGAGCAGATAAAATTTCGATCAACACGGCCGCGTTTCGTGATCCAGGACTTTTGAGGAGCATGGCTAAGGAATTTGGCAGCCAATGTATCGTACTGGCGATAGATATAAAACAGGAAGATGATCGGGAATGGTATGTGTATCTTAACGGTGGTAGAACGAAGACGGAAATGAAAGCGATGGACTGGGCTCGGCGTGGCTGCGACGAAGGCGCAGGTGAGATACTGCTTACATCTATGAATCACGATGGTACCAGGCAGGGGTTCGCATTAGGGATATTGAAGGAAATGGTAGATGAACTATCCATTCCTGTGATAGCGAGTGGCGGCGGTGGTGAATTGGTACACTTCAAAGATGTCTTCCAGAAAGCGGCTGTGGATGCGGCACTGGCCGCGAGCATTTTTCATTTCAACGAAATAAGCATTCCCGTGCTTAAAGTGTATTTAACAGAAAATAATATCCCAGTAAGAAAATAAAAAGATATGAATATCGATTATGGTAAGTATGCGGATGGCCTGGTGCCGGCGATAGTGCAGGATAGCAGGACAGGTCAGGCATTGATGCTAGGCTTCATGAACGAACAGGCGCTGCAAGAGACAAAACGTTCAGGCCACGTGACCTTCTTTAGCAGAACAAAAGAACGCCTTTGGACGAAGGGAGAGGAGAGTGGTCATTACCTGGAGTTGGTAAGTATTGATGCCGATTGTGACAATGATACCCTTCTCATTAAGGCGAGGCCCCACGGTCCAGTCTGCCATACCGGGACAGATACGTGCTTCGGGGCAACCAATACCGGTTTTGGCTTCGTTTATCAACTGGAGGCGATCATTCGTCAGCGACAGGAGCAGGCTGAGGCCGGTTCTTATGTTTCGAACCTCATGAAAAAGGGAATCAATGCAGTGGCCCAGAAAGTGGGTGAAGAGGCTGTGGAAATGGTGATCGAATCGAAGGACAATGATCGCAAGAAATTCCTGGATGAAGCGGCGGATCTCTTGTTTCATTATCTTATATTGCTAAAGGCAAAAGGCCATTCCCTGGCGGAAGTTGAAAATGTCCTGGAAGGCCGGCACAAGGAGAAGTGAGTGGTGAATGGTGAATGGTGAGTGGTGAATGGCACCCAGATTTTCAGAGACCATGGTAATCCGTAACAAGAAAGACATCACCGTATTCTCAAACTGATTACCTTTTACATTTTGCATTTTAAGTTTTGCATTTTACATTTCACAGAGTCTGTACCATCTTGAACGTTTCGTTGACCACATCCAACTATTATGGTACGTACTGCACTTACCTTATTCCTTCTGGCGACAACATGTAGCGCCTTCAGTCAGTCGGCTATTGCTGAAGCCAAACCCGATTCTGTGCGGATCAGGTCGGAGGTAAAGGCCTTGGAAAATATCCGTAAGCAGATGACCGACAAGGTTCGCAAACTCGCCATCGCATGCAGGGAGGACAGTATCGGGATACTTAACCTGAAAAATAACCGGGAGGATGTATCCCTTCAATGTGCAAAATTGAAGACCGGGATTGTGGAACTGGAGAAAAACAAGAATAAGACCAAGGAACAGAAGAAACTCCTCAAAGATCTCAAACAGGGCCACATAGACATCCAGACCCGGATAAAGGGGATGGAAAAAGAACTAGGTGATATAGAAATAAATTATAAGGCATCTACCTCGCTTCTTACGAATGCACAAAAGATGCTAAAAGACCTTACACACGAACTCCAGGAACTCCGCAGACTCCTCTCGCCGAAATGATCTGCTTCTTTTTCCACAAGCGTTAATAACTCAAAATCTGAAGTAGCAGGGCCGTTTTGTTATATTTGCCTGCTTCGAAACACTGATTACAGCCAGGAGAAGCTATCCCCGGATCGGATGCAATGAACATGAACCCGGTAAAAAGTAAGTCCGGGGGGCTGCCCACTTTTGTTTTCGTGAGCTACCGAAGATTATTTTAAACCGACCATTTGACATGGCTAAAGAAAAAGAATCCACTAACCTGTTTGATTACAACGAGGAAAGCATCAAATCCCTGGACTGGAAGGAACACATCCGCCTACGGCCGGGGATGTACATCGGCAAACTTGGCGATGGCAGCAGCCCTGACGACGGCATCTACGTATTGGTGAAGGAAGTGTTGGACAACTGTATCGATGAATACACAATGGGCTATGGAAAGACAGTGGAGCTGACAATAGAGGGCAAACAGGTGAGTATTCGCGACTATGGTAGAGGAATACCCCTGGGAAAGGTTGTCGACGTGGTTAGTAAGATCAATACTGGTGCGAAATACGATAGTAAGGCTTTTCAAAAGTCTGTCGGATTGAACGGGGTAGGTACGAAGGCAGTCAATGCACTCAGTCATTACTTCAAGGTAACTGCTATACGGGAAGGGAAGGAAAAAACTGCCGAATTCGAGCGGGGAGTTCTTGTGAAGGAATACAAGGAAGCGAAGACCGGTGATTCCAATGGCACTCTAGTCACCTTCATTCCCGATGAAACGGTCTTCAAGCATTTCAAGTTTCATCCCGAATTCCTCGAGAATCAGATATGGAATTATTGCTTTCTGAATGCAGGCCTCAAAATCGTTTATAACGGTAAGACTTTCGTCAGCAAAAACGGATTACTGGATCTCCTCCAACGCAAGACCAACGAAGACGAGATTAGATATCCGATCATCCATCTCACCGGTGACGATATTGAGCTTGCGCTTACACACAATAACGACTATGGCGAGGATATTTATAGTTTTGTCAATGGCCAGCATACTACACAGGGCGGTACGCATCAACAAGCCTTTCGTGAAGCGTATGTAAAGACAATTCGCGAGTTCTTTAAGAAGGACTACGACGCCTCTGATGTGCGCACCGGAATTGTTGCGGCAATATCCGTAAGGATAGTTGAGCCCGTATTCGAATCTCAGACTAAGACAAAGCTGGGCTCTCTGAACGCAGATGTAAACGGCCCCAGTATGCGCCAGTTCATTGGCGACTTCCTCGCGAAGGAACTGGATAATTACCTCCACAAGAATCCAACAGTTGCTGATGGGTTAAAGAAGAGAATCGAGCAGAGTGAACGCGAGCGGAAAGAAATGGCCGGAATCAAGAAGCTGGCCAATGAAAGGGCCAAGAAAGCCAATCTGCATAATAAGAAACTACGCGATTGCCGCTATCATCTAAATGATGATCCACCCAACAAGAACAAGGAAGAATTTGTGGCGCGCCAGAACGAGACTACAATCTTTATTACCGAAGGTGATAGTGCAAGCGGTTCCATAACTAAATCAAGGCAGGTCGACACACAAGCCGTATTCAGCCTGCGTGGTAAGCCGCTTAACTGTTACGGGCTTACTAAGAAAGTGGTGTACGAGAATGAAGAGTTCAACCTCCTTCAACACGCGTTGAATATCGAAGAGGGCCTGGAGGGTCTTCGATTCAATAATATTGTAATAGCAACCGATGCCGATGTGGATGGTATGCACATTCGGCTATTGCTGATGACGTTTTTCCTCCAATTCTTCCCAGACCTTGTGAAGCATGAAAAGGTCTACGTGCTGCAGACACCTTTATTCAGGGTACGCAACAAGCAGGAGACGATATATTGCTACGATGAGGGGGAGAAACAGTCAGCGGTGAAAAAATTGGGAAGCAAGCCTGAGATTACCAGATTTAAGGGACTTGGAGAGATCAGCCCAGAGGAATTCGCACGATTCATTGGGCCTGATATGAGAAAGGAATTAATGCGCCTTGAGCAGGGAGACCATATTCAGCAGCTATTGGAATATTATATGGGAAAGAATACAATGGAGAGGCAGGAGTTTATTATCGAAAATTTGAGGGTTGAGCTGAATACGCCAATGGAATGACGAGTCAATGGGCGATGGGCAATAAGCAATGCACAATAGGCAATTGGTAAGAGTTCACTAATTGGCAAATAGCCAACTGTCAATAGTCAATGAGAACGCGAATTCGCGGAGTTAATCATAACCCATTTGCTTCGCTTCGCTCGCAATGATGACTAGTAACTTAGGTCAACAACAAATCTTAAATATAGATCGCATGATACATATCGTTTTTAATGAGTCCGAAGTGGAGTTAATGAAGCAGGTGATTGCACTTGATTCGGAACTGGAGGGTGAGGTGATTTTGATCCGTGATGAATTTGGTGTGGGCCCGCTTAGGGACATCGATACACCGGAAGGGTGGGAGGCCCGGCTGGAATGGTGGCGCGGACAACTTCAGGGATCTCCGTATAAGGAAAGCATTGTGGGAAGTTTTGACGACAGGGTCACTGTGAATGAACTAAAGAACGCGTTGGATGCAAATCAGGGAGACCAAATTTGGATATGGATGGGACAGAACCAGCACGACGTGTGCGGATATTATTGGCTAATGTCGCAATTGAAGCCATACGCAGGTAGAGTAATGACAATATACCTGAATAATCTTCCTTTCATCAATGAGAAAGGCCAACTGTTTTACCCGTCATGGTTGAACGAGATACAGCCTAAGGAATTCCTTAAGGCGAAAAAGCTCGCCCGTCCTATTACCACCAGCGAATTCGAGGTCGATCCGGATGAGTGGAAGAAGATTTGCGACGAAAACGCACTCGTAAGGATCCTCGAGGGTGGAAAGAAGATTGCCGGTAAGGAAGAGACCTTTTATGATAATGAGATCTTGAAAAATATTACCAGTGAGTGGCAGAAAGCTACAAGAGTATTGTCTAATACGCTGCACCGAATGAAGATAAAGACAGGCGACCTTTACCTCATGCAGCGCATGAAGGCATTGATTAACGCGGGAAAGGTAGAATCGATGGGGGATGTACAGAAAAGTTGGAAGGAATTTGATGTCAAGCTCGCCGGAGCCCAACAGACGGCAGCTACTGCATCGGAAGAAACGACGGCATAAAATGTTTATGAAATATATTCTCCGGATTGAAGAAGCGGCAATGTTTGCTCTATGTTTATTTGGATTGTATTTACTGGAGGCGCAGTGGTGGTGGTACTTATTGCTTATTATCGGGCCAGACATCAGCATGATCGTTTATACTGCGGGAAATGTAGCAGGTGCTGCCGCCTATAATTTTTTCCATCACAAAGCTGTTGCAGTAGTAATTTTCATTCTAGGAATGCACCTGGAGTATCATTTGCTCGTCCTTACTGGAATAGTGATGTTCGGCCATTCGTCAATGGATAGGATGTTTGGGTATGGATTAAAATTCGACCGCGGATTCAAGTATACACATTTAGGAATAATTGGAAAGAAGCAACGAACATGAGCGCAGCAAAAAACAAACTCACTGAGGTTCAGAATAACGATTCAGGGATACATGGTCAATACAAGACCTGGTTCCTCGATTACGCATCGTATGTTATCCTTGAGCGCGCAGTTCCCGCCATTGAGGACGGTCTCAAACCCGTTCAACGCAGGATATTGCATGCGATGAAGGAAATGGATGATGGACGATTCAATAAGGTCGCGAATATTATCGGCCAGGCCATGCAGTATCACCCTCACGGTGACGCGAGTATCGGCGATGCACTCGTAAACATGGGCCAAAAAGACCTTCTAGTTGAAACGCAGGGAAACTGGGGTGATGTCAGAACGGGCGACGATGCAGCCGCGGCAAGATATATCGAAGCAAGACTTAGCAAGTTCGCGCTCGAGGTGGCCTTCAACAGCAAGACTACCGAATGGCAGCTTAGCTACGATGGCCGTAAGAACGAACCCGTAACGTTACCAATGAAGTTCCCGCTGCTACTGGCACAAGGCGCCGATGGCATCGCCGTTGGACTGTCGACCAAGATACTCCCTCACAACTTTGTCGAACTTATAGAAGCATCGATAAAATATCTACGAGGAAAACGGTTTGAATTATATCCCGACTTCATGACCGGTGGGATGGTCGATGTTGCCGATTACAACCAGGGAAAACGCGGCGGTAAAATAAAGGTGAGGGCACAAATTGAGGAGGTGGATAAGAAGACGCTCGCAATTCGCTCGGTTCCCTACGCTGTCACTACTACCCAGCTAATGGACTCGATCGTTAAAGCAAACGACCAGGGTAAGATCAAGATCAGGAAAGTGACTGACACTACCGCGGCACTCGTGGAGATACTTATTGAACTCGCACCAGGGATGTCGCCTGATATCACCATTGACGCATTGTATAAGTTCACCGACTGCGAAGTTTCCATCTCACCAAACGCCTGCGTGATCGTAGGCATGAAACCGCAGTTTCTCGGCGTGCATGAGTTGCTTAAGCTTTCCGTTGATCGGACGAAGGACCTTTTGGAACAGGAACTCAAGATCAGGCTGGCAGAGTTACAGGAAAAATGGCACTATACATCTTTGGAGAAAATCTTCTTCGAAGAGAAAATCTATAAAGAACTCGAGAAGAAGCATGAGACCTGGGATAAAGTATTGGAGGCAATCGATAAGGCCTTCGTTCCATACAAGAAGCAACTTAAGCGCGCCATTACCCGGGAGGATATTATCAAACTCACGGAAAAGCCAGTCCGAAGGATATACCGACTTGACATTAACGAGTTGAACGACCAGATAAAGGCCCTGGAGGCTGAGATCAAACAGGTAAAACACGACATCAATAACCTGGTAGATTTTGCCGTTGCTTATTTTGAAAATCTCCTGAAGAAATATGGTAAAGGAAGGGAAAGGAAAACTGAGATCAGGCAGTTTGAAGTAATAGAAGCGAAGCAGGTAGCAATCGCCAACACAAAATTATATGTTAACCGTGAGGAAGGGTTCATTGGAACGGGGCTTAAAAAAGATGAGCTACTATTCGAATGTTCCGACCTCGACGATATCATTGCCTTCGCAAAGAATGGAGTGATGAAAGTAGTTAAGGTCACTGATAAAGTATTCATTGGAAAGGACATTCTCCACGCTGCGGTCTTCCAGAAAAACGACGAGCGCACCACGTATAATATGATATATGCGGATGGCAAAGGCGGCGTCAGCTACGCGAAGCGATTCAATGTGACGGGGGTGACGAGGGACAAGGAGTATGATTTAACCAAGGGTGACGATAAGAGCAAAGTACACTACCTAAGCATAAATCCAAATGGCGAGGCTGAAGTCGTTAAGATCGTATTGACTCCAGGTGCGCAAGCAAGGATCAAGGAATTTGATTTTTATTTCGAGGAACTGGCCATCAAGGGCCGAACCAGCATGGGTAACCAGGTGACGAAGTACGGGATTAAATCTGTTAAGTTTAAAGAAGCAGGTAAGGCAACCCTTAGCGGAAGGAAGCTGTGGTTCGATGAGAAGTTTGGAAGATTGAATGCCGACGAGAAAGGAAATTTCATTGGAAGTTTCGAGCCCGATGACCGGATACTAGTTATTTACACAGATGGGCATTACGAGATCACTGACCAGGAAATGACCCAGCGCCTGGATGCAGAGAGTATTCTTTTAATTGAGAAATTCAACGCAGACAAGGTGATCTCGGCGGTGTATCTTGACAAGAAGAACCTCCAGTACAATGTCAAGCGATTTAAGATTGAAACGACCACACTTAAGAATAAATTCTTCTTCATAAAGGAAGGAGAAGGAAATTACGTCGAAGCTGTTTCTACCGACGAGGAACCGATCCTCGCTGTTCAAAGCGGGAGAGGAGATCAGGTTCGGAAGGCCAAGTTCAAGATTGCAAAGGTGGCGGAGGTAATGGGTTGGAAGACTGTCGGGTCGAAGTTGGTAGACTATAGTAAGAGTGTAGAGATGGAATGGGTGAAATCGAAGTCGGATAATAAACAGCCAGAGCTTTTTTGAACGTTTAACGTTGAACGTTTAAGAGTTTAACGTTCTTCATGTAGAGGTGTCAATACTCTGGAGCGGTTTCGATTTACCCGGACATACCTATTACGACAGAACACTTCGATTTAAAAAACGTTAAACGTTAAACCTTAAACGTTAAACGTTCTATCGCTTCTTCCGACGAATACGAACGGTGCCATTTTTTTGCAAGCTACTTGTCAACCGAATTTCGTATTTCTTTTTGCCGTCGTCAATGATCATTAGAGCGGTATTTGGTGGGATAGAACCGAGGTTGTCTGCGAACATGCTGATCTCATTGCTTTGCCGTGTAGAATCGAGGAAGAGATTGAAATGTATTGCTTTTTCACTAAGCTTTTGTGAAGAGACGAGTAATTGATTGTTGAAAAAAACAGAAACTGAATCGCCGTCGACTTCGCCATTGTCATAGAAATCAACTTTCACCGCATCTGCATCCACTTCTATGTCGTCGGAGATTTCAATTTCCCTCTGTTTGAATTGGCTTTCCACGACGTAATTCACGACTTTTCTTTGTACGACAGTCACAGCAGTGAGCGTGTCATCAAGGGAGGGTGTCCATACCTGACGCGTTTCTTTGAATTCCCGGATCGCCTTCAGCACAGAATCTTTCTTACTGATATCAGCATTGAGTGACAGATCGAAAGTGATGTCCGCGCACACATATCTATTTTCGGGAAGACCCATGAACTTGCCTGTAAGCGTTGATCCTGCCTGCGCTACTCTGAGTACTGCCCGGAGATTCATCATGCAATCGACCTCCATGTTAGCAGTGGACCCAAAATAGGTAACAGGAATGTTATAAAGATTCAATTCGCGTGATCCGGGATTGTAGTTGCCTTTCACTTCCAGGCTGCGGAATGTATTTTTAAAGTAATAATTGAGCACGCCTTTAACAAATCCCTTTTCCGGCTGCAATACCAGCTCTACCAGGTAATTGTTGGCCGATGCGGTCACATTTACGTTGGCACTGCCATACCAATACCCGAAAACGGTCTGGGAGGAGGAGTGGAGGGCACAAAGGATAGTGGCTAATAAAAGTACTTTCTTCATAGTCGGCGTGAGCTGTCAAAAATCATGCTTATTTTAAACGATTAATTCTTCCCTTTATTTCAGGTGGCGCTTCATTTCACGCTCTACATCCTTTTGGCGGATGCTTTCCCGTTTGTCGTGCAGCTTCTTTCCTTTGGCTAGTCCGATCTCGATCTTCACCAGCGACTTATCATTGAAGTACATTCGGAGCGGCACCAGCGTATAGCCTTTTTCCTTAAGCCCAGCAGCAATCTTCTTGATCTCTCTTTTTTGCAATAATAACTTCCTGTCGCGTACAGGATCGTGATTGTTAATGTTTCCGTGGGAATACTCGGCAATGTGCAGTGACTTGATCCATACCTCGCCCTCGTTAAGCAGGCAATAGCTATCGTTGAAACTCACCTTTCCGTTCCGAATTGATTTTACCTCGGTACCAAGCAATACCAGACCCGCCTCATATTTAGCCTCAATGAAGTATTCGTGGTAGACGGAACGGTTTTTAATCTCTGTCATCTATAAAACAAAAGCAAGAGGGAATGATCCTCTTACTCCCGATTCTTGTGTTAAATATTTAATTCTTGAACAATTCGAGCACTGCTCCGAGTCTATTCTTCAATTCCTTTCGACCCACGATGAAATCCAGGAAGCCATGGTCGAGCAGGAATTCGCTGCGCTGAAATCCTTCGGGTAAGTCTTTCTTGATAGTTTCCTTTATGACCCTTGGGCCTGCGAATCCAATTAATGCTCCAGGCTCTGCGATATTCAGATCTCCCAGCATCCCAAATGAAGCGGAGATTCCACCAAAGGTTGGATCGGTCAAAAGCGAAATGTAGGGAAGGCGGGCATCACTCAACTGGGAAAGCTTGCCACTGGTTTTAGCCAATTGCATGAGAGAAAAAGCACTCTCCATCATACGAGCCCCGCCACTTTTGCTGATGACCATGTAGGGAGTGTTATGCTGTATGCAATAATCAACGGCCCTCGAGAATTTCTCACCCATGACACTTCCCAGCGAGCCTCCGATAAACTCGAAATCCATACATGCGATCACGAGATCGTTGCCGTTTACCTTTCCCACCGCTACCCGCATTGAATCTTTGAGATCTGTTTTACTCCATATCTCCTCGAGCCGCTTCTTGTATGGTTTGAGGTCGGTGAATCCCAGGTAGTCTTTCGAGCGTATGTTCTCATTTAATTCAATGAATTCATTATTGTCGAAGAGAATCTCGAAATACTCGCTGCTATTGATCCGGTGATGGTAAGTGCATTTTGGACAGACGAATAGGTGTTCGCGTAATTCGCTAATTGTGCAGATATAATTGCACTCCGGGCACTTTACCCAAAGTCCTTCCGGTGTTTCCTTTTTCTCCGATGTCTTCGTGTTGATGCCTTTCTTTATACGCTTGAACCAGCTGCTTTTGGTCTCTTCAGTTTTGCCTTCTTCACCAGCCAGGTTCGCGTCAAAATCTTCAAATTGTTTGGCCATAACCGTTGGTTGAGTTACAAATATAGGGAATTAGAGAGGGAGGGGCAGCAGGCAATGGGCAATTAGCAATGCGCAAGTTAGCGATGATATTTCCTTTGAATAATCATGCATTTTCTAGTGTTCATGCAGATGAGAATTCGTTATATCGCATGACGGCCGCGTTAACGAGCTTCTGTTTTGCGGCGGTCAACTTCGTAAATGGTTTTGCTATCGCAGTTAATTTGTTTCCCTTGATTTTTTTGTCCCAGGTACCTTCGATCACACCATTTATGACAAGCCAGTGGCTGTATACCGTACTGTCTGAACCCTTGTAATGAGGCCCGAGAATTATGCTGCGATCTTTGTAGCTCATTCCATATTCGTCGTAGTCTGGCATCAGGAACGTGCCGGGAAACTTGCCAGTATGTTCGCCTTTTTCATAATAATACTCGCGGCCGTTGAAGAGAGTAGACGCAAACCCGGGGGGTAAGGTGGCCGCGCCCTTCTTCGCGTCAGTCAGGGTAAGACCAGACCAATAGGCGAAGTCATGGATACTCGCAGGACCTCGCGTGCGGAAATACCGCGTTGCAAACCCTGCTAAGGCTTCATCCTTCGAAAGCACCTTCACCGAAGGCACTCGTTCGTCAAGTAGGGCGTAGCTAAATTGCTTACCCTTTCTGGCACCACTACAGATTATCGCGTCCAACTCTGCCTTCATCATAATGCATCCAAGCCTGGGCCCGGATGCCAGAATCTTATTTCGCTTGAGAATTTCCTGGATCTCTATACGGGTCAGGTGCTTTCCACCCTCCAATGCCTTTGAAATTATTGCATCCGTTTTTGAGAACGTTGCACTATCGAGTTCCATTTTTCGGTTCATAAATCCGTTGATACCATGAACACGCGGTGCGGTTAGCTTCAAAAGCCACCGGATATCGGCAGGACTAACAAAATGCCAGGTTGGCCGCATTAGATGCGTGCGCAGGATGTCGCCCCTGTTAAAAGCTTTCTCCACCTCACTTTCGCGGCCCGTTTGAAGGCGGAGGCCAATAGCCCATTTTGCCATGGCATATTCCTGTGCCTGCATGGCTATCATTCGCTCTACAAGACCTTCAGGTCTGATCTCAGGCTTGAAAATGATATGTTGCCTCGCAAGCCGGTAGGCTATGATCTCCTTAGCTGTCATGGGTTTGAAGGTAACATTTTTGAAATCTAATCCGTGGGGAAAGGGAGATCACCTCGTCCAACCCGGGCCTGGCAGGGAAAACCTAGTGCCGGCAAATCCGTGGAAAACTGGTGTAATTTGGCCCAGAAAAAAAATCGGAGAAATAGATGCTATTTTTTAAATTACATATTGTCATTCTCCTCTCTTCAATAAACATTGCCAGTTATGAAAAAGTTCTATTACCTCGTGGCCGCTTCTGTATTCGTCGTACTGGTTGCAGCTAACCGAACAAACAAAAATCCTTACTGGTTTAAAAAGGGTGCGCCTTCCATTCAATCCATTAGTGCGCTCGCATTCGGACCCGACGGCATTCTCTTCCTGGGCGATTCGAAATCGGCAGCGATCTTCGCTATCGATACACGAGATAAAACAGTAGTCGAAAAACCCGCAGCAGTCGAGATAAAGAATTTAGATCAAAAAATCGCCGCTTCATTAGGCACCGAAGCAAAGAATATCCGCATAGTGGATATCGCCGTCAATCCGATGTCAAAAAAGATTTACTGCGCGGTTCAAAGTAGTGATGGAACTCCTTTGTTGCTTGTGTTGGAGGGCGACAAGATTGTACCAGTCAACCTAAAGGAAGTTGGCTTCAGCAGCGTATCGATAGCTAATCCTCCGGGAGATGAGGCGAAGGACAGAGGTGGAAGGCCATTGCGCGACCAGGTAATTTCTGATCTTGGATATGCAGGTGGCAGTGTGATGGTAAGCGGATTGTCGAACCAGGAGTTTAGTTCCACCTTCCGAAAAATTCCCTTCCCTTTTAACGATAAGCAGGAGCAGGCTTCCCTCGAGATTTATCATGCTGCTCACGGGCGGTATGAGACGAATGCTCCAATTCGCACGTTCACTACAGCTGAATTGAATGGCAAACAATACCTCGTCGCAAGTTATACTTGCACACCGTTGGTATTATTCCCCCTTGATGAGTTAAAACCAGGCAAGCACGTAAAGGGACGCACAGTGGCGGAATTTGGGGCGGGTAATTCACCGATAGATATGGTCACGATCAAGAAGGATGGAAATTCTTATCTATTCATGGCCAATACAAACCGACCCGTAATGAGAGTGAATTATAAATCGATGGAGACTTTCGAAGGCACGTTGACCGAGCCTATCAAGGAGAGCTATGCTACCGCTGGTGTTAACTTTGTAACACTCCCTACGGTAAACGTTTTGCAAATGGATAAACTGGACGATAACCAGGTGATCGTTCTTCAACGCAAGGCCAACGGGGATCTCGATCTTTGGACAGCACGTGGGGACAGATGGATCTAATGAAAAAAATATTTCTAAATAGCAAGATCAGGCTCTCACTAGCGAGCCTGATTTTTTTATTCCCGATTCCTGGTTGCGATGCGCCGGACAAGGTAAACAATGCTGTTAACATAGAATGGGATAACGGTAAGGCCACCGGTCTGCATATACCTGGCAAATTAGTGTTTGGAGTACCAGCCGACTCTCTCGAAGATTTGGTTAAAGTGCATCTAAGCAACAGCGTCCAGCAATTGGCCATCTTAGGGGAATATCGAAAATCCGCGGGTGCAGTTCTCTTTGTTCCCTTGTTGCCATTCTCCCAGGGACTTAATTATGAGATTAGAATTAGAGGGAAGGCCGTTGCAAGCATTTCCATTCCGTCTCAGGAGTCGGCATCAAAACCCAATATTGTGGAAGTATATCCTTCGGGTGATACGGTTCCTGAAAATCTACTAAAATTCTATGTCCAATTTTCACAGCCCATGAAGGACGGGGATGCACTGGAGCATATTCGATTTACTAGAAATGACGACGATTCTGCAATGGACGTGTTTCTAGACCTACGCCCCGAACTTTGGAATAGCGAAAGAACAATTCTTACGCTTTGGCTCGACCCTGGGAGACTCAAGCGTGGACTCCAGCCCAATCAACGTGCGGGCACTCCGATCCGGGAAGGTAAGCGATATACACTTACCATTCTGGATACCTGGACTAGCGCAAACGGGAGAAAGTTGGAAAAAGGATTCAATAAATCATTTTATGTGGGTGGGCGTGACATGGAATCTCCAAGCATCGTGAAATGGAAAACCACTTTACCAAGGGCTAACTCGACCGACACTTTTAGGGTTGTATTTGGTGAGCCAATGGATCAATTGACCGCGATCAGAGCAGTTAGGATAATTAACGAGGAAGGAGAGCAAGTGCCTGGATCCATAAACCTCAATAGCGACGGCTCGGAATTTCATTTTATACCTGACGCTCCTTGGGTTCCAGGTTCATATGATCTCGATTGCCTGTCAATAATCGAGGATATTGCAGGAAACAATCTCAATAGATTATTTGACGCCGATTTGAGAACCGTTACAGATAATCCCAACGAAGGTCCAAGGATGAGTCGATCCTTCATAGTACGGTAGCACGGCTACCGCTTATCACCACCCGGGTAATTATTCTACAAAATCATGTGCGCTTGGCTAGCCATGCAGCTTTCTGCATCCACCCTTTAGTTAACCTGCTTTGTTGATTTCAACATTTTACGTTAAAAAAACCAGGAGATTCGGGGATAACGCACGATAACAATGCCTGGAGTAGGGAGAATGAATGCCATGTGGCCAAAAGCGCTTTCACACAACGATTTGTGCTGAATACTGGTATTATTATTGGACTTCAAACTCGTAGTTAATCCGAACCTTTAGGTAGGTCCCTCAGTGCAGGCGGTAAACTATTAAGAAGAAACTAATTTCAAATCGTACTTTGTGACACCATGCAGGAATCCATCATAGACAATACCCTTTGGCAACAAGCCAATGTACAGTCCTTCTGGGGCGATATTGCTTGCTGTGATCACCTAGTTCAAATCTATGAGGATGAAAAAATATTCATCGATTCACTCGAAGGATTTGCGGGTACGGGGATTCTCAACGGTGATAGTGTGATTGTAATTGGCACTTCATGTCATCTCAATGATCTGGAGAGTCGACTAAATAATCATGGATTTGACCTCGATGCATTGAGGGCAAATGATCAGTTCATTCCTTTAAACGCGGAAGACCTTCTCTTAAAATTCATGGTAAATGGCTGGCCCGACGAAACCAGGTTTAATGAATGCGTCAAGCAGCTTTTTGTTCGTGCGCGAAGGGACGGAAGATCCGTTAGAGCGTTTGGTGAAATGGTTGCCATTCTTTGGTCAAAAGGTAACAGGTCGGCAACGGCGAAACTTGAAGAGCTCTGGAATAGAGTATGTGCAACTGAGAAATTCTGCCTCTTCTGTGCCTATCCGAAAAATGGCTTTGCGAGCGATGATCATTCTGCAATACCTCATATATGCACCGCGCACTCAAAGGAAATCGGCGGCTGGGCAAAATCATCCTCCGAGATCTTCTACAAGCACACAGCCTAATTCGAAATTTTCAATCCCTCATTTTTATTTTAACACCTATTAGTTGTTACTAACTTTAGGCGTCTTAACACCTAATGACTTTCTGATTTCCGGAGCTACCTTCATTCCGAAAAGTTCAATAGACCGCATCATCTTTTTATGTGACATCGTGCCCACACTCATTTGAGCAAGAAACCGGTCGTGGCCGAATAGGTCATGTTCGTATAGAATTTTATCAATTACCTGTTGGGGGCTTCCAACCAGCAGTGCTCCTTTGGGGGATAGCATCATGTCGAACTGATGCCTGTTCATTGGTTGCCATCCTCGTTCTCTTCCCAATTTCGTCATTACGTCCGCGTAAGAGGGATAGAATTCGTCAGCTGCTGCTTGTGAAGTGTCGGCTATGAAGGCGTGCGAATTGATGCCTACGGGCAATAGTTCTTCGCTATTGCCATCCTCTATTTGGCTAGTACGAAATAGCTCCACCAACGGCACAAATCGATCTGGAGTGCCTCCAATGATCGCGAGAGCCATGGGTAACCGAAGTCTGGCTGCTCGCACTACGGATTCTGGGGTACCGCCGACGGCAACCCATATTGGTAGTTTTTCCTGGAAAGGTCGGGGATACACGCCACGGTTATCAATAGAGGCGCGGTGCTTCCCTTTCCATCTTATGAGTTCTCCCTCATTTAGCTTTGTAAGTAAGTCTAATTTTTCCTCGAACAACTCGTCGTAATCAAGTAAATCATAGCCAAACAACGGAAACGATTCTATGAACGAGCCTCGACCCGCCATGATTTCTGCGCGGCCATCCGCTAGTAAATCGATGGTGGAAAAGTCCTGGAATACCCTCACTGGGTCGTCGGAACTTAGTACGGTGACAGCACTTGAGAGTCTTATATTTTTTGTTACCATTGCTGCCGCGGCCAGTATGGTTGCGGGGGATGAGACGGCATAGTCTGGACGGTGATGTTCGCCTACCGCGAAAACATCGAGGCCTACCTCGTCGGCCAGTTTAATTTCTTCGATGAGGTCCTTGATCCGTTGATGCGCTGTTACGATAGTACCCGAACCAGGGTCAGGTGTCATTTCTGCAAAAGTGTAGATGCCGAGGTCCATTAGAGGTTGCGGTGTTTAAGTTGCTGCCGTAAGTTACGAGTTATGGGTTATGGGTTCTCCAATTCGACTCAGTAACTCATAACACATAACTCGTAACCAGTAACATTAAACACCAACCCAAAGGATCTCACAGCTAGCACCTCATTGGTCTCGGAGTCAGAAGCTATCTCCACATAGAATTCGCCAACTTTATAGAGAATAAAATACTTACCATTGTTTTCTTCATACGCCTCAAGGATTCCCTGTTCCCAGGTAATCGCTGTCTGCTCCTCACCGGAAAGGCTATTGAACTGGGAGATGTTCATAACCATATTTGATATTGTTTCTTGCATAGCGGGAGACATGGAACAAACTTCACGCCAGTACGAAGATCAATATTTTCGATGGGGTCGTCTCGCGGGTCAAATACCCGCAATGCCTTTCCCTAAGGGAATAGAGGAGTTCGGATACAAGATATCTACCGTAAAATCGATTAGGTTTCCTGTATTCCATCTAAGTGCTAAGTAATATTTTCTACATTTCTCTCCGGGGAAATGGGTTTATTACACCAACACTCGTTTGCCTGCAGCGGGGGAAATGGTCAATTTTCATTGGGAAATGTGAATAAACATTGCAAGACAATGGAGGCTTGTGCATGCAAAAAAACGCAGAATTCGCCATGGTGGTACGTAGGCAATGTATAAATCTTACTGCATAAAGTACCGACTTTCCACTTGCTTAAGCTCATTTTCCCTGAGGAAAATGCGATAATTCTCCTAAGGACTAGATATGTTGAAGTGGCCGTATACACTATGAAACGCTGAAAAACATACTGCGTTTTCATAGGGAAGGGGTCGAATTCCCTTCGGAAAAAGGCGATTTCCCTTGGGAAACGGAGCCAATCCGGTCAGTTTTCATTGGGAAACGCCTGGATCTTTCTAAAGAAAAAAATGTCGTACCCATTGTAGAAAGTTGAAATACTTTATATTTGGTACTGAAAGAACTGAATACCCATTAAAAATCTAAATTCAAAAATCATGGCAAAAAAAACAGCTAAAAAAACCGCAAAGAAGGCAGCAAAGAAATCTGCTCCAAAAAAAGCAGCAAAGAAATCTGCTCCTAAGAAAGCAGCAAAAAAGAAATCAGCACGTAAACCTTCCGCAGCTTTCATGAAAGCGCTTACGCCTAGTGCAGCTCTGGCTGAAGTAATCGGAACAAAGGCAGTACCCCGCACAGAAGTAGTTAAGAAACTTTGGGTGTACATCAAAGCCAACAAACTACAGGACAAAACCAACAGACGTATGATCAATGCTGATGCTAAACTGAAACCAGTTTTCGGTGGCAAAGGCCAGGTATCTATGTTTGACATGGCTAAGCATATTTCAAAGCACCTGAAATAAAGTAAGTACTTTGTATAATGCTAAACGGGCTACTGAAAGGGGCTCGTTTTTTTTTGCCCAGAAGTAGTTCACGCAAAGGCGCGAAGGCGCAGAGAATAGTGAGTGAGCAGCTCTTTTCAATGGCGTGCGATTATTTGGGTGCACTCACTATTCACCACTCACCACTCACACTCACGCTCACCTTTTCAATACCATCTCAAACAGCTTCAACACCCGCTTATACTCATCCGTCCAGCTACTGGCTTCGACGAATGCATGGTCTTCCATTGGGTAGACGGCAAGTTCCCAGTTGTCTTTGCCTAATTCAATCAATCGCTGTGACAGCTTAATAATATCCTGGAAGTGTACATTCACATCCACCATACCATGACACATTAATAGGTGGCCTTTCAGGCCTTCGGCAAAGTACAGTGGCGAACTCCTCCTGTAGGCAATGCTGTCTGTATAAGGCTCATTAAGTATGTTTGACGTGTACTGATGATTGTAGTTAGCCCAATCTGTCACCGAACGGAGGGCTCCACCGGCAGCATACACTTCGGGCTCAGTGAAAAGACCCATTAGCGTAATGAAACCTCCATAAGACCCCCCATAAATGCCAACATGTTTCGGATTTACGCCATGATTCTTTACAAGCCAGTTGACACCATCCGTGTGATCACTGAGATCCTTGCCCCCCATATACCGATAGATCCCCGTTCTCCAGTCGCGCCCATACCCCGAGCTTCCCCGATAGTCGATATCGAGTACAACATACCCTTGATCCGCAAGCAGGTTATTGAACATATACTCACGGAAATACTGGCTCCACCATTTATGTGCATTCTGCAAATACCCGGCGCCATGCACAAAGATCACCGCCGGCTTGTTAGGGTGGGGGTTAGCCGGCTTATATAGTCTAGCATACACCATTGCTCCATCTCTCGCAGGAAAAGTCACCACTTCTGGTTCACGCCATGCATATGTTTTGAATTCGGCAGACTGCGCCATTGTAGTGACCTGCTCTATTTTACCGCCGGGTTTGTTTTCCTGTATGTACAGCTCCCATGGCTTGTTGCTGGAAGAATGTAAAATCGCAATGTGCTTTTCATCGCGCGATACGCTCACCTGGTTAGCACCAGGCATCGATGTTATACGTTCCTTCTTTCCCGTTGCGACATTAAGACGAAAGAACTGCTGATCGCCAGGATGTATCTCGTTAGTGGTGATAAAGAAACTCTTCTTGTCGAGCGACAACTGGGCCTGTTGAACTTCGTAGTTGCCTGAGGTCAATGCCCTTCGTGTACCAGTGGCGACATTGATTGTGTAGAGATGCGAATATCCTGTAGTCTCGGACTGAAACCAATAGTTGTCTTCGTCCAACCAACCCAATCTTGGATTGCTTACTCCCGGTCCACCGATCCACGCTTCATCGCGTTGCCGGTCGATTAACTTCAATTGGCGGGTGGCAGTATCCCACCGAATCAACCACCTGTCCTTATTATCTGCGGAGCGCACATCAAAAGCCACGTGGGTTCCCTTGGGAGACCAGGATGTGCCGACAAAGACCACTTCACGATTTACATTTTTTTTCTTCCTTTCTTCCAGTTGCCTGGGATAGTCCTTTAGGTAGTCTGGAAGGTCACGGATGCCTGGAATAGAGTCCGTCCTGACAACCCAGACGGTATCGTTTTCTCTATCGTAGATGAAGAACTCAGTAGTACTCTGCGGAGCGCCGACTTTTGTTCTTGCTGCTATGTCGGTTGTAAACCCACTTTCCGTGACATAATTGGGTACAATCGTTGTTTTGGCATTCGTCACCTGCTTTGTGAGGTTATAACTAATGTATCGACCATTGGGGCTAATGTTTAGTCCGGAAAGCGTTTTGTCTTCGATAGATATGTTGCGCAATTCTTTCGGCTTTGGAATTGACTTGGTGTATGCCTCGCCCTTTTCTCTTTTGTCCTTCCGTTCTTTAAGAACCTGGAAGTACTGTAATTGATCGTTCTTCATCCACTCTTCCTGTGGAATTGTGCCCGTCGTACTGGTTCTCGTTGTTGGTGTGGTAGACCGTTGTGCTCCATCCGCGGCACCGCGCAGGTGGGTAAGCTGGCGTGTCTCGCCTGTAATAATATCCCAGGCGTAAAGGTTCTGACCCCGATTGTATACAACTGCCGTCTCGTTGAACGAGAATCTTGGTGCGGATTCCGGATCGACTGTCTGGGTGATCCGGCGCAGCTTGTTAGTTTTTGTGTCCCCGATGAAGATATCGCCGTCCTTTGCAAACACGTATTGAGTGCGCGCAAGGTTATAGATATAATTGCCGGTGCCGTTGTAATTGTGTGTTTCTATTGGAATGGCCTTCATCGGCACTTTGTTTTGGAGGCTTATGTAATAGAGAGAATCGGAAATTGACTTGGTTGGATTCCAGTTGAAGTATAAGTATTGCCCATCCTGGGTCCACGTAGGGTTCGTGGGCGATGTTCCGATCCACGATGCCTCCCGCATGATCTTTTCTACTGTTAGTTGGGCCGATATGGTGGGGGAGAGAGCAATAAGAAGAAGAAGGTAAAGGGCGGGAATCATTTTTCTTAGCATCCGAGAGGGGTTTTGTGTCCTAAATATAAAGAGCAACTGTCAATAGCCAATAGCCACTTGTCAATAAACAATTGGCAATAGACAATTTCCAATAGTCAAGTGTGGTCGAGCTTTGCCTATTGCCCATTGCCTATTGTCTATAGTCTATTGTCTATAGCCTATTGGCGATTGCCTAATTATTCGGGGCACCGGCGTCAATCCAGCAAATGATCGTGTTTCGTTGAGCTGTAGTGAGTGTAGAATTCTGGGGCATTAAACCAGCCTGTACCTGGCCGCGAATGTTGGAACGTGCGTTGAAGACCTCCGCATAGTTGGTAAGTGGCCCAGGGCCGTTGGTGCTACCGGCGTTGTGACAAGCTGATTGGTTGCAAAAAGTTTGGATCAGCGGCGCTACATCAGCCGCGTACGCCTTATTGGCAACCCCATCGCAAGCGGTGGGATTGTTTCCCGAACCACCTTTGCTGCAAGAGATGAGGATAATTAGAATTGAGAGGATAAACGCGAGACTAGAGGTTATTTTCAAGTGTTTTTATTTAGAAAACGTCCAAACAAAAGGAAAATTGCGAATGGTAGTCCGAAAGGCAGGAACGCCGAACGCGCTCGATCTCCTTGAAACAAATCATAATTTATATTTCCAATTCTGTAAAAAGGTTCCACCTGACAGGATGGTCTTTCGGACTTCCTGACTACCTACCTGCCTCCATTCAAATTATTTCACTAACATGTCTCTGAATATTCTGCGCCAACTTATCTGTTGGCACATCGTTCTCATCGCCGCCAAAGGGATCCTCGATCTCTTCCGCAATTAATTCAAGGCTGGCAAGCACATAAAAAATAAAGGCTACTACGGGGATGACATAGAAGCCCAGTTGAAACACGTAACCGAAGGGAAGAGTCATCACATATATGAAAATAAATTTTTTGATGAATACGCTATACGAAAAGGGAATCGGCGTGTTCTTGATTCGTTCGCAAGCACCACAGATATCGGTGAATGATTGGAGCTCTGTATTGAGATACAACAGTTGTTCGCCCGTTAATGTTCCGGCTCTATGTAAGGCATGTATTCGTTCAAACATCAGCACGGCCATCTGGTTAGGAATGTGTTTTTCCTTGTCGATAGAATTAAATACATGCTGATGCTCGGCGTCGCCAAACAATTCCACCCTGGTCTGCTCCTTTCGAAGGTGATTGTGCAAGGCATATGCATATGCTGAGATTATCTTCCTAAAGAAGGCTCGATGTTCAAGTTCGTCGGCCGACAGTATAGCGTTTAGTTTGATGGCCAGGTTACGGCTGTTATTTACGAGACTGCCCCAGAGTTTTCTTCCTTCCCACCACCTGTCATAGGCGGTATTTGTACGGAAGACTAACAGCATCGAAATTGCAAAACCGAGGAGACTGTGCATGATAGGAATATTCCTTACGTAGCTATTCCCAGAGAGTTGCCAGAATTCCAACTCAAGATAAGCGATCAACCCTGAATAGATAGAGATACCAACCAACATCGGCGCGAGCTTATTAACCGTATCGGCCTTATGGATGCGGAACATGAAGGTGAACCAATCTTTAGGGTTGTAGGAGACCATTCAAAGTATTTCGACAAAAATAGCATTAGAGACGGAAAGTCGGGAAGACCGGTTTGGTATTTGGATCCTTTTTTTACTCTAAAGGTTCTCCGGACTTTCCCTCTTATGGCCTCGCAGCCCTATTTTTACCTAATGGAAATTGTTCTGGTTATCCTCGCATTTTTCGCACTCGTTGTGTTATGTTTTATTTTCCTTACCAAACCGGGAAAAAGGAAAACAGCCGGATCAATGACAATCCCTGACAGTTACAAGCAACATCTTATAGAAAAGGTGCAGTTCTATAATAACCTGGATGAGATTGGGAAGACGAGTTTCGAGACTAGAATGATGCGCTTCTTATCACGGGTGCGTATCGTTGGAATTGGGACAGAGGTCGAGGACCTGGACCGTGTCTTCATCGGTGCCAGCGCCATCATACCCATTTTTAATTTTGATAGGTGGGAGTACGTCAACCTAAATGAGGTGATGGTATACCCGGAAACATTCAATACGGAGTTTGAACAGAAGGGTAGTGATCGGTCTGTCATGGGTATGGTAGGTGAAGGTGCGATGCAACAGGTGATGATCATTTCACAACCCGCCTTACGACAGGGATTCGCCAACCAGTCAGACAAGCATAATACGGCCATACATGAATTCGTACACCTGATCGATAAGACCGATGGAGAAGTCGATGGAATACCGGAGCTGCTACTGCGGCACCGATATATCATGCCATGGCTTGAGATGATGCTCAAGAATATCCGGCAGATCAGGAAGAATGATTCCGACATAAACCCATATGGCGCGACAAACCAGGCAGAGTTTTTTGCAGTAGCGGCAGAGTATTTTTTCGAGCGTCCGGATTTACTGGAACGTAAACATCCGGAGCTCTATGGTATGCTCGCAAAAATGTTTGGAAAAACACTTAATTCTACTTCTTGACGTTTGTCAAAAAAGATATTTAACCACTTGAAAATCACAGTTGAAGAATTGCCAAAATTTATATGTAAATCAGTGGCACGGTTTTCGAATAAGGGGGTTGCACTTGCGAACCTTGAGCCTATCATAATTACTCCAATCCGTACCACAACCAAGCGAAGATGTAGTGATTTTAATTACTACAAAACACAAACATCATAATTCCGAGGGAGGTATAAAACTCCGATAAGATATTGTCATGCCTATGCTCGTACACAGGCGTGAATACTATTGACATGAAAAAACCAAGATACTAGCCCCGTGAAACATGAGTCCAATATCCTTTGAAAAAGCAATCCTATGAAGAACCTGGGCCGGCGGACGGCCGGCCCTTATTGAGTTCGATGATCCGTACCCGATGAAAATTTTCATTCATTATTAAAATCGAACAGTATGACACCGGAAAATACATTGGAAAACACCAGCGGTTCATTGTACCAGCTCGTCGATAGCAATATCAAAAGTTATTTAGCAGCCGCTATGCGTAACAGCAATTCCTTGGTGAACAATGTGAGCGATAAATTGCGGATAAATACCAATCAGATGGTCGTCAACTCTGTCATCGGGGGTCTTCTTAACGCCGTGATCACTCACGTGAAGGAAAGCCACATCTATATCTCGGCAAAGGAGCTTTACGGCAAAATGATAGAGATTAACATAAAAGATGACAATTGTTATAATACCTATGCCGTTGCTTTGAGCCTTCAGGATGTTGTACCACTGGCTGAGAAGATCGGCGGTCGCCTGGATATCACTAACCAGCGACAGAAGATAACGACGATCTCTTTTAGATTCCCTGTAGAGCAGGAGAGTGTTAACATGACTGAGGGAAAGTGACTTCATTAATGGTAGCAGGCTAGTACCGAATCAACATTGTCAATACGATTTAACAGTGTAGTTTAAACTCTACGATGTAAATAGTGTTATTATTACCAGGATATCGTAGATAATACTATTTTTTTCTCCCTGGTGAAATGTTTTCTTTGCAACCAGTATCGAATGTCGGGTCGAACCAACCCGTCAGTATTTCTCGAGGCCCTTTTACTTGCCACTACCACCTTTGATCTGTACCAACTATGAAAGAATTTTTGTAATTAATTCGTACCTATGAGTGACGTCGGGCATCTGACCCCTGGTGATGAGGAAACATCAATTCCATTGCAGCCGTTAGTCGGCATACTCAACCAGGCCTTACTTCCGTTTTTACAGGCAAAGAAAAGCTTTATCATCAACGAGGTTTCACCGAACCTGGAAATGTCAACTCCTGCAGAATCCATTCTTCCAGTATTAAATGGTATGCTCGCGGCGGTGGTAATGTATTCCGACGAGAGTTGCATAAGAATTTCCACCGAAGTGGTCGCTCCTAATATCCTTCAGTTGAATGTTACCGATAACAATAGCTGTCATACTTATGGGGTGGCCTGTGCTTTGCAAAATGTTTTGCCAGTAGCGGAGAAAATGGGCGGGAAAATTATCATCTCCAATCACCGCCAGCGCATTACTACTGTTTCATTCCGCTTCATTGTACCGCACATCAGTCCACAAGTAGGCGATAATTTGCGCGGTGCGGCCTAGTGTTTCGGTAAAGGATCATTCGACATCTTCCCAGTATCATTGTAGGTATTTGCACGGCACATTGCGTGGGGTGTAGTCTATGCCATAAGCATGCTTTATTAATCGAGAGACAACTTCGGCGACCACTACCTCACGACGGTGCATCTGAGGCAGCATTCCCATCATGGCGTAGCTAATGGGGTTAACCGCGGGAATGAGCGTTTCCCAATCCTGTCCTTTTCCCCAGACCAATCCTTTAACAATAGTTGTAAGATCGATCGGCATCGACAGCAGGTAATCCATTATCTCTCCCGAATTATTCTGGTTCTGATTAACTGTATGAAAAATCGGCGTCTGCCCACCGAAACCATCTTCATCGTATCCCGCTTTTGCATTAATATCTGCGCCGTTAGCTATGAGTACCCTGGCGCAGGAGAGGTGATTGAACTCTGCGCAAATATGTAGGAGGGTAACCTTATCGAAGGGAGTAAAGGCATTGCTCAGTGAATATTGCTTGGATACAGTGGTTGGGTCGGCCTTTATAAGCCTCTCAAGTTCCTTCGCATCATCCCTCAATACGCTGAGTACTGCCTTATCCTCGAATATGAGACCATGGTCAACGAAACACTGCACACAATCGCTGAACCTCGGCCCGCGAGTGTACATGCTAATCAGCGTATCGAATAACGGCTTGCCTTTATAATGTACGTTTGGACTGATACCTGCCTCGAAGTGCCGCCGGATGCCGCCTACCGAGTGGAGTTCAATATCATAGACAATTTCGTCCAGTTGATTCATGGATAATAGAGTGATTTGAATTGCAAGAATGCCCAAATATCTTAATGAAGACTTATTACCCTCGTAACTCGCCAACGTGCGTCTTTATATTGCCATATAATCACGAATTTCGCATATCTCGAAGTAGATTTCTCAACTAGGTTATGAAACCGATGAGAACCCAATGCAATTGCTCCAAATCCGGGAATGGGTGATACTTCAATGCTACCAGGAGCGAGCTCCCTTCTTACTTTGTTACAGATATTATTCTTCACAGCGTTGACCATATCGCTTTTCGAAGTGGACAGCCCGCCACGATCATGGTAAAATTCCAAATCCTCAGAGAACAAATCCGCATAGACATCGAGTTTACATTCATTATAGGAATTAAAAAGTAAACTGTCGAGCAATGAAATTGTCGCCGTGAGCTCACGGTGCTCTATTGAATCCTGAAACGATTCTCTCTGATTGAGCTCGACGACATTCCATTTATCAACAGGCAAAACGGATCCCTTGATAAGTCTTGCAGCTCGATTTGGAGCGTCTTCCCACAGAGTATCGACCAGGTATTTGTAGTTGACGCGCACCGAAGGATCGTTTGGCTCAAATGACACCTTCGCTTCGAATATCCCATCTTTGTTAGCATCCGTCATCATGATTGACTTATTCCAGGCCAGAGGTGCCGGACCTCCACGGAGGCCTACCGTTCGAACAACTTTCCCGGCTTTAATAGGTCCTGACATATCAACCCGAAATTGTACCGTTACTAACTTAATGAGAGAACTATCGGCAGGTTTCGCAGTCTGTGAAATTCCGCAAACGGGCAACATGAGCACGAGAAGAAACCAGGGATTGGCTGTCATAATTTTTAATTATTCTTGTTTAACTCTCCATGGTCATGTAGTCTAAATTTCCTTTCTCATCGGTGTTAACCACCACTAAGTATTGGGTGAGCTCCTGGCCGATGGAGTAATCGAAAATGGCAAACTTGTCCTCGCTATCTGGATACAGGCCTATACGCACCAATCGTAGTGCGGATAGCAACTGCTCCTGGGGCGTTTTTGTTTCATCTTCGAAATCAATGACGCCATCATACTCTTCCGGGCCGACCTCTTCAAGATGATGATCAATATATTCCTTCACAGTATCACCATCTTCGTAGTCCTTGCGTATCTCTTTCAAGTTCCGTTCGTCGTGCTCCAGGAGTTGCCCGATAAAATGCTTCACAACATCCAGCCTTTTGGGGGTTATAGTCTTGCCTTCGAAATTGAGGTCGATCTGTACGGGCTGCCCTTTAAATTCAATGTCAACATCGTTGTATTCTTCCAGCGAATCGAGATCAAGTTCTCCGAAATGAGGGAGGTTGTATTTGTTCATTTGTTATTTTCTTTCTTAATGTTCAATTGATCGATCCCATCGGGTCGCTATTCTATCGCCGCGTGAGACCCTGGTCGTGTGATTGTAAATATTCTTTAGCCTTTCCAAGTTCAGGGCGTGTCGATTCTGTAAAACTAATGGCTAATAACTGCGAGTAATACTGTCCGGCCTTCTCCGCGTTTTTTATCCTTTCCGAAGCTACTGCTGCGCCGTACAGTGCATTGAAGCGATTGGGTTGTTGCTTCAACACGGCTTCGTAAGCCTTCAAGGCCTCTACAGACTTATTCATCTGCATAAGCATTTCCGCAAGCGATTCTCTTGCTGGTATGACTTCACCCGGTGTTACCGAATGTTTTTGCGTTTTGTCTTCAAGGTCCGCGGCGGCGCTCATTAGCGCCAATCCCTGGTCACGTTTTCCTTGCTTAAATAATATCCAGGATTCACCCGTCTTCATCTGGATCTGTACCTGGTTGGCCTTATATGTATCTTTCTGCCTGGTAAGTGTATCATGCAACTGCGATAGGTTTCGTAACTCCAATTTCGCCGAATCAAGTTGGTTGATATTTACATTTCCCATAAGCTTTGCGAAATGGAAAATTGCTTTTTGCCAGGGATACTTTTCCCATTCGAGCGTTTGCGGGTAAAGTTGATGGCTCGCAGCTTCCTTCCACAGTTTATTTTCAAGTGCATACCGTGCAGGTCCCGCAGCAAAAGCATATGCGACCTTAAAATTGATCGGAAACACTTCCTTGATGGAACGGAGATAATCTATTTGTTGTTTCGCATGTAGGTTGTCCCCTCGCTGTAGATAGGCGTATATCAGGTAATCAAGGGTATGTAATTCTTCATCCCAATGGCCTTTTATCCCGGTGCTTTCACCATAGCACTTTGCGGATGACGAAGCGACTAGGTTTGAACTAATCGATTCGTCCCATTTCCCAAGTCTTGTAAAGATGTGTGAGGGCATGTGTTGAGCGTGTGCAGACGACGGCGCGATTGACGCATATTTTCTAGCCGCGGATAATGCGAGGCCCGCTAATTCTGGATTGTCGTAACTATGAATAATGTAATGAATGATGCCGGGATGAACCGGTTGATCTGGGTAAATTGCATTCAACACATCACCTGCCTTTTTCTGCTTAGCATATGTCTTATCGGAGGGATTGGCGGCTCCGTCAAGTGCAAGGGCATAAAAAATTCCCGCCTCCTTATCATCCGGATAAGTCGCATACAATTTCTCCATTGCCTTCTCGTAATTATTGCTTCGGGTGGCATGATCGACCTTTTGCCAATCTTTGTAAAACACGGCTATCGCATCGATGTAATCTGATTCTTTCTTCGACCCTGGCTTCAGGGATCTCGCAATGGCGATAGCCTTAGACCCTTTCTCAAATTCTTCCGGTGTAGGAGGGGCCCATAGTGGATGATAATTCGCCATAGCAACGCCCCAGTAGGCCAAGGGACATCCCGGTTCCTTGTCAATGACCTTCGCGAATACTTTTTCAGCCTCGTCATATTCAAAAGAATGCAGCAGCGCAATGGCCAGGCTAAAATCCTCCTTTACAGCTTGCGAACACGATGATTCAAATCCAACGGCGCCGAATTCCTTCTCTGGCGGTCCGCAAAGGATGACTTCGCCTCGTTTCAGATCGATTGCGGTTATCTCATCGTTCGAGGGTTCAGTTTTTTTCTGTGTGCACGCGGATAACGCAATCAATCCGGCTGCGAAAGATCCGATAGCGATTTGTTGTAGTAGAATTCTCATGATCCGGCAGTTTGATTTTAATCGGTTCGCAACCGTCCTGGTGGTCGCTCACCAAAATAAATATTTCTAATCAAAGCCCGCCGCCTCGTGATACAACCTTCACCATTTTTTGCTTTGAAGTGTTGCCGGAGCGAAGACCTGTAGTTGCTTTGCCTAAGGTAATTTTTTTCCGTGATTCAAAAATGGATCAATGCATTATTGAAACCTTAAAGAGGATTCTGGATCTATCATGGATAAGGCATATTGCTTCGTCCGAGGATACTGGATGCTTTCCTGGATTGGAGATTTCCCTAACCTTTCGAAGGGTTCCGATCAAGTCAGCGATGGCATCCAGCATCCAGTATCTAGCATCTAGTATCAAGCATCCAGTATCAACCTACCCAAATAATGAACTACTTAAGTATCTATCTCCGCGGTCGCAGGCAATGAAAACGATGACACCCTTATCTAGTTCTTTTGCAAGTCTTATTGCCGCCGATGCCGCTCCGCCGCTGCTCATGCCTGCGAAGATGCCTTCTACCTTCGCCAGTTGGCGGGTCATCAGTGTGGCCTCCTGTTGCGACACATCCATCACTCTGTCTACGCGATCGGGTTCGAAGATCTTGGGTAAGTATTCGGTTGGCCAGCGACGAATACCTGGGATGGAAGATTCTTCTGTTGGCTGGCAGCCGACGATTTGAATGGAAGGATCGATCTCTTTGAAATACCGGGAGCAACCCATGATCGTTCCGGTAGTCCCCATAGAACTCACAAAATGCGTAAGCGATTTTTTTGTGTCGCGCCATATCTCGGGGCCAGTTGTTTTGTAGTGCGCGAGGTAGTTGTCAGGGTTTGCAAATTGGTTAAGTATATAAAACTTCCCAGTGGCCGCCTTTTCGTCTGCGTAGTCCCTGCAAACTTCAATGCTATCGAGGAGTGTGACCTTGGCGCCAAAGGCCTCCATGGTAAGCGTGCGCTCGCGGGTAGAAGTGGAGGGCATCACGAGTTCAATATCCAGGTCATACAATCGCGCGATCATTGCTAAAGCGATTCCAGTATTCCCGCTAGTGGCTTCTATCAGTTGTGTGCCCGACCCGATATCGCCGCGTTCGATTGCAGACCGGATCATGTTCAATGCCGGCCGATCCTTCACACTACCACCGGGGTTATTGCCTTCCAGTTTAGCATAAATAGTAACCTTCGGATTTGGACTGAGTTTCTTCAATTCCACCATTGGAGTATTCCCAACCAAGTCTGCGAGAGAATGCATAAATGTAAGTTCGTAAGAGTCTGAAAGATCAAATAGCCAATAGGCAATAAGCAATTGGCAACTGGCAATGGGTTATTGTCTATTGCATATTGCCTATTGCTTTTCCTCCATCGCGGCCACCACCTCAATATCCGGCCTATGATATACAGTAGAACAGGGAGGGATGCTCTTTGTCAGCCAGACATTACCACCAATGATGCTATGATGTCCGATGACTGTCTCGCCACCCAGGATGGTCGCTCCGGAATAAATGATCACGTGATCTTCTACAGTAGGATGTCGCTTTATGTGCGCCATCGATTTGTCAACACTCAAAGCGCCCAGCGTGACACCCTGGTAAAGTTTGACATGATCTCCGATGATGCATGTTTCACCCACGACAATACCGGTACCGTGATCGATGAAGAAATATTCACCAATGATCGCCCCTGGATGGATGTCGATCCCTGTTTTGGAATGAGCATACTCTGTGATGATCCTCGGCAGAAGAGGTACTTCGAGCCGAACAAGCGCATGGGCGATACGATAAAAACTGATGGCGTAAAAACCAGGATAGGCCCTGATCACTTCGAAACGTGTGCGTGCTGCAGGATCTCCATCGAGCAATGCTTCTATATCTGTATTTAAAACACGGTATAGGCCTGGAACTAATTGGAAAAAACGTTTTGCCTTTTCTGCTGCATTGCATTCCTGGCAGGCCGTCGTCGCATTCAATATGCGGCCTAGCTGTACTTCAAGGGTGGTGAAATTATTTTCAATTTCCTCCACGGACGTGGATACAGTATCCGAGCGCTCGGGAAATAAAAGGGCGACCAGTTTCAATGCCCATTCTGCAATGAGGTCATTGGGAGGAACGGCCTGGGCATCTTTCTGTTTTTCGAGAATGTGGCGTAAGAATTCCTGTTTCATAAAAATCGGCTGGTTTACATAGCGCAAATTACCACATAAATAACAGCGGATGAGGTTGGGATGTTTTGGGAAAGCCTAATTTTTCGCAAAGGTTTCACGCAAAGGCGCGGAGGCGCAGAGGTATTTTGGAATTAGTAATCGGGAATCTGGAATCGTGATACCCAATTCCTAATTCCCGATTCCTACATTCATATGCGATTTGCGTGAGATTAGCCGTTCCGACCGATACAATTGAGATCCTCAAACGCCACTTCAAGCCGCTTGCAAAAAGTCTCTTCGCCTTTGCGGAGCCAAACCCGAGGATCATAGTATTTCTTGTTTGGCTTATCATCTCCCTCGGGATTGCCTAGTTGTCCCTGGAGGAAGCCTTCACTTTTCTTGTAATTGTTAAGTACTCCTTCCCAAAAAGCCCACTGCAAGTCGGTATCAATGTTCATCTTGATAGCTCCATACCCGATCGCCTCGCGTATCTGGTGCTGGGGAGACCCGCTACCTCCATGGAAGACGAAGAATACCGGCTTCTCGGCAGTTTTCAGTTCCTTTTGTATGTAGACCTGGCTATTGTTTAATATTTCCGGGCGGAGTTCTACGTTTCCGGGTTTATATACGCCGTGAACGTTTCCAAATGCGGCAGCTACAGTGAAAAGGTTTCCTATTTTGCTCAGTTCCTTGAATGCATAGGCCACGTCTTCGGGCTGGGTGTATAATTTGGAGTTCTCGACGTCACTATTATCTACACCATCCTCTTCACCTCCAGTCACACCAAGTTCGATCTCAATTCCCATTCCCAGCGGCTTCATTCGCTTGTAGAATTCCACGGAGGTCTGTATGTTCTCTTCGATAGGCTCTTCGCTGAGGTCGAGCATGTGAGAACTAAATAACGGCTGCTTCTTTTCTTTAAAATACTGTTCGCCGGCATCGATGAGGCCACTGATCCAAGGCAGCCATTTCTTGGATGCGTGGTCAGTGTGAAGTACTACGGCTACGCCATAATGTTTTGCGACATTGTGAATATGCAGGGCACCCGAGATTCCACCAGAGATATTTCCCTGTAGCTTATCGTTAGGCATTCCTTTCCCTGCTATGAATTGCGCACCGCCATTAGAGAACTGTATGATGACTGGTGAATTTACCTTTGCCGCCGTCTCAAGCGTGGCATTGATCGTATTAGTACCGATCGTATTTACTGCTGGTAGGGCAAACTTATTTTCTTTCGCGTCTTTGTAGAGTGCTGCAAGATCCTCGCCGAAGAGCACCCCGGCTTTGTACTTTCCCATCGTGGTGATGTTGTTTTAAGTGATTAATAGGTTATTCCCCGAATAAACAGGGGATGGCAGGCAGGCGCTAAGGTAGAGGAAAAAAACAGAAGTTGCGATTGAAAGCTGGTTCGTTTAACGTTTAAAGGTTTAAGAGTTTAACGTTCTGAAATCAGTTGGATTCAATACTTTATTAGGTGATTCTAGAATCAGAACGTTAAACTCTTAAACCTTTAAACGTTAAACCTTGGGCTTCAATCCGCCGTCTTCCCAAAATTCTTCTGAATCATCATTAGGTTCTTCTGTAGTGTATGTTTCAATTGCCGCTTCACTACTTGTCCCATCGATTGCGATTTGTGGAATGTCGTTGTATGAAAGTGTTCGTTTAGTTGGTCTCTTAATTGTTTCGTTTTCTCGTGGGTGGAAATTGTGTCTTTTGACATTATATCTAGAAGTTCCTTGATTCGGTACCGGGAGGAAGCGAGCCGAAATGTGATCATCGTTCTTTCTTCAGCCTGGTATTGCGCGATGGACTCTTTGTTGAGGTGCTTTATTGAAAGGTCAACATAAGGGTAGTTTTCTTTGAAAAACTGCGGCAGGTAAAGATTCTTTCGGCCCTCGAACGACTGCTGGTCGAAATCTATAGCCCGGATGCGGTATTGATAGTCCTCGATATCAGGCGTGATATCCACCACGAAATTATAACTGCGCATATCGCCGAGCAGGCGAACGAAGCATCGCTCGTTAAACTTCACAAATTCCTTCGCCAGCCGGATCTTATTGGTTACCGGATCGTTCATCATTTGTTGGATGAATACATCGCCGGGGATTCCCGGGATGTGTTCTTCTACCAGTGTGTTGTCGCAGGTAAAGAATGTTATTCGGTTTGGCGACAACACATGCTCGAGTTCGAGGCCATATATTCGCGAAGCGTCCGCAATCTTGATATAATAGTGATCATAGTTGTCGTTGAATTTATTGACGATCCTTATACGGAAAGGGTGAGAGTTGCCAAAACTGCAATAGTCGATCCTTGCCACATCAAGATGGTTAATGAAGCTTAGATCTCCCTCGGTCTTGAGGATAGCATATATCTGCACGAGTCCTTCCCGAATAAAATCCCAGTCGCGGCTATCATAAGATGTCTTCTCCCACAATGTGTCCTTTCCGGTTTTATCGAGAATAGGAACCGACCAGGTATAGTTGAGAAGGTTAGAATATGTGACAGGAAGCCTTACTTCCCGTCCATGGATACGTAGGTAATGCCGCAATTGATCATTTACCGGGTACATGGGTTTCTTCCGGGAAGGCTTATCGCCTTCATCACCATGAAGACTGTTTCTATTTTCGGTGAAACTCATCGGGGTCAAGATACGAGATTGGATTAGATCACCGTTTAGGAATTAGGAATCAGTAATCGGGAATTGGGTCTGTACTCTCGGAATACGCTCTCCGCGGTCTCTCCTGCACTTGTCTCACAAGGTTCGAGCGGAAAGCTTCTCAAAATACGCTGGCGCTTCTGCAAGCCTGCTTCCATACCAGCTAAACATTTCCCCGTCAACCAACACAAGCCTGGTTGTAGGTAGCTCGGACTGCAGTTCGTCAATGTGTTTCCGTTTGAAGGGGTAGGGCTCCGAAGACAGAAAAACCAGGTCGCAATTCGTAGCACGAATATCCTCCAGGCTTACTTTGGGATAGCGGGAAAGGTGTGAAAAAGCGTTGTAGAATCCGGCAGACTGGAGCATGGCATGAATGAAGGTGTCGCCTCCGACAGTCATGTATGGATTTTGCCAGATCAGGTAGGCGGCCGATAGAGGCTGATTTGAATGGGGTAATTGGGAAAACTTGCTCCTGATGCGATTCACCAGCAACAAGGCATTCCTTTCCTTGCCTGTAATGGCCCCTACCTGGGTGATCATTTCATAAGCATCATCAAGCGTGTTCACATCGCTTATCCAGACTGGGTAGTAGTTGATTAGTTCCTCAACCTGCTCCTTCACGTTCTCCTCTTTGTTAGCTATGATGAGGTCGGGGAGTAGGGCATGGATGGCGTCCATGTTCAGCTGCTTGGTGCCTCCTACTTTGGGCTTAGAATGAAACCATTGCTGTGGGTGCACACAGAATTTGGTGATGCCTGCTACTTCTTCATTCAACCCCAGGTCAAATAGCAGCTCTGTCTGTGACGGGACTAACGAGACGATCCTACGCGGAATACGCGGCAGATTAATGGTATGCTGGGTCTGGTCTGTAAATGATAGCATCGCCGAAATTACTCCTACGGAGTCCTTCTAGCTGCAAATTAGTTGAAATTGGGAAAGGGAAAATAAATCGAAAAGAGAACGGCCAAGAGCATCACCGCGCCCCCTGCTAACGAAAGCTAGCAGAGGGGGTCCGGATGTTAATTCTTTTCATGGATTTGGACACGGTGACTGATGGTCTTCAAGGAAATGGACGGTTTGGTTTTTCTACAGGATCTGGATCTGGTTTTCAAGGATTGGGTTAGTGAATTTCCTAAGGATTGGTTTTGGTTTCGAATTTCTTCTTGGACGGTTTGTTTCGGTCTTTCTAAGGGTTGGATGTTTCTTCTAAGGTATTGGATATAAAAACGGTCTTAAAAAAGGAAAGAAGTTGATTGATACTGGATTTTTTTTGCCCGATAAAAATCGGGTGGTCTTTTCTCAGGATTTGGATTTTTGGTTTTTGGTTGTTCTTAGTGATATTGGATTTCTTGGTTTTTTCGATTGATGTTGGATCTTTTCAGATTGTTGACCAATCAACTTCGGCATCAAAAATAATTGGCAAAGCATTAAGAAAGTAGAGCAAAACAACTAAACTTTAATACGATAATCACTACAGATCAACTAGTAAAGCAGCGAGATTGATGTTGCGCCATTAACGTTGCTGTTTGAGTAAATTTACTAATTAGGCCTTACGCAAACGATTTCTGATTTGATGAATGTCAAACAGTGAGTGGTCAATAGTGAATAGTGAGTGGTGTCTGCAATTTGAAAATTCTATGCCTGTTCGAAAAATGAAAGCATGTCTCTGTAATCAGCATCCACTCACTACTCACTACTCACTACTCACCACTGACCATTGACCACTCACCATTCACTCATCATCCTAGCGCCTGCAGAATATCATACTTCGTAACAATGTGATAATTCCCGCCATCATCTTTTGACAGGACTGCACCATTGCCCTTATGGATCAGCGAGCTTAACTTCTCCACCGGTGTATCGAAGGCCACAATAGGAAGTGAAGGCTCTATGACATCGGCTACTTTGGAGTTTTTTATTTCTGGGTTGTCGAAGATCTTTTGGAAAAGTCCGCCTTCGGAAATCGCGCCCATTGGCCCATTTCCATTGATAACGGGTATTTGCTCGATGTCGTATTTCTTCATCAATTCTACCGCCTCTGCAACCGTCTGCCCTGGTTCTATCGTGATCAGGCGCTTCGTGCCTCTCGAGCTGATCACATCCTTGAAAGTCTTCACATCGAGGAAACCCCGCTCAATCATCCATTGATCATTATATATTTTTCCGACATAGCGACTGCCGTGGTCATGAAATATGCACACCACCATGTCGTCTTTCGTGAGCCTGCTCTTCAATTGCATCAATCCCTGTATACAGCTGCCAGCACTATATCCACAGAATATCCCTTCTTCTTTCGCGAGTTTCCTGGCCATCACCGCACCATCTTTATCCGTCACCTGTTCGAAATGATCTATCACGCTCATGTCGTAGTTGAGCGGTACGAAATCCTCCCCAAATCCTTCCGAAATGTATGGATGCACCTCTTTCATATCCACTTCTCCAGTACGGAAGTACTTTGTGAGCAAAGAACCGTAAACATCAATGGCCCAGATTTGTATGTTTGGTTTTTTTTCTTTGAGATACATCGCCACTCCCGTAATTGTACCCCCGGTCCCAGCCGTGCACACAAGGTGCGTAAGCTTGCCATCGGTCTGGTTCCATATCTCTGGGCCCGTAGTCTCGTAGTGCGCCAACCGGTTTGCGAGATTGTCATACTGGTTCATGTGAAATGAATTCGGAATCTCCGTAGCCAGTCTCTTAGCCACACTATAATAGCTGCGGGGGTCCTCAGGTATTACATTGGTAGGGCAGACGATCACCTCGGCTCCTACGGCCTTAAGGATATCGGCCTTCTCTTTCGATTGCTTATCTGTAGTGACGAAAATGCATTTGAATCCTTTGACGACTGCTGCAAGAGCGAGCCCCATTCCAGTATTTCCACTAGTGCCTTCGATGATCGTGCCACCAGGTTTTAGCTTTCCTTCCTGGACGGCTACTTCCACCATCTTCAACGCCATTCGGTCTTTGATAGAGTTTCCGGGATTAAAGTAATCGACTTTCGCGACAACTTGACATGGAAAATCCTTTGTAATCTTATTAAGCCTTATCATCGGCGTGTTGCCTATCGTTTCGAGTATATTATTCTTGATGTCCATGCAGCAATTGTATTGGGGCAAAGGTAAGAATCTTGCCGTTGTCCCCGATAAAGTCACAGATTAGGCCAGAACGCAAAAAACCCTCCTGCGAACAGAAGGGTTTTACCGGACAAGATGATTGGTGAATCATCGAGCATTGTGGAGTGGGTGGTAAGTTGACTAGGTTGATTAAGTTGATTAAGTTGATTGTTGTGATTTATGAAGATTGGTCACTGGCAAGCCCAATCAACCACTCAACTAACTTTCCTCGCGAAACTTCCTCCTCTTATTCGCCAAATACCTATCGAGAAGGAACAATCCGAGTATTACGTTGATCATCATAAATACATTGACGTAACTATTATTGAAGAACCGGGTATAGTCAACTTTACCGAGGTCGAAGGGAATGGATGTTCCACCCTTTTCACTCCAGTTGACCTGGCCGAACCCATACACCAGGAAGCCGATAACGAGTGTGATGAAAAAGAGGCCGATACCCCAGATGATCCTTTTATTGATATAAGTGCTTGTTGCGGGTGCGATATGCAGCCTTGTTATTTCTTCCATCACATTCTTAGTGAAGCGAAGCGAAGGCTCTTCCAGCTCTGAGGAGCGTAGGAGCTCATTCACCTCCAGTAACTCGCCATACTTAGCTTTCCATTCAGCATTGTCAATGAGTAATTGCTCAATGGCCGAAACTTCGGCGCGTGGAGCAGTGCCATCGATATAGCTCCACAGGCGTTCCTCCATATTATCAAGATGTGCTTCCATAACAACAATTTAATTGTAAATATCTCTAACCTCTGCACTGAAATGTTTTTCCATTTTTTCTTTCAATCGTGTCCTTGCCCTATGTAGGCGAACCTTTGCTGTGTTTGTTTCAAGGCCCAGGATTGTCGCGATCTCCTCGAGACTCTGCTCGCCTTTATAAAACAGCGTGATGATCTGCGCATCGTCAGGATTTAGCAGGCTAATCGCACTGTTGACCATCGTCACCTTCGATTTCTGTTCCACCAGGTTCGCACGAAGGCCTGAGTCCTGGCTATCAGCTACTTCGAATACCCCTTCATTGTCTAACGAATGTATTTCAAGCTTCTTCTTCCGGAGGAATGTAATACAGGTATTATTAGCGATCGTATAAAGCCAGGTGCTGAACTTCGAGTTACCCTTGAAATCAGCCAATGCCCGATACGCCTTAATAAATACGTCTTGCGCCACTTCCTCTGCGTCTTCCCTGTTTTTGGTAATTCGAAGAGTCAGTGTGAATACATAGCTCTGGTAGCGATTCACCAGGGCGGCATATGCCTGCTGGTTACCACTTAGCACTTGGCTAATGATCTCATTATCATTCTGTCCGGTTGACATCGCTTAATATGACTACGGGCGAAGAAGGAAGGTTACAGAAAGGTACGAGGAATTCGACGTTTAACGTTTAAGGGTTTAACGTTTAACGTTATTTAGATCGGGGTTTCCTTTTTAGATAGTGCCAACAGAGTTTCGAAAGTAATGACCGTTGGATTATATAATGCGTTTCCGGAAATCAGAACGTTAAACGTTAAACCCTTAAACGTTAATCGTATTATCGCCAGACCTGTAACCAGTCCGTTCGTGTTGTAGTCATATGATTTGTAAATAGTTCAAAAAAAGTCCTGAACGACTGTAACCTGGGTTTAAAAGCTGTAGTCATATCAGGACAAAACGAACAAAATCAATAAATAATAAAATTTAAAGTTATGCAAGGCCCAGAAGTCTTAATACCACTTACCATGTTTGCCGGCGGTTTCGCCATGATCTTCGGAATCTATTATCTCAAAACCCGTCAGAACCTGGCCATGATCGAAAAGAACATGAATCCAAGGGAAACGGTCAACAGGCCCGCGCCCTACAAAAACCTGAAATGGGCATTGTTGCTCATCGGATCCGGCATCGGCTTGTTCCTTGCCTATATGCTCGATAGCTATATATTGCCCCACGACTTCGTCACCGAGACCTATGGAGCAAATACATATCGTCATCGTACAGATGGGAATCCAGCAGTATATTTTGCCCTGATCGCTATTGGCGGAGGCATCGGACTCTTTGGGTCATATAAAATGGAGAAGAAATGGTGGGATGAGAATAAGGGAAATCCAACCGTCTAAATGGTTTCTCGCAAAGACGCCAAGTTTCGCAAAGGCGCTAAGAGATTTCTAAGATTAAAACTTAGTTTTCCCTTAGCGCCTTTGCTCCATTAATGAAGATTATGATTAAGGTATGAGCAGGCTCTTTATGTAAGCCCTTTGCGACTTTGCGAGACTTTGCGTCTTTGCGTGAAATCACTTTTTTAGTTCAGCCATTGCTACCACAATCACCGGATCCTTGCTATTCAACACCTGGTAAAAGCCGGTATTTCTCCACTTAAACCTCGCCAGGTATGCCTCTAATCTTCTTTGAAGTCCTTCCTTCTGTTTTGCAGTCACACTACGAAGATCAATGGTATCCTTAGCCGCATAGTTCACGAAGCCGTTCCATATCTCCTCCATTTGGTTGAAACGCTTCACGTAGTCAGTAGCGGATGTATAGGCATCCATCTGACGCTTATGCTGCAGGTAATACTGGTACACATAATTATTGAAGCGGCCGTCGAGTAGCATGTGATTGACCTGTGATGGATATGTGGATGTATCCACAGCGACAAAAATATCGGGCATGATGCCACCTCCACCATACACCGTCTTTCCCTTGTTCGTCTTAAAGGCAGTTCCATTCCTGATCTTGTTGGAATCCGCATAAAGCGTCTCTCCATTGGAGAACCGGTGCCAAATCTCATCCATGTACTCCTTTCTTCCCTTATCATATGGCCGCTGTATGCTACGCCCTAGTGGAGTAAAATATCTTGCCACCGTTAGCCTTAAGGCGGAGCCATCTTCCAATTCAAATTGTTCTTGCACCAATCCCTTGCCGAACGTTCTTCTTCCGATAATGGTTCCCCTGTCCCAGTCTTGTACTGCCCCCGCAAGCACCTCACTGGCGCTTGCTGAATATTCATCCACCAGCAACACTACTTTCCCTTTCTCAAACAACCCCGGTCTGCGGCTCCTGTATTCATGCTTTGGATTATTGCTCCCTTCAGTATATACGATTAGTTTGTCGCCATCAAGAAACTCGTCTGCCATATTGATCGCCTCATCCATCCATCCTCCACCATTTCCACGCAGATCGTAGATGAGCTGCGTCATTCCCTGCTGCTGGAGGTTCTCCAGTGCACGCATGAATTCCTCATAACTCGTTTTGGTAAATTTGGTCAGCTTGATATACCCTGTGCTCGGATCGATCATGAAAGCAGCATCAACCGACGGGACAGGGATTGTGCCTCGAGTAACGGTGATGGTCTTCGAAGCATTGTTGCGTATGATTGAGAGTACCACCTTCGAGCCGCCTGAGCCACGGATCAATTCCTTTATCCTGTCAGTTGCCAGGTTATGTACGATAACAGAAGAGTCATTTACTTTAAGGATCTTGTCACCGATCTGTAGACCGGCTACGTCGCTTGGGCCATTCGGAATCACGTACACGATATTGACAGTGTCGTCGAAGACATTAAACTCGACGCCAATGCCTTCGAAGTTGCCGGCGAGATCTTCATTGGCTGCCTTCAGTTCTACTGGTGGATAATATACGGAGTGCGGATCCAACTTACTCATCATCTCCTGTATTGCGCCGGTCTGTAAAGAATCTGTATTGATTTTATCTACGTAATTCCTCTTAATGACATCCATTGCCTCCTGCAAAGACGTCTTCTGATCTATCTTGAAGAATTTTTTTCCTCCACCGAGTCCATAACCTAAAAACATACCGATAATCATCACTACTGAAAAAATCAACGGTAGCCAAACCTGCAATTTTTTATTTCCCATCTTGTATTTTAATGTAATTTGACGCAAAATAGCTAAAACCTTCAAAAGGTTGGATGGTTTATAGTTCAATCACCACTATTCAATGATGAGCGCAACACAAGCGAATAGCACTGTACATTTTCATAAACCATTAATTGCTTAAACGCTAGGTCATTAACAGATTGTATGTCTTCCACAAAATTAATAGCAGATAGTGGCGCCACAAAAGCAGAATGGTGTCTTGTCAATAAGAAACAAACAAAAACGGTATTCACGCAGGGCATTAGTCCCTACTTTCTGAATACTGAACAAATAATCGAACTTCTTACAAAAGAACTAAAGCCTTCGTTAGGCAAGACGCAGGTAGACGAGGTTTACTATTACGGCACCGGATGCGCCAATCCCAATAATGCGCGTCTCGTGAAGAAGGCGATTAAGAAGATTTTTCCCGAAGCTGTAGTGGATGTCAATCACGACCTGATGGCCGCGGCCAGGGCAGTATGTGGCAATGAGAAAGGAATCGCCTGCATTCTTGGTACTGGTTCCAATTCCTGTTACTTCGACGGAAAGAAAGTAGTCAAGAACAGCCCCGGGATCGGATACGTGCTGGGTGATGAAGGGAGTGGGGCCTATTTGGGGAAACGCGTGTTGCAGTATTATCTATACAATACATTTGATGAAGACCTGCGTGCAAGGTTCGATGCTACATACGTGACCAATAATGTGGAGATCCTTGAGAATGTATATAAGAAGCCGCTTGCAAACAGGTATCTGGCCAGTTTCGCCCGTTTCCTGGCTGAGAATAGGGGTCACTATATGGTAGAAAACATCATCGAGGACGGTCTCAATGATTTTTTCTTTAATCACCTATGTAAATACCGGGAGACCTGGACGCTTCCGGTAAGTTTCGTGGGGAGTATTGCATTTGGATTTAAGGATGTGTTGAAAGACCTTTGCAGCGCTTATGAATTTGATCTGGGAACCGTAATAAAGAACCCGATGATCGGATTGATCGAATATCATCGCGAGGATTAAACCTAATAAGGCCGAATTAAATCATTATGGCATTCAAGAAGATTACGGAAGAA
>JACMKU010000143.1 GCA_014379965.1 Chitinophagaceae bacterium
ATGAATTGAGGTAATCGATGCCGAAGACCGTACGATAACTGAGGCCTTTGAACAATTTGATGTCGGCGTAAACATTTGCCAGAACCCTGTCACTCTCGGAAGAGAATTTATTCAGGTCAAGTATCATCACCGGATTAGTAAAATTCAACGCCGTCAGGTTTGCACCCTGACCGATAGTGTTTCCCGCGATGTTGATGTTGTATGTTCCGTCGGGATTAAAAGGAGCAACATTGGGCGCCAATACAAGTGGCAATCTTCCCAGTCCAGAAGTGTTGAATGCCTGGGTGGGAAGTGATCCTGAATTGGGAGCAAAGGTGGTAGAATTGCTATAAGTAAAGTTTCCACCGATGGTAATGCGATCACTCACTTTGTGATCGATGTTCATGCGACCGGAAAGCCTTTTAAACGTATTCTTTTTAAGCATTCCTTCCTGGTCAGTATAGCCAAAAGAAAAATAATAGCTTGTCTTCTCACTGGCACCAGACAGGTTCATAGTATGGCTATGCGACAGCCCGGTTTGGTAAATGTAGTCGTACCAATCAGTGTCGATGATCTTTCCATCGGGGCCTGTTTGAAGATAGAAGCCCCTGGTTGTTCCATTTGGGGGGGTGCCTACATTCGTTAACCCTTCATTCTTTAATGTCACATACTCCTCGGCATTGAGAACGTCCAGTTGGTTCATTGCCTTTGTAAAGCCTATCCAACCATCGTAGTTCACTTTCGACTTTCCCTGTCTTCCTTTTTTGGTAGTGATGAGTAGCACTCCTGCAGAGGCCCTTGAGCCATAGATTGCACTGGCTGCTGCATCCTTTAGGATCTCGAAGCTTTCGATGTCCGCGGGATTGATGTCAGCAAGGATATTATTCGGCGCCGTAACTCCCGTGCTTGTCGGGTTGTTGGAAGTTCCCACGTTTCCAACAAAAGTGGGTACGCCATCGATGACAACGAGAGGGAAGGAACTCAGGTTGATTGAACTGATCCCTCTCACACGGATGACGGGTGGATTGTTGAGCACACCATTCGGCAGCGTGACACTAACGCCAGCTGCTCGTCCGGAGAGTGCCTGGTCGAAGCTTTGAACGGGAGTGTTGCGGATGGCATCACCGCTGATCTTTGATACGTTGCCAGTGATGTCTTTTCTTCGTTGGGTACCATAACCGACTACCACTACTTCCTGCATCACACTGTCTTCCTGCTTCAGGCTCACGTTGATCACGGAATTGGTACCGATCTCAACCTCGTCTGAGGCCTTTCCAACGTAAGAAACAATAAGAGTCCGGGCTTTCGCTTCTGCGGAGAGTGAATAAACACCGTTTGCATCGCTCACGACTGCGGTGCGTGTGCCTTTAACGGTGACTGTAGCCCCTGAAATGGGATTACCGTTTTCATCTGTAATTTTTCCTGTGATGGTTCGAGTTTGGGCCAGCGCCATCAGTACCGGCAATAGAAATGTTAATGAGCATAATAAGCGTCTCATAGCCTTGATTTTAGTGAGGAGATGATTCGAAGGCAATAATTTTAGAAAAGATGCTTCACATGTTGCTTCCCTAAATACCCTAAACATGAATGATGACACCCTAGCCCGTGAATTATATATCTGAAATTTGCAGTAGATGCTGGAAGAGGACGTCCGGGAATGGAAAAAGCGCTCTTTCGGAGCGCTTTTTCATTAGTTGATTGAGTTGACTGAGTTGATTGAGTTGATTGAGTTGATTGAGTTGATTGAGTTGACTGAGTTGGTTGGGTTGAAAAACTGCCCTTTCTTAGGGACCCGACTTAGTCAACCCAATCAACCAATCAACTTATCATCTAGAAATGCCTTACTGATCTCAACGCCAACGCCTGTCCCTTCGCAGTTCCCGTGATGAACACTGTATAGGCCTTGCTCTTTGCGAAGTTGAGGAAATTAGTTGCTGCATTATTGATTGTAGCCGCTACAGTAGACGTACCAGCAAGTTTTAGCCTAACGCGATATATACCACCTTTAACCGCTGTGAATGCAGAAAGTGTCGCCTCGTTGGGCGCACTGTTGCCGATATAAGACCTGGCGGGGAGCGTGATACTATCCGTTTCCGCTGTACCTACCAGCCGGATCATCGTAACGTCATAAGCAGGAGCATTTGGAGCGAGGTGCAGGAACCTCACCTTGCTCATCGACGTATCGGCTGGTGGAGTCAGGTCATCTGTGAGACGCAGTAATTTGAACTGGCTCGTTGTTGCACTCAGCGTATCGTAAATGAAGAAACTGTAATTGCTATTCGCCGCGAGGGATGTGGTGGTATTCAAGACCTTTACTCCCGGTGTGGTAGAAGGCCGCACATTCAATTCGTAGTCGTCGGCAATAACGGGCGCATACAGTAGGTTGCCCGTGATACCTGTCGCCTGGTTGTTGCCCAGGTAGGCAAGTGCCGCCGCGGTGAACCTTGCCGTATCGACAAATACGTCAAGTGTTGGATATCCGGTAGCTACCGGAGCCGCATGAACTACGAGCACATTGGCCGAGGGTGAGACCTCGGGAGTATCATTGAGGCCCTCTTTCTTACAGGCTACAAAGATCCCCGCAACTGCCAACGGCAGGGCCAATGCTTTTAGAACTTTATACTTTCTCATATTCGGGAAATATTATTTTTTTTAATCAATATGATTACGGATTCTGCTGGCTTGCAGGAATGTTGACGTTCGCATCCAACTCAGCCTGTGGTATCTGGTAAACGAGTCTTGGATCTCCTGCAGGGATAACGAATGTCGCATCCACGCGATGGTTGCTTCCTGTCCTGTCGACCGGCAGTTTCCATCTCTTCAGATCATTCAGGTTGAAACCTTCACCCCAGAGTTCTATCCTGCGATGTGTCCTGATCTCATTCATCAAATTCGCACCGCTATTGGATGAAAGCACATATGATGGATCCCTTGCGCTCACCAGATTAAATAGCGCCTGGCGTGCAGGACCGTCCTGGCCCTGTGCAGCCAATGCCTCTGCTTCGATCAGGTGCATCTCTGCTACACGCATATAGACATAGTCACCAACCCAACCACCTGGATCACGGAACTTGATGTTCGCGTAAGTTGGAAGTGCTGGATATGCTGTACTACCCGGAGCTTTGAATACAGTCCTCCTCACATCAGTTGGGGAGATCTGGTCGAACAATCTCTTCGAAATTGACTTGTACACTCCCAATGCACCAGCATAGCCAGGATTGGTATTGTCGATGTGAGAGAACCAGGAGGCGAAGATGGTCGTAGTATTCGAGTTAAGATCACCACCCCACATCCACTCAGTATTGTTGATGTCGGAGAAACCAGAAGTGTATTGCGCAGCTGACATGAGCGGAATGCCTTGTCTTGCCTGGTTAGCTTGTGATGCTGCATCGCTCCAACGCTCCATGTTGAGGTATGCCCTGGCAAGAAGACCACGCGCAGTTGCCTGGTTCGGAGATTCCTTTGAAACTCTTGTCCAACCTGCCAAGTAGGCTATCGCCGCTGTCAGATCGTCCACGATCTGGTTGTATGTGTCGGTCATAGTGCCGCGAGGCTTAGAGGTCAGATCCGAAATGGTAGTATAGATTGGAACACCCGGAGCTGATTCATTGCCTTTGTATGTTTGTTGGAACAACTCAGCGAGGTTGAGATAACACCAGCCTCTCACAGCATAGCTCTGTCCGAGGATTGCCTTCAACACCGGATCGGTAGTGGTCTCATTGATGGAACCAATTATCAGGTTGCAATTGTAGATGACCTTGTAGAAGAAGTTCCAGTTAGTAAACACGCGGGCAAATGTGGCCGAGCGATCATCAGCGAGATAATCGAATCCAAACCAGTGGTGCGTCACTTGTACCATGTCCTCAGCATTCAGATCTGTCGCCAATTTAATCGACAAGTATCCGAAGTCATCATGTCTTCCAGCCGCACGTTGTGCGGTGTTGTAGCTGTACATGTAGGTATATATCCCTGACACCTGGCCGTTGAAGATTATCGGACCCAGTTGTGGTGCGGCATCCAATGCCTCCCTTAACTGGCTCTCGAGGATGATACCATCGGGCTTTTGGTCAAGGAAATTCTTCTTGCAGGAAGTCATAAACAACAATGACATCGCAAAAATTAGTATTCTGACTTTCATTTTATTTGTTTTATGTTTTGATCAATTGTGAGTGCGTGCATTTACCTTTTTATAGTCCTATATTAAGACCGAATGATATCGTTCTCACAGGAGGATAACCATTGAAGGTGCCACCGGTGAAATTCTGACGAACATCCAATCCCTGTCTCCTGGTTTGCAAAAAGACATTGTCTGCGACGACATACGCCCTTATGTTAGTGAGACCATATTTCTCCACTGTCTTCGTAGGCACAGTGTAACCAAATGTAATGTTCCGAAGAGCGAAGAAATCGGACTTGATCAGGAAACGGTCAGATGTCGCATTGCCATTGGTATAATTCTCAGACAATCTTGGAACAGTGGTATTAGGGTTACTTGTGGTCCATGATTTAAGCATATCCTTATGCCATGTGGTTATATCATTATTCCCAGTGCTCATGAGACCTTGGTAAGTCACATCGAATGTCCAGCCACCAAGACCATAGGCAGCTATTGCACTAAAGTCAAATTCCCTGTAACGGAGTGTAGTGTTAATACCACCGGTAACATCGGGAATCGCGGACTTGCCTGTGTAGTAACGTGTAGCCGTAGACCAGTCTGCAGTAAGCGTGCGTTTGCCTGTTGCAACACCATTCGCGCCGAGTTCATCCCTGTAGTAAAGCGCGAGACCATTGCTTGGATCAGCGCCGCCATAGGCCCAGGTGAAGTATTCATATGGATCTTTGTCGATAGCTATCCTGAAGTTTCCACCGGGCAAGCCTGCTCTACCTCTTGGAAGATATCCCTGAGCGGTAAACTCCTCAGGCAATTCCTTTGTAATTGTATTATAATGGTTTCCGTTTAGACCGATCGACCATCTTAGGTCCCTGGTCTGAACCACTGTGTAGTTAAGATCGAATTCAAAGCCTTTGATATTGATCGTACCAGAGTTACGTGTTTCAAACTGAACACCAGTAGAGAGAGCTACAGGTACATTGAACAACATGTCGGAAATATTACGAGAATAGTACTCGAATGAGAACTGAAGTTTTCTGAATATGGTTCCTTCCAATCCAATGTCAAGGTTCTCGTTGTTTTCCCATGTAATGTTCTTGTTACCGCGATAATCAAGAAGGATATTCGGCGTACCCGTTGTATTCACGACATACTGGTTGATATACGGATAATAGTTAATGCCATTTGGATTAGCTGTACCTGCTGGATAGAGAAGACCTTCATTACCTGTGGTACCATAACCTGCTTTAACCTTCAGGTAGTTGACAAATCCTGCCTTACGGATAAAGGACTCTTCGCTCAACACGTAACCTACACCCACTGACCAGAAAGATCCCCACCTGTTGTCAGAATGGAAACGAGATGATCCATCACGACGGAAACTTCCGCTCGCCAGGAACTTGTTTTTGAAATCATATTGCAAACGTGTGAAATAGCTCTCGATGGCATGATTTGTTTCACCAGTCTGAGATTCTGTAACCCTCGCGGCACTCGCATGCTCCGACATACCCGGTATCATGAAAACTTCCTTGGTTGCTGTAGAAGCTTCGTTAACTAACTTATAGGATTCGTGACCGCCGAGAACTTCAAAATTGTGTGCGTTGCCAAAAGTCCGCTTGTAGTTTACCAATTGGTTGGTAAGCTCGGTCCTGGATTTGAAATTGGCAATCGTACCACGTCCTTGCACGTTTACCTGGCCACCGCCAATTCCGGCTACGCCGTAAAGGAGATTCTGATTGGTGGTAGTGCGGCTTCCGAGATAATCAAGTGTATAGTTCAATGTTACCGTAAGGTTTTCTATAGGCCGCAGTTCAATGAACGTTCTTGCATTTACGTTGTCCGCTGTCCTGTTACGCTCATCGAGGTCCAGGGTTGCCCTTGGATTGTCCGTGGCGCTGAAGCGGCGAGTTCCCATTGAATTCGTATCCGTAACACTCTTCGAACCAAAATCGTATATCCTGTTGCCACGCGCATCCAGCTTGAAGTTGCCGGAAGCATCTCTGACCCAGACAGGATATGCGGGAGATACGTTTCTTGTCCAGAAAAACATGTTTTGGTAAGAGGCATTGGCATTTGCCGCATCCTGTGTATTGAATTGTTCAGAGCGGGAATAGTTTGTTCCAAGTCCGAACCTCAACCACTTGTTAAGATTATTCTCAATGTTAACTCTCGCCGTAAGCCTTTCGAAGCCTGTCTTGATGGCGATACCCTCATCGTTGAGGTAGCCGGCGGAGATGAGATACGTAGTTTTATCTGAAGAACCACTCAATGTTCCGATGTATTCCTGCCTGCTGCGACGATCGATCATGATGTCTTCCCAATCGTCGTAGTATAATAGATTCGCGTTTGAGTTCAGTTTACCTGTTGAAGGATCGATCACAAATTGACCTGCGGGAACGCTATATTGTTGGTAGCGATCGAGACGACCATTTCCAGCTCCAAACATCGCTCCTGATGCAAATTGGCCAGCTGCCTGCTCGGAAAGCGGGTTAGTCACGCGGAACATTGCCTCATGCTTCAGGTTAAGCCAGTACAGCTCGAGGAACGTAGCCGGATCCCTTATAACGTCATACTCAGAAGTCGACCTATCGTTAATACCGGCCCTTGCCTGCAATTCAAACTTAGGTTTGCCTTTACCTCTCTTCGTGGTCACGATGATCACACCATTGGTAGCGCGGCTACCGTAAAGTGATGTAGCCGTCGCCCCTTTTTGTACAGAGATGCTTTCCACGTCTGCGGGGTTAATGGCATTGATATCTCCATTGTATGGCACACCGTCAACAACCCACAGCGGTGCAGTTGCAAGACTGAATGACCCAACACCACGCAACACGAGTGCCTGACCAGAGCCGGGCTGCCCGGAAGCCGAAGCAACCTGTACACCGGGAATCAAACCATCGAATGCGCGGGATATTGTAGATACCTGTTGTTTGCTAATATCCGCGGAGTTGATATTACTGACGGAACCCGTAAAGGTTTTTCGTTTCGCAGTTCCATATGCAACTACAACTACCTCATCCATCTTTACATCTGAAGTCCTGAGAGAAACTTCATAGCTGGACCTGGAGGCAGTGAGTGCTACTGTCAGAGGCTGATAATTGATTGATGTAATGACCATCGTGACCGCTGATGCAGGAAGATCAGCCAGGCGGAAGAAACCATTGTCATCAGTCGAGGTTCCCCAAGGTCCTCCTGTTACCTGCACGGAAGCCTTCGGGATGGGCTTCCCCGTTTCGTCCGTTACCTTACCGGTAATGGTTCTTTGCGCAAAGAGTGCCAGCGCAGGCAATAAACACGCTGTAAACAGCAGCAATTTTTTCATATCGGTTGTTTATGATTTGGTAAAAAATTCACCTTCAAGGCAACAATTTCTTAACGGATGCTCCGACTAAAGTTTTGTTTATTACCGAATCGTGAATGGCAATGCCTAAACCGTTAAAATCCTAAACGGAGATTTTGGAGGGCAGCAGTTCGGGAGGGAGAATTGGGGGTTGGGGAGGTGAGAGGTGGGTGTGGAAGAAAAATGGAAAATATTAAATCTAGAATGTAAAATATAAAAGGTGGGCAGTCTTGCAGGAGGAAATCATCTCCTACTGGTATGCTCACCTTTTACATTTTACATTCTAGATTTTAGATTTTACATTCCTAGAGTGGATTTTGAACGACATTAGGATTCGTATTCAACTCTGTTCTCGGAATCAATACCTCCCATGTCTTATCTCCCGCGGCCACAGATAGTACGGCTGCCACTGCAGGTACATGATTCGCTCCAGTCCGATCGAGAGGGAGATTCAAGCGTTTAAGATCATAGAATCTAAATCCTTCACCCCACAATTCCACACGGCGATGAAACATGATCTCGTTGATAAGCGCCTGACCAGTGTTCGACGATTGTACATACGATGGATTTCTTGCCTTCACCAACGTGAACAAAGCACTTGATGCGCTTGCATCTTCTCCACCCGCACGGGCTCTTGCTTCCGCCTCTATCAGGTACATTTCGGCGACACGCATGATGGGAACATCACCAATGCTGCTTCCGCTTCCTCCGGCAGAGAGGAACTTCCTGTTCATATAAGGAAAACGCGATCCCCCCGGAGGTATCGGGAAGGTTGTATTTGTGCCAGTCGGATCCCATAGCTGCCTCCTGACGTCTGTAGTTGCTATGCCATTATATAATGTTGAATTAATACACTTCGGCCCCGTTCTGATGTTGGTTGAATTATAATCTGCAGACATGAACGCGAAGAATGAATAGAAGAAAGTCGTCTGGTCTGCCTGCTGATGGCTTCCCCACATCCACTCTGGATTGGTATAGTTATTAAAGCCCTGGAGATATTGCGCTTGAGTCATCAGGGTAAAGCCCTGTCTTGCCTCAGCAGCAAGCGTCGCAGCAGTAGTCCAGTCTTGCATCGCCAGTGCCACTCTCGCTCTTAACCCCTTCGCGACATTCAGGTTCAGGTGGGAAGCATTAGCTCGTGCCGGCGCACCGGTAAGATTGGAGATGGCTCCGGCAAGATCGCTCAGGACCTGGGCATACACCGCCGCAACTGAAGCGCGTGGAAGCTTGTCAATAGTGGGTGCGAGCACCAACGGTACACCTGGCCCATCATTCGCAGTCGCCTTGTCGAACCTCTTGCCGAACAGCTGAACCATCTGGAAGTAAGACCACGCCCTGTATGCAAGCGCTTGTCCTTTGATCACTTTCTTATCGACATCAGGCCCGGCTGCTCCATCTATGTTGGAAATGATCATGTTCGCATTTGTGATGATCCCATAATAGAAATCGTAATTGAAGAATGGAGTCCATCCATTCTCATTGCGATGATCCAGCCAACGATAGGTAGAGATGAACCAACCATTTGAAGTTGTCGGGCTCACGAGATCATCGCCCATGAAGTCCACGTCGATCATGTTCTTGCTCTGCCCTCCCTGGTCCTGCCGACCATTGTATTGCACATAGAGCGAACGGTGAATGCCATTGATAGCGTTCCAGGCATTCGTCGTGGTCTTGAAGATATCGTCCTGGGACACGGCATTCGTCGGACTAGTTTCGAGGTAATCTTTTTTACAGGATGTTAGTAGAAGACCTAACCCAACTATCGCCAGTAAACCTTTATTAATTATTTTTTTCATGTTCTGTAGTTTAGAAATTTAAAGTAATCCCAGCCGTGATGATGCGCGCAGGTGTATATACATTTGAAGTAACACCTGTGAAGGCCTGGTTCACGTTCATCCCTTTTCTTTTGGAAAACAGGAATACATTCTCCGCGCCGATGTATACACTCGCTTCCTGTGCAGTAATTCGCGATACGAGCGACTTGGGCACCTGGTATGAAAGAGTTATAGAGCGGATGTTCAGGAAAGACGCATCGATCAACCAACGGTCGGACTGTGCATCATAGATGCCATCGGCAGAATTCTGCATACGTGGCATGTTAGTGATGTCGCCGGGTTTAGACCACCTTGTCAACGCGTCGACATGCAACGCAGTTCCATACTCACCCGGATGCATCAGCTGTGCGTAGGTATTATCGTATACCTTGCCGCCCAATTGATATTGCACCAGGATTGAGAATTCAAAGGCCTTATATCTTACGGTATTCTCAATGCCTCCGAATAATTTCGGAATAGCAGTGCCTGCATAGTGGTATTTAGCGTTATTGATGTCAGTAGTAACTGAATCAACACCGCCCTTGCTATTTGGAATCAGACGCGTATTGGCGGCTAAACCATTATTGGCAGCAAACAAGGCTACGCCGTCGGATGGATCTACTCCATACCAGTCACGAAGCCAGTAATCATAAATCGAATGTTTCTCCATCAGCTTCTTCGTTCCATCGATCACTTCCTTATTCTCGTCAGGCATCTTCGTAATCCTGTTCTTGACCGTACTGGCATTGATCTTTAATTCCCAGTTGAAATCTCTCTTCCTAATGATATCGCCAGCAATTTCTAACTCGATTCCTTTATTGTACATATTGCCCACGTTGGTTGGCACAACAAATCCACCATTCGAAAGAGGTGTCTGTATATCGAAGATCAGTCCGGAGATTTCGCGATTGTAATATTCGATCGTACCACGAATGCGATTTTTCAAGAAGCCGAAATCCAGGCCTACATCGAAAGGATTGCTTGATTCCCATGTAATCTTAGGATTAGCGAGCTGCGATTGCAACGCGCCTGGCGCATTCGCATTGTTGAAGCCGAGGGCATATAGCGCCTGGTAAGCGAAAAATGTTCCCACCGCATCATTACCCAGTTGCCCATAAGAACTTCTCAGTTTGAGAGCATTGATCCAGGAAATTCCTTCCATGAATTTTTCCTTGTCCAATCTCCAGCCTACACCTACTCCCCAGAAATTATCCCAGCGCACGTCGCTTTCGAACCTGGAGTTACCATCAGCCCTGATGTTTGCGCTTACGAAATATTTGCCCCTGAAGTCATAGTTAAGACGTGTAAAGTAACTCTCGATCCTGTAGTTGTCTACCCTTGATGCGAGGCTATTAATAACGGAGAAGTTAGGAAACTCAACATTTCCTTCGAGCACCTGTCCCTGCCGCTGGCCTGAGAGCAGGTTGAAATTGTAGTCGTAGTTCTCATGTCCTATTAGCGCCAACACGTGATGGTCGCCGAAAGTCTTGTCGAAGTCGAGTAATTGGTTAAATGTATAGGAAGTTGTTTTCTGGTTATTCTTAGAGGCGCGTCCTGCAGGAGCACCATCACCCACCTTCGTGTTCTCATAGGTGCCGCTATTGAAGTCAGTCAGGTCCACTGAAATATTCGTTGTGAATTTCAGCCATGGTGTGAATACTACTGAGCCATATGCACGGCCGCTGATCGTATTTCTTTTAAACAGGTTCTGGTTGAGTTTGGTTTCTTCAAGGATGTGCCTGCCTGGTGATGCACCGGGTGCACGGTTAGGGATACCTATTGCGCTAAAATTACCATAGTCATAAAACCGGCTACCATTCGCATCGAGCAGGAAGTCGCCGGTAGTCTGGTTGTGGGCATATACAGGATAGATAGGTCCTATAGTGCGGGTGAAGAAGAAAGGATTGACGTAACCCGTGCTACTACCGTCGCTAGCCTGGTTGGAATTGTTGACGACCGCTGATATATTCAGTCCGGTCTTGAACCATTTCACCGGTTGCGTATTCATATTTAACCTACCGGCAAACCTTCTCCAGTCGGAACGAATGATGAACCCTTTTTCATTTGTATAGCCAAATGAGCCGAAGTAATCCGACTTATCGTTTCCTCCTGAGTAGGTGATATTATATTCCTGCCTTGAGCCCATGCGTTCGAGCTCGTCATTCCAGTCAAGATCGTTAGCCCACAATAGCTGAGCGTTTGGATTCAATGTGCCGTCGGTTCTGACGATATCGTTGTTGGCAACGTTGAACGGATTGTAACCTAGTTGTGCTTTGATGCCCGCAGTCGCGTTGGTATTAGCATTTGGAAGTGTCTGACCGGTCGTATACCTAAGGGAATTCCTAAGCCCCTCCCACATGAGCGGGTAGTATTGGAATGCATCTACCCTGTCATACTCTGGCAATCCTCTCGTACTAACACCCTGTAGTACTTTAAAAGTCATGTTGCTCCTGTTCCTCTTACCTCTCTTTGTAGTGATCATGATCACTCCATTGGAAGCTCGGGATCCCCAGAGAGCGACGGTCGCAGCATCTTTAAGAGTGGTGATTGTTTCGATGTCCTCAGTATTGAGATTCGCCATGCCCCCATCATAGGCAACGTTATCGACTACATACAGCGGTCCATCTGAGGCGCCGATTGAACCGAAGCCCCTGATCCGTATTCCAGGGGAACTGCCTGGGCTCCCGCCTGCGGCTGTGGTCTGTACTCCAGGACCTGTGGCTACAAGTGCATTCAAAGGGTTCAGGATTGGGCGGTTTTTGAAATCGTCGTAGGACGTCTGGTTGGCTGAGCCGGTAAAATCTCCTTTCTTAACGGTACCATAGGCGACCACGATCACCTCGTCCATGCTCTTCGTGAGAGTAGTCATAACTACCGATAATGTCGGGGCCGAGGTAACATTAACCTCCTGGCTGCCCATGTCAACGGATGTAAAGA
>JACMKU010000144.1 GCA_014379965.1 Chitinophagaceae bacterium
CACACTTCCGATCATTTCCCAAGGGCTATTTAACTCCCCTGCGTCAATGGACTCACCTCTTTGGGCTCGTTCTTTTTCTCTGCGCTTTCTAGCACGTTCAAGCCTTTTATCAAGATGATAGAACCTATAAAAGAATTAAGGTCCATTTGCTTCATAACCCCGTTTAACAACCCAATGAGCTCACCAGAAGTAAGATTGTCCCGAATTGTTGATACAAGTTCTTCTGATGGTTCGTTCCGGCTGTTCTGAACGCCAATAGCAACTATTTTGGCGAGCGTATCAGTATGGTTGGCGATGAGCAGATGAGACGTTGATATAAAGTTCCCACCGGAAAATTCCGCTGGATCGATCGTGAGTAATAGCTTAGAAATTCGGAGTAGGTTACCCAAGACAATGGGTCGTATTTCATAGGACCTTTTCGTTGGGGCCCACCCGCGTTTTTGCAAGAATGCGTGAAACCTGTTGCGTGTAAGAATATCAATCTCGAATTTTATGGACTTCTGGTTAATCGCATCAGGCACCGCATTCAGCGTCTCTTTCGTTAGTTTATCCATGGTAAATAAAAAGCCCCTATGACCGGGGCTTTAGGTTTTATAATGACATTAAGATTCCTATGCGTACGTGATGGTAAACCTCTTTTCCCCTGTCTTTGTTGGCTGGAGAATGGTTGCCGTCAAGTCTACCTGAGCCAGCTTATCCTTTGCGTAGGATAGTGAGAGTTTAGGAGATAATTTCGTCCTTGGAAATTTCGTGACGTTGCCTTTCTTGTCGGTAACCTTCAGAGATACTTCTACATCCGGGAAAGAATCCGGAGCCGCCCATGAAGAGGTTGTTGCCCCTCCGTTGGTCAGCGTTGCCACTGGCGTTGAGAAACCGGATCCTGTGCCACCAATATCAGCTGCAAGGGCGCTCATTACGTCTGCCACCGTATAACCGTAACCACCATGCGTAATGGTAACGGTAGTGACAGCGCCACCAGCAACGACAATAGTAGCGCGAGCCTGAGCTCCTGTACCGCCTGTCAACGGAACGTTTGTATAGGTGCCATTGGTGTAAAGCGATCCACCAGTCACTGCTCCTAAAGTCGCGATCGTCTTGTGAGGCGTATACGTTCCGCCGAAAAACTTCGACATGGTATATCCATCAACGTTGAAGCTGCTCCAAGCCAGTGTTACCTTGCCCTGGGTACTGATCGACTCCACTGGTGAATCAGACTCTTCAATATTGAAATCCGTCACAGTTGGATCCTCAGATGTCAGGAGAGCGGTACCCGAAACGGTTTCGCCCACGATTTCCAGAGCAGTTCCCATACCACCGTCGCCGGCTATAGGTCCCATTTCTATATTTGCTAGACCGAATACGTGCTTTGCCATTGTTGCTAATTTGTTATGTTGATAGAATAAAAGTTCAATCTTATGTTTACGAAATATCCGCCGCTATCCATGTCTTCAAGGGTCTGCTGTTGTTGTACCTCGTAGTGAAAATCATCCTGCCAGTTGTCATCCATCACCGCAATAACCTTATCGGCCAGATACTTCATTCGAACATCGTTAGGTACTTTCTCCTGGACATTGTTCTCGCTGATCGTCATGTACGGAACGAAGATGTTAACATTGGCTACGGCCAGCTGTAACTGTTCATTGTTAATGGGAAGGGCCACTACAACAATATCCTCTTTCGTGCTATTGGCCGGCCGTTCTTTCTTCCTAATCTTTCCGGTGATATCAGTTTTTAAAGAGCTTGCTTCCAGTTTTTTCCAGAGTTCGGTTTCTATGTCGAATGTGGTCATCATTTACTTAGAAATTCCCTGACCGAACCCCTGTCAGAAGATCGTCGACAATCTCCTTTGCCCTACCATTCTTCTCAGGGCCTCCGTAATTGTCCAGTGGCCAGTGAATGACTTTGGCGCTATCCACGCTGCAGCCATTGGCCTTCAGTTCATCTACAAATCTTTTCGCGAGTGCCTCGGGAGCATTCTCGCCATGAATGGAAAAATCAACGACTTCTCCATCCTTTTTGTCGCGATCCTGGCCATGGCCGCCAACCGCATCGATAACAATTCTAAAGTCTCCCATATGCTTACTAATTTTATCAAATTTTCTTATTAAGCCTAGCTAAGGCTTTCTTTAATGATTCCATGGCGGTAATGCTACTTCCGGTGATAACATCAAGGCCCTTGGTCTCTACGAACGCTGCGTAATTCATCCCGGCGACGCCAATTAAGACAAAACCTGTTGGAAACTGTGTCTTCAGGCCTTCAATTAACTTTTTACCAGCCGTCGCTCCATCTTTTCCTTCCTTTATTTGATCGAATCCGCTGCCGAAAATCTGCTGTCCGTTCTGGAGGATGACATACCCTGTAGAGGATCTCAAGTTGCCTGTGCGATCTTGATAACTTCCCCTCTCCCGGCAATCCCTGACAAATTCTTCTCCCACTCGTTGCAGGCTAAGAATAATCGCTGATTCAATTAACTTCACACGGTCCGCTAGCATCTTTGAAATATCAGCCTTAGTAAAGTTTGGCTTGATTACAGCCATGCTCGATGGTTTAACTGGCCAGGACTGAATTGCTTCACTGTGCTATTACAAAGAACTGTGGCGCCGTTTCGAACTTCAACTGCTGTTCCTGGAAGGATGATTGTCGAGCTTAACGGCATGTAAACTGTCCAGTCATATCGAATCTGTGTTCCACCAGGCGTTATAATAATTCCATCTGTGCTATTCACTTCTGCTCTGCACTCCATTTCGACCGCTGCAGTAGATCCTCCTGTCCAATTTCCATCAGTATCCTGTGTGCTACCGGTATGGATAGTGAGCGTTATCGTATGTGGATATTGGCGAATCATTTACCATAAAAAAGATGCGTCTTTTATACCTTCCGATTCCACTACTCCAAATCCCCACTTATCCCTTAACCTCAATAGTATCTTTTCAATGCTGTTCTTGTAACTTATTGAATACCCCCCTTCTTTAATATCGGCGGCCAAAAACTTGGATAAAAGAGAATATGCTATAAAATCAATCGCCTGTTCATTACTCGAAGAATATGTTCCAGACGATGCAAGACCATAGCTTGAAGCATCTAAAAAAGCTTTATCAATGGCGGCATCAGATAATGTAATCTGAGCAACGGCCTGCAATGCTTCCTTGTTGGTCATGCTACAAAAGAGCTTTTAATCTTTTTTCAAAAGGCCCTTCTCGAGTAGTTCAGCAAGTCTCCCTTTTGAAAAGTGATCCACATTTTCTCCAGTGTTATAAATCTTCTGATCGATTTTGTCGCGGAACTGAAACACCACCGAATGGGTTGGCTTTTTTTTCTCCTGCTCGTTTTCCGAGTCTCCAGAATCTGCGACAATTGACCCGTATATTTCATTTACAGCGTCTTCATCAAACTCCTTTTCATCCTTGGAAATTTCTGCCTTCACTTCTTCTGGCGTTTTGCCTTCAGAATGAAGCGGGGCATACCTTTTTATGGCGGCCTTCAATGTTGAATGATGTAAACCCATATGATACCTTTTAAAGGTTGAAACAATTCCGGTTATCCGACTACTCTTATACGGTCAACGAATCAACCAGGTAAATGGCATCAACACCACTGATAACCGGCAATACAAGCGACTGCGAGGTTGTATGTTCGCTCAGTGATGGCCTGTTAAGCCTGAATTTGGAAACGAGGATGAAATCATTCACCGTAGTATAGTTCACGTTGTCAACAGGATGATTCATTTCTGCCAGACGACCCCAGGTCAGGGTACCCACCTGGTCTGTGGTAAGGCCAACAACAGCTCCGACAACCCATGGCTTCAACGCCGTACGCACACCGTTCTTCTCGAAATTGACGCTACGCTCTACGATCTCGAATTCGAAACCGTATCGATCTTTAGCCGCGGAATTGACTTGGGTAAGCGTGGGAATGGGCACCGTAGCTCCGAAGAAATTTGTAGACGCTGCATACATCTCCTTCACTTGAGTGGTCTTAGCCATGTTGTTGAAGGTTGCCCGGTCAAGCATCCATTTGGTAATGACGTTGCCATCAGCCGTCGCCTTTGCCTGCACAGCAGCTAAATCGGTCAGCGGAGTGGACGCCGTATTGGACCATACTGTAGCTACATTGAACTTGTTGCCCGTAGGATAGCCAAAATCAATCCTGATCCCTGTTCCCACGTTGTTAGTGTCTGCTATTACAGTAACGCCGCTGGAAAGGCCAAGCAAGAACATGTATTCCAATGTTTCCAGCTGTCCTGTTATCACTCTTTCGGTATCCCTGAATAGTTTACGAAGCAGCTCCTGAGCCTGTCCTGGCTGACTAGCCAGAATGTCCAGCTCTGTCAGTTCCTTTTCACGCAAGGCCATTTCCATACCGATCTTTGGTATATCCCCGTTGGCTCTCGAAATGGAATCTCTCTTCTTCAACGGAAGGGAAGAATCCATTGCAATGACGTCTGCTGCCACGCTATAGCCGTTGACGGTTATAGATTCCCACTTAAGATTGGTGGAAAACTCTTTGCGTAGCATCGTCCTATGGAGATAAGTGACAGGCTTTTTAACCGACGTATCGTTAAGTCGATCAATCACCCTCTGCGCTACTCCAGGGAAATATTTTTTTACTTCTTCAAGAAATAATGACTGTTCCATAAATTATTTTATTAATCGGGGCTCTGAAATCAATTATTAATCGGCTCTGAAATCAATTAATGGCAATGCTGTCTTGACAGCTGCAAGAATGCTTGATAAAGAATATTTTGATGCCGATGGGTTCACGGTACCGCGTACCATTACTCCCGCCATCGGTTTTGCTGTAAGGATTGAAGAAATGTTGATACCATGATAGGTATGACCGGCTGGGAGAGCCCCATACGCTGCTGCGACGTCGGCGAGAGTTGCCACATCAACTGAAGCATTCGTTGTTGCCGTGCCACCAGCATAGGCACCAGGAATGACAAGCGTATCATTCACTGCATAACCTGTCCCGGGCTTAGTAATGGTAACAGTACTTACAACAGTGAGAGCAACAACAACAGTGGCCAATACGCCGGTACCCGAACCTCCAGAAAGAGGCACGTTTTCATATGTGCCGTTCGTATAACCAGTACCCGCCACAAGCGTGTCAACTGTTGCTACACCGGCTGGCGCTGCATCAGTCGCTGGCATAGGCTTCAGCTCGCCTGTTGATGTTTCCTTAATGATCACATGTCCGCCAGGTATTACTGCTGGTGTGAACCCGGTAGTAACTAAAGAGCGACCACCACGGATCGATTGGAAATTGTCAACAATAACAATAGAATCATTTGACGTATCTACTGTAGTTGCGGTATTGGCTAAATTTGTCTGGCCCATTGTAAGTATTTTTTAATCAAGTATTTTGTCAATTTCTTCTTTCGTTGGAGCGGCGTCCGTTTTGGTGTTGCTCCTGTTTGGCTTGTGCCCGGTAGCGGTTTTCTTCTCAGTCGTGACCGGACTATCTTTTGTCAATTCAGTCCAATCTGTGGAAACTTCCTCAACCCAAGTGTCAATATCTTCCTCTTTCTCCGGCAACGGCCTTTTACTATAAAACCGCTCAGGTACTTTCGGATTTCCCTCGTCGTCTTTCAACTTCTCCGAAATCTTAGTTCTGATAGTTGATTGAGACTTTTCAGATTTTAATGACCGAATTTCATCTCTTAGCTCCTGTGCCCATTTTGGCGTTCGAGCCTTGGACTTCTTGTCTTTTGCCGTATCCTTTTTGTCCTTGTCACCCTGACTGTCGTCGTCGATATCATCATCGTCGTCGTCCGCGTCATCATCTTTTTTTTCCGGTGCAGGCGGTATCGCTTTTACTTTTGCTTCCAGTGTCCGGAGCTGGTCATCCTCCTTTGCTACTTCTTTAAAGATTACCAGTTCGTCCAGGGCATCAATAAGCGTATCATGCTCTGCTTCTTCTTTTACGTCTGGGTTTTTTTTGTGGAGTCTATCCGCGTATGCGTCTATCCTTTTTTGGGAGAGGTTCACGCCTGCTGCCTTTGTTTTGGCTTTCAGTCGCGCCTTAAAAATGTCGATCATGTGTGTAAAGAGCTTTGTTGGACGTAAAACTATAGGCAGCTTTACTGGCAATTTTTCCTAAAAAGGTATAATTGCGCGAAATCCCCCATTTAAAGTATTTTAGGGGATGAAGCTGATTGACGTGAATAGCCTGGTGGAGACCCCGCTGGCTGGCTTTATCATAGCCGAAATGGAAGAAGGATCAGAGTATAACTTTATCAATGTGATTGAATTGAAATTGCAACTTCTGACCTCGATTGCCGAAACAAAGGATATGGTTGTACGCCTGTTGGATCAAAGCGAATCTTTGCTGGATAATCATCCTGAATATTTCATTAATGAGCTCCAACACGAATACAGGCGAGCTGTTCGACATCTAAAACCGAACTTCTCTGACGAATATGAATTGAAAGTGTTGAATCAGTGGATATCGATACTTATGGAGAAATACAACCAAGATTATGTTCTTGACTTCCTTAGCCAGGTAAAAGCAAATAGAGAAAGAAGAAAAGGAATGGCCGAATGAAGTTGATCTACAAATATTTCTTGTTGTCAAGCATCCAGTACGGTTTATTTTTCCACGCTTCCATTCTCCCCTTGTTCTGTTTGAGATATTCCGTAAAGGAAGGTGGCGGTCTTGTTACCGATCCTTTGCCAATTGTTCCAGGATCTTCACCGGCGAGTACCAGGTCTTCGATCTCCTCAAAGTCTTCATCATTCATCAGCTTAGGTACCTGGTAGCACAAACATTGCGGATGCCATCCTGTAAACTTGAAATCCTTCGGATAAGTGCCTGCGAGTGGGTCGCATATGTCGTATCGTGGATGAGCGTTTGATAGTTTTACCTCAATCCCCAACACGAAGGGCATTTCCTGCCAGCGGTGATGATCAGCGGTCCGATAAGCAATATTGTTTTCAGTCATTGTAAGTCGTAAGGCATTCTTATAGCTGCTGCGATACACTCCCTGGCCTGGATGGTAGTCCCTTGCCGCTGCGGAGAGGTGGAGTTTACCATCCTCGCTACGAACTCTGCGGAATAAACGATCTGGTTGATTCAAGTACTTCTTCACGTCGCTGGCAATATCGGCTGCGGATCGACCTGACCCCAAACCTAACCCAATGGTTTGCTCTAGCTCCTTCTTGAAAGGATTGAGAAGGTTCCAAACACGATCGCTGAGATTCAAACCTTTTTCCTTGCGCTTTATGAATCGATCCAGAGCGGACTGATTGGTTTTATAAAAGGTCCTTGCGACTCGAGGATTTAGGTCCTTTCCTTTGAAACGTTCATCTACCAAAACATCATTCTTCTCATTAGAAATAGACCAGGAATCACGAATGCCATTAACGGTCACCGCATAAATGCTAGCATGCATCTTCTTTGCGACGGCGTCAACTTTCTTTTTCAGAGCTGGATAATCAGCTAGATTGAAAGGTTTGTTCTTATACGTGACAGTGGAGAGAGTAACACGAATCTCCTGGATAGAATTCTCGTAAATCTTACGGATTCGTTTGTTTATAGCGGAAATGTTCCGCCTGTGCAAGTTTTCATATCGTTCGTCGATGCCGGGCATTACTCGTTAACTGGTTTGTATCTCATACCTGCACTACTTTGTCGGCTGTGATTTCAAATTCATAATGCCTGCTTGCAATCGTGCCACAGTTGACCTCATAAAGGATATCTCCGGCAGGGCAAGATATAAACGCTGTAACAATACGAGGGTGTTGGTCAGTGTCGGTCTTTAGGTACACGATATCCCCGAACTCGTATTTGTTGTTGAGAACGATCATTACTTTCCTCCTTTGAGGATATCAATTTCCTCTTTTGTCAGAACGACATCAGAAAGCTTTTCGGTGCCCGGGTATATTGGCAGTTTCCCATGAATGCTTGTAGGATACAGCGTATGTCCTAAAATTCTCAGATATACCTTTCCTGACTTTGCCACCTCTTGCGTTTCCTCCTCTGTTAGCTGCCAGCATGATACATTGGCGTGGACCTGCACCGGTTCGCTGATCTTTTCCTGTCCTGGAATGTAGGTAACGATTCGGGCTACCGGTAGCGCGTAGCATTGATTTTCTGACAGGTCTTCAGGCTTGCCGATGTAATCGTTCCTTTCGGGAAAGTCAATTGCTTGTGCCATATGTTAAGTTGTTTTTAATTGAAGATGAAAGTGCTCAACGACCTTTCGAACGACCCGGCTATGCTTCATGTGTTGATTGCGGGCGTAGAAGTTTACTGTGAAATCAATGACCTCGTGGATTTTATCATCCGGAATGCCATACTTGTCAAGTTCATTGAAAATCGGCTGCATAGCCTTCCTTACCGCTTCCCTTTGCTCATCCACTCTGTTCGAGGCCAGGCCTTGTATAGGCAAAGCGTTTGCTTGCATATGAGATAGTTTTACTTTTCCGTTTTGTTGTTTCGCCATTGAGGTCGTTGCTAATTACAATAGCATTATTCTACTAAGGTATTTAGTTTTTCTGGTTGAACCAATACATGGGCAATTCACACAGCAAAATGGAGTATATTCAAAGGAAGAAACTAGATAGAATGGATGCTGAACTTGTGAAATATCTCGATCATCTGATCTCTACTATGGAGAAAAGCCATCAATCCTTTGAAAAGCAGATGTCTTTTATCTCTTCTGGAGCACTAGCGCTTTCTGTGGGCTTTAACAAGAATGTTGTGCCGCATGTCGTACATCCTAACTCAATACTGCTGCTGTTCGGGGGCTGGATCCTTCTTACAGTTACTCTGGTCCTTAGCTGTATTTTCCATTTGCGCACTGGACAGCTTCATAATCGCACTATCAAAGAAATTCATGAAGGGTCGTTCAAAAGAACTTCGTCCATACGGCGTATTCGTACCATCAACACTTTTAATTGGTTCACGGCCATAACGATGGTGCTCGGAATCGTTCTAATAGTTGCCTACGTAATTGTAAATCATAAACCTTAATATCATGAATATTACTCAAGATGAAAAAAAGACCGTTCCGAATTGGCCCAAACCAGGCGAACCTGGAAAAAAGAGTGCTCCCGGATATTATCCGCCAGATGTGAAGCCTACTAATCCGGCACCATCGCAGCCCGCTCAGACTCCTGCTCCGGCTCCATCTAATCCTTCGAAGCCAAAACAATAGCTCGCCTCTTTAAGTCTGGTTGAAATGCGTATCAATCAGATCACCTAAAACGCAGATGTCTGCCGTCGTCAAGATTGAGAGCGAATTCAAATGGGCTGACCATCGCCCGTCCAGTTTCCGCAGCGTGCCCTGGTAGAGTTTGTCAATATAAACATGATAGCTTTCGCCACCACCATTCGGCTGCGCAACCTTCAAGGCTCTTCGTTGCGACCCCACTGTCCACGGAAAATGTAACTCAACCATATTCCTGCATTCACTTACCCAATTCAACATCGAGCTTAGTTTCCTCCTCTGCGGCTTCACTTTTGATCTTCTCCAGTTCAGCTTTGCCATCTCCGCCAATTGCGCCTTGCAGAATATTCACCGCCGTCTCCTGGCTCAGCGAAGGCTTATCTCCCATGGTAGCGTTGGCCAAATAATTTACTATACCCGTAACATCCTTTGGCAAGAAGAAATCGAACGTTGGTGTGATTGTGAGAGATATTCCTTCCTTCACGGAAGGATCAATGGTTGCAATCATTTTCTTGATCAGGTTGACCCTTCTTTGAACACACTCGCCAAATGTACCTGCGTGTTTTGATGCCTTTAGGTGGGCTGGCATAAATAATAGCTCTAGAGCAACGCCGGAGGTCTGGCCGATCCCTTGAAGAACCTCTGTATCGAGCCTCACCGTATCTGTGGTGATGTACATGTTCCTTTCGTGCATATCCACTTCCATCTTCAGTGATTCTGGCGCATTGTCAGAGGTTACGTAATAGGCTTTGCTTCCAGCAGGGCCATTGATTACGCGCCCGGCTGTGCCATCAGGCAACGAGTCTAGCTTACCTTCTACAAAGAAGATAGGACTCATGGTTTTATCATTACTATCCCCGAGGTTTGAGCCCAGGAATTCAAGTCTGCTGATTTGAGGTTTGGCATTAGCCCACTCAACATCCTCTTGCCAGTGATAGATAGCAAGCACCTTTTTTACCGGGTTTTCAACTTTGTTCACTTCCCAAGTGGACCCGTTCTTAGTTCCCTCATAGACAAAGTCATCCGTGTACACATCGAAGTGATCAACATCCTTTCCATCATCATCCTTTTCCTTCCACTGCCTTGCAAAGGCCACCAAACTGTCTTGACCGTCCCAAACCGGATACATTTTGTCAAGTAGAGATACCGCCGAAATAAATAGGCGGGGCTTTTGCTTTGCTTTTATCTCAGTTCCTGTCCAATAGTCGTCATCCTCATCAATATCCTGCAGGTACCAGATCTCTGCAACTTCGGTTTCACTCATCCTTTTCTCAAGTATGTTCTGGTTTTTATAGTCAAGCTTGTTGTTCTCGTTGACTTTCTTGAAAGCTGCCCACATCTTTTCCTCTGCAGGGTTTTTTGGTGCAGCCTTGTACACTATCGGGTTAGCGCAAAGGAAGGCAGCTGCTCGCCCGACAATCATTTTTTGCATGGCTATACCAATCCTGTTTACCTCACGGTCTGCCAGTGCTTCGCCAGTCTTCTTCTTCCTTTTGACGTTTGGCCTTTTTACAGGATCGAATACATCATGCTCATGAACGTTATATTCCTTCAAAGGATCCTTTGTCTTTGGTTCAGGTTTGAGGGAAATTGCTGTCACGGCTTCGTCGAAGTCGCCTTCAAGCAACTCCTGCAGTTTTTCTCTGGTCATATTATTTCGTTTAATTCTTCATAATCGAATGTGTTCACAGATTCAGGGTAAAAAGTAAGAGCAAGACTGTCTGACCTGTCAGGCGATCGCTTAATTCTTGCCTTCAGGTCCTCTTTGCTCTCGAGTTCAATAGAGCCATCTGAACGGAATCTCCATTTGGTTTCTGTGAGCTCCTGGTATAGATCCTCATCTTCAGGAAGGCATGCACCCATTCTGTTTTTAGGATCAAGCCAATCACGCACCGCCCAATACAAATACGCCCGGAGATTCTTGAACTTATGCTGCCCTGTGATATCGGTCAGCGGATTATCGATATCGTCCTTTGCTGACGCACTAGCTTTCACAGAATGAACGCCATCCACTTCCTGCTCAATCAACCTGCTATAAACACCAGCGCCTTCTCCAATGGTATCAATGAAGGCTTGCGCAATTTTATTATGCAACTTACTCGTGCCGGACAGTACCTCACTTTTTGTTTTTCCGGCAATCTCCATATGATTAGCTACGCCGCCTGATTGAATTAGATAGAACCGATCAACGTAATTGCCGTATCTATAACAAAAGGAGGATGAGTCTCTTCCCATACCTGCGACATCGACGCCTAACCTGAGGGGTTGGGATTTGTAATCAGCCTTCTTTCTTTCTTCAATCCATTTTTTGTTGGCAATCTCAATCCACTCACCGGGCACCAATACTCCCTCTGAAACTTTAGGGAATAGGCCTAAAACTTTGGCCCTGAAAAGATCGTTAGGCCGGTACCACTGTTCTTCGAACTCAAAATCCCCTTCTATGACGTTATACTCCTCCGCTCTGATCGGCATACACCACGCTTTTATCCTGTCCGTTACCCAGACATAGTCAACTTGTCCCGGGAAGATGATCTTTTTGGACAGGACGTTAGGTGCATTCATAGAGTTCAAACGGAAGCTCTTGAAGGTTTTACTCTTAAAGGAACTGGCTGCATATCCATGGCTAACGTTCGGGTTGAACACCAGCAACAACCGACTATTGCCCTGAAGATTACCCTCAATAGCGTCGAAGATCGTTTGCGCAATACCAGATGCTTCCGTAACAATGAACATGATGTTAGCCGCATGATATCCTGACCAGGCTTCTGTGTTCTTGTCGTCTGCTTTGAATCCAGTCAAGAACCATTCGTCTGATCCTGTTCGAATATCATATCCGGTTTCATATCCAGGTAACCGTACAGCTGTATTGTTGAATATTCGGCTGATCTCTGGAGACATGATTAAACCTACCTGCCTGTCTGTCGGCGCGGTCATGATCACTTTCGTATTGGCGATCATCCTGTTTTTTTCATCCCACCGTGGTGTCAGGTACAAGAAGCATATAGCGCATACTGCTGCCACATAATCTTTTCCTCTGGACGTACCCGATGCTACAGCAACTTTGGAATTAAACTGTACGGCACGCAATATTTCTTCCTGTTCAGGATCCAGTTTGACCAGTAGAAACTCCCTGGCGAATAGACACCAGTCTTCTACATAGTCAGACCACCTATCCATTGCTTCAGGAGACATGATGCTTAATCTTTTTGTTACTTGTCGATTGGACCATTTTCATAAATTCCAACAACGGGTTATCCAACCCGATTTTAATATCCTTAGGCGCATAAGCCCCCTTGCGTTTATAGAACTCTCGCACCGCTGAAACAACTGCCGTGTGATCAGCCGTTTCCTTGACCAGGACGGTTTCATACTCAGCTTTGACCTTGTTAAAGACTACCACCTTTCTTTCGGATAGCCTTTTACCCGTGATAATTTCCGATAGTACTGCATCGGCTTCCCAAACCTCAATCGTGGCTTTTATCGCTTTATCCACCCGCTCTTTTTTAATCGCCTCGAATTCAGCGTCTTCTATTTCCTTACGCTTCTGCTTAATCTTGTCGGCTATTGTCGGGTTTTTTAATAGCACGTACGACTGAACTCGAGCGGTTCCAACCTTACACCCATACGCTTTCTGATATGCTTTAACCTGATCGCCGTGTACGACCATCTCCTTTATAAAAACCGTATGTTTTCTATTTAAAGTGCTCATCACAATCCTTTAGCTGTTACGATCGCCCCGGGATATTTCTGGTTGACCAGGTAGTTTATATCCTTCATGGCATATTCCATTGAATGAGAGTCGTTGAAAGTGATCTTGATGACGTTGTTCTTGGCTAAGAAACTGACTTCCTGCTCTTCCTTGTTGAATGAAGAAAGGCCGTAGTCGTTAAGGTTGCTGATCTCAGCCACTTCGACTATCGCAGCGACGACTTCCGCGTCTTCGCGATAGTTATGCTTGCTGACCGTATTGTCCAGGATCTTCGCCTTTGCGCCGATGGGTGTATTGATATCAAGGTCCATTCGCTTGACCACTACAAGTTGCCTCCCGTTGGTTTCCACTTCGATCACCTCCTCGATGCCCAACTGAGCGGCTGCTTCCATGGTTTTGTTACCGGCGATGAGAACGTTATTCTTGTCCACCAGGGCAGAGCGGCCCATTCCCGTTTCCGAAATGGATCTGTGAAGTAGTGACGTACCGAACTCAGACCCCTTGTTGATGTTCTGCTCATCAAAATGGTAGTCGGAGATCTTCCTTGTTTTGGTTTTCGGTGATGGCATGATTATGAGTTCAGGTGATTGGTAGCCAGGATAACCCTCTCTTTGAAATCATCATAGGTTTTTACTGCAAAAATTGATTGCCTAACTACGCCTTGCATCGTGACGGGATTGACTAAGAGAACGCGGGCAAGCTCTGTTATAAGCCCTTGCTTAATGAGCAGAATGTCTACGGGGTGATTATATGCATTTGGTGCATAAAGGTGAATGATAGCGGCGATAAACACTCTTCGGGTTTCTGTCTTGTCTCGGTTAAACGACTGGCCCCTGAACTCTGCGGGGTCGAGCTTCATGAAGCCGCAAAAAGAAATAAAGTATCCCTCTATTTTCCGGAAATCGCTTTCTTTTGGGGATGGGCTTGACTCCTTCTGCAGAATCTCCTGAGCGAGCTCCGGGTACTGATTATAAATGTACCGGCCTAGTATTGCGTATTCTTTTCTTCGAAGTGAGGGTGCTGGCATACACGGGA
>JACMKU010000145.1 GCA_014379965.1 Chitinophagaceae bacterium
ACGGGTTAAACTGTACCGCGGGTTCGAATCCCGCCCTCACCGCCAGCAAGGTCTTAAAAAATGCAAATTCCGTAAGGGTTTGCATTTTTTTTATTACGTAGTGAATGGTGAGTGGTGAATAGTGAGTGACAGTCTTTTAGTTCGCCGATGGCGCGATAGTCACTTTTCAAACGTAACTTGACTATTGACTATTGGCAGTTGTCTATTGCCTATTGCCTATTGCCAATTGTCTATTGCAAATTGCCCATTGACCGAATATGCTCGACATCGTAATCGAATCACGTAAAGCTTCCATCGCCCCCGGCATGGAGGTAAATCGAATTCTTCCTTTTCGAATGAGGAGAATGGTAGGGCCTTTTATATTCATGGATCATGCGGGGCCGGTCAAAGCGCCCACATCATCAACAACCAACCTTGACGTATTGCCCCATCCGCACATCGGTCTCTCTACCGTGAGTTATTTATTTGGTGGGGAAGTCACACATAGAGATAGTTTGGGAGTAGAACAGGTTATAAAGCCGGGAGAGGTAAACTGGATGACCGCTGGCAAAGGTATTTCACACAGTGAACGGTTTGAGGATCCTGCGATGCTTGCAGGGGGCAAATTGGAAATGATACAAACCTGGGTGGCACTACCTGAGAAGGATGAGGAGGCGGATCCATCGTTTAGTAACTATAAGATAGAAGCGCTTCCGGTCTTTACCGACACGGGAGTGTGGATGCGATTGATCGCCGGAAACGCTTACGGAATGACGAGCAAGGTAAAGACAAGCTCGTCGATGTTTTATTTGCACGTAGTGCTTAATAAGGGAGCCAGGTTTGGGTTACCCATGGATCATAGTGAAAGGGGTGTCTATATTGCCAAGGGAAGCGTTGAAGTGAATGGAATTATTTATAACGAGGGAAAGTTGTTGGTATTTACGAAGAAAACGGATCCAATAATCATTGCCAGGGAGGATACGACGATCATGTTGCTTGGAGGCGAGCCACTAGGAGATAGGTATATCTGGTGGAATTTTGTGTCGAGCCGTAAAGAACGAATCGAACAGGCAAAGGAAGACTGGAAACAGGGAAGAATCATTTTACCACCGAACGATAACAAAGAATACATTCCTCTTCCGGAGGATAAGTCGGGGCCTGCTCCAGAGGTATTGTCATAAGATTTGAGTGCTGTGCCCTCGCTCTCGATCTGTTTCTGTTCCTGTTACTGTTTTTGTTTCTGTTCCTGTTTCTGTTTCTGTTCCTGTTTCTGTTACTGTGTCTCCCTGCTGACAAAAACAGAAACAGTAACAGGAACAGAAACAGAGCGAGTAACAGAGCGAGAGCGAGGACTAATCGAATGCGGTTCTCTACTGGTTCCAAACATCAACATACTCCCCCTTATGACGCTTGAATTGCGCGTGTACATAAGGGCATAGGGGAATTACTTTCAAAGCATTCTTTCGTGCATGGTCTACCATCGCAGCCAATAATTTTTTTGCTAAGCCTTTGCCTTCGGCTTTTGGGGAAACCTCGGTATGATAGACTGTTAGGTTATTTCCAGAGATGCTTATTTCCATTTCGCCGAGTTGCTCTTCTCCGTCGAGTGCATAAAAATGACCAAATCCTTTTTCATCTAGATTTAATTTGATGTCTGACATGATGATTGATTTTACTTACGAAACATAATCATTGGTTAAAGACAGCTTTTTTTCGAAAAGAATAGTGTTTCCAACACTCATTTCATGGGGGCTTTGTCACAATCGCTTGTGTCGGTTAAGGTACAAAACTTCGTGGCAGTGGCGTCGTGTGCTATCAGGGTTGCTCGGAACGGAGAAAGGTGATTTATTAGGTAGACAGTATTTACGCGATTTAAGCCTACACTATTACAAACCATTTTGAACCACAACTTGTCCCGCAGAAATGCGGGATAGGCACATAGCTACATAGGTTAACACATAGATTTGTACTTTAGGTTAAGTTCCATCGATGTATTTGGTTCAAGAAAAGTTCAACTACTTGGTTAGCAATTCTATCGATTTGCCAAGATGGGGTTGACCATTTAGTGTTGCAAGTAAGGCCAGGGTTAATCTCAAAGAAGTCTGGTCGGTTATGTTTTTGAAGTTCAATAGTAGGTATCGTTCTAATTGGGATAGAGAGTCAAAATAACTCCCCTGCAAATCTTCCGGAACTTCAGGATTATGCTTTTCAATCCTGCAGAGTTCGATGAGTAGACACAGACCAATGTATCGGGAATCAAACGATCTTTTGGTTATGCAGATGGCCACCAGTTGTGGTATAGCAGCATATGAGGCGGTACCTACGTCGCCGTTATGGTGAAGATTCTCCTTAAGTGCATCAAGGATAACCGATACCTCCTCGGGCTTTACCGCATCTCTGAGTTTCTTCAGTGGTAAGGAGGCGTTGTAGGGAATCTTGTTTCCCCCGTACAGGCTTCTCCATGAAGGGCTATCTAAGTCCATAATGTAATATAGTTAATAGAGGGGGTCGATGCGACCTGATGTTATTTCGATGTTACCGATCACCACTTCTCCGATGCGCCTTTGCATGAAACAACTGACCTCTGCGCCTCTGCGTGAACCCCTCCCCGAACAATCTTTACATTTACTTGTTTTAATTCAGTTCTACGTTCGATACAAATAAACAAAGCATTATGGAAGATCGCATTCTCGGCCTCCATCACATCACCGCTATTGCGGGGGATGCGAGGCGCAACCACCAATTCTATACTGATACTATGGGTCTACGCCTCGTCAAGAAGACCGTCAATTTCGATGACCCGGAGACCTATCATTTCTATTATGGCAATGAAGCTGGCTCGCCGGGAACGATTCTCACATTTTTTCCATGGGCACATGTTCGCCCAGGCTCTATCGGCCCCGGCATGGCCACCGCGATCGGTTATTCAGTTCCTGCAGGTAGTCTCGACTTCTGGCAACGGCGATTCGAGGAGAAAAAGGTTGCGACAGGTCCACGCGCTGAACTTTTCGGAGAGACCTACCTTCCATTCCGCGACCCGGATGGCTTGCACATCCACTTCGTTGAACCTAAGACTGCCGACAATCGCACACCCTGGTCTACAAAGGGTGTCGGTAAAGATGAAGCGACGAGAGGATTTCATAGCATCACCCTTACATTGAAAGATATTAAGCCTACGGCAGAAATCCTGACCGAAGTATTCGAGTATAAATTGCTTTCGCAAGATGGTAATCATTATCGTTTCATCACCGATGCAATTGATAATTCTGCCATCGTCGATTTGTTTGAAGCCCCCGGCATGCCACCGGGACTCAATGCTGGAGGTACCAATCACCACGTCGCATTCCGGGTAAAGAATGAAGAGGTGTTGATGAAGTTTCGACAGAAGGTTGCCGCCCGAGGATTGCAGATTACGCCGAAGATCGATCGCAATTATTTCTTCTCGTTGTATTTCCGTGAGCCTGGTGGAGTACTATTCGAAATCGCAACTGACAATCCCGGCTTCGCGATCGATGAGAATGCAAATGAACTGGGAACAAATCTGAAACTTCCTGCGCAGTATGAATCAATGAGGACGGAAATTGAGAAAGTACTTCCGACCTTAGGGTAATTAAGAAACAGAGCGAGAAACAGATCGAGAGCGAGGTGCCATGCTTATTGAATGTGCGTCCTTCGGATACACCCATAACCCATAACTCGTAACTGAACTACAATGCATAAACAGAATTTGATTTCGACCGGCTCCCCCCTCAACCCCGACACACCCGTATTGATCATGCTACACGGACGCGGGGCAGACGCCGCGGATATACTTGGGCTTGCATCCCATTTGCATGTCGATGGTTTCACATTGCTTGCACCAGAGGCCACCAATAATACATGGTATCCCTATTCCTTTCTTTCACCTACTACTGAAAATGAACCATGGCTGACCTCTGCATTGAACTTAGTGCAGGGGATTGTCACAATGGTTAAAGGACAAGGAGTGCCCGCGAGCAATATCTATCTCCTTGGTTTTTCCCAAGGCGCCTGTCTCACGCTCGAGTTTTCCGCAAGGAATGCAGATCGATATGGTGGAATTGTCGCGTTCACAGGAGGGCTGATCGGCGATAAGGTGGACACATCTAACTATAAAGGAGACTTTGGAAAGACTCCCATATTTATAGGAACATCAGACCCAGATCCGCATATTCCCGTACCCAGGGTAGAGGAATCTGCAAAGGTTCTCGAACAGATGAATGGACAAGTGATGAAGGAGATATATAAGAACATGGGGCATACAATAACTACCGAGGAAATTGATTCCGTTAATTCATTCATTTTTCAAAAACCTCTTCACAGTCTTTAATTTGTTGCTGGTGTACTGTTAGGTTCGAATACAACTATTTTTCACTAAAGGACCTTCTACAGTTTTTAGATGATAAATGATCAGATCGTTGGCTTTACCAAACTTACACGGGAACTTAGGGATAATTAGATTGATTGACTTCGCGCCTCTGAGGTTTAATGGTTTAATGGTTCCTGATTCAGACAATTCCTAACAAGAAAGGAAACCTCGGTATTCACAACTCTTAAACCATTAAACTATTAAACTCTTCACTCCCAAATCAACGCCGTCATCACATCCTTATTCGCCTGCTTCAATGTCTGCATGTACACGTTGTATTTTTCGTTTGCTTTTAATTGAAGGAGCAATGGATAAATTTCCGAAGGATTGTATTTATTAATCTGTTGGTAAGGCCAGGACTTTTCACCAATTGCATACGGTAACAGCCATTCAACTGCTGAGGTGAGTGTTGCTCCTTTTGAAGTTTTAAAATTCCATAGATCTATTCCTGTCTTCTCAGCGAGCCTGGCTACGATAAACCAACCTTTAAGATTCATTGTGCTGTATCCAAGTGCCGTTGTACGTTCCAGCTCCAGCGGCTGTTGACCGTCAGAATTCAGTTGGCTATCAAGTCGAGCGAGACTTTCTTCAACGAGCTGTTTCGCTTTTGCCTTATCACCTGTAAAAAGTGCGAAGTCGATAGCCTGTGCATAGTACCACGTACCATGATTATTCTTAGCGCGGCGTTCATCTTTCCCATGTTGACTCGTAATGAGCCAGTCAAGGTAAGACCCATACCATTTTTGTAAAGCAGCGTGATCGTTCTGCGTCCATGAGTTGGAACCGGTGAGTATTCCAGCGGCGTCTGCGATGTTTGTCAATGCAATCGTTTCGATGATCCCGATTCCTCTGCCTGTGTTTACACCTGGAATGGCCTGGCCATATTCGAGGTGTGGATTCATGCGTGTGGCCTCATCGAGGAACCAGGTTCGTAATAGCAAGGCGGCCTTCGCTGCATATTTTTCGTTGCCACTGAGATACCATGCCAGCGCGAGTTTACTGCTTGCATTTTCGAGCTGACCCAAGTAGGTTCGGTCGGTAATTTTATAGATCTCTGGGTTACGCACACCATCTCGCCTGAAATACGGAAGGCCATTTGGTTTCGTGCTGTCATACCAGAAATAGGGAGCCTGGCTCATGTAATCGTGTTTGTTGCCGCTCACCGGAACAAGTGCTTTGTCGATAACGGACATTGGCCTTATACCCACAAGTGAATCCGCCTGATGAATTAACTGTGATACAAGAGCCATTGTACGTCCGTCCCTTAGATCGACCTTCTTCTTCAATTCTACGACGCGTCCGGCATCGATGATATATACTGTTGGAACCTGCGAGATAGCAGTCCACCAAATCAAAAGAGCAAAAATAGTCAGCGTGTGAGGTTTCATCAATTTCTTTTTTTCTGTGTGTAGTACGCACTAAGCATAGTATTAGTCCAGACTTGAAAGCTAAAGTTACTTTTTAGGACGGATATTTACCGCTCCGGATTATAAGCTCCACACCCTGGCCTCAGCCTTCACTAACTAAACGCTTTGGCGCGTAACCGTCGCCTTGCCTGATTACTTGCCTGTAGATTTCAATTGATAAGATGATAATAATCTTTCATTAATAATCTGGTGATATTGGATCGCTAGCTTCGTTTCAGTTCTTATCCAGTCAGTCTTTTTAAATTTTGGCAGACAATCGTTAGCAAACGGCTGCCCGGTTCCCCGGGTGGCCTTTTTTTATAGTAGCGAATTTGAGCTGTGCTTCATATTATCTTTTGCTTTCGTTTTCGTGAACGAAGCTTATTGTTTGTGTAAGGTTGTGGTAACATGGTGTAGGTAGCTTTGCATCATCATTAATCATAAATATTTATCCCATGCAAACAAAGATGTCAATTTTCATTGTTACACTATTTCTTTCTACAGCTATTGCTGCGCAACAGTCGCTTAATTCAACGCTTGCGAGCAAAACCGAGTTCGGTGACTTCAAAGGATCGGTGAGTTTGTCAATTATTCCTGACAATTTATCTCCGGCATTTAAGTTATACGTTCACAACCCGGAGAAGAGGAGAGTGGAGTTGAGCATAAGCCACAAGACATATGGTATCGTAGTGGATACTAGCTTCAGTGTCGACCAGTTTAACAGGCGCTATAATTTCGACCAAGCTGAAGACGGGCAGTATACTGTTATATTGACTATCGGAAAGGAGAAACTTGCCAAGACAGTGGAGATTAATACCATCACTACAAGAAGAATGGTAGTTGAGTAAAATGCAACTAGCAATGTAACCGAGTCCAGGATTTCCTGGACTTTTTTTTTGCTGCGAAGTATCCAAACTATTTCTCAACCCAATTTCGCACCGAAATAAGGGGGTGGATAATGTGTTAAGTCGGACAAGGAAAATGTGCACACTAACACTGCCGTAATACTGCATTAACAATTCGGTAATCTAAATCTTCTTATCTAGTTTATAGAACTGCTTGCAACATAATGATCCTTACGGCATGCATAGAAAAGTCTACCGATAGAAACGTTATTAACACTTATGTAGCCATTGATGATATGCATGTGAATGCTAATCATGAGCGGGCTATTTTTTTATATAGAACACATCATAATTTGGTCATGATTTGGTAATGACAGCGAGCATAATACTTCCTTAGATTTGTTCCTCGAGTATGAAAGAAAGTTAATTTTTATCTTTTGTTTTATTCCTCGATGTGAGTTCCGACCTATCATTACTTCTCCATCCACATTCTGTTTTCAGCTAACGTATTTGTCCGGATTTTAATTAGCGCCGCAAATCCCACGGGGAATTGCAATGGATTTTCATGTCATCAGTTGATTAACAGACCAAACTATGCAATGCACTGCTTTTAAAAGCGCGAAGTATCACCGCATCAAATTTGCTGTGTTGGCTATGTTACTATCTGCGGTCTACATTCAAGTGGATGCGCAGGAGAACAAGGGTAGCAAACCCGGACGCCTTACAGGGATCATTCTTGATATCAATAATTTGCCGATCTCCGGAGTGAGCATCGCTGTGGAAAAGGAAAGAAGGGGTACAAGTACATCAGTCGCTGGCGACTACGTGCTGGTGTTGGCTCCGGGTACATACACCGTTTTGGTAAGTGCCGTGAACTATTCATCGCAGCGTGTATCGGGTGTGGTCATCAGATCGGATGAACAAACTGATCTAAGTCTTACATTAAGTGCAGGCAGGCGGGATACTCTCGTTGGGGTGACAGTTACAGCGGGTGCAAGACGAGCCTCCGCCGCTGGGTTATTGCTCGCTCAGAAAAATGCTCCTAGTATGTCGGATGGTATCAGCGCGGAGCAGATGGCAAAGGTGCCAGATAACAATATTGCAAAGGTATTGAAACGAGTGAGTGGACTTACTGTGCAAGGTGAGAAGTTCGTAACAATCCGCGGCATAAGTGACAGGTATGTCAATGTCATGATAAATGGCTCTATTCTGCCAAGTACAGAACCTAACCGCCGCAACTTTAGTTTTGATATTATTCCGGCAGCCTTGGTAGATAATGTGGTTGTGAATAAGACTGCCACACCCGATTTGTCTGCCGAGTTCACCGGGGGTATTGTGCAGGTATTCACAAAGGATGTTCCCGTAAAAAATTTTCTACAACTCGCGATCGGAACAGGCATCAATACTGCGAGCACGGGGAAAGAGTTTGTAAGTTTCGAGCGCGATAGGAATGCCAATATCGGGCAGATTAACAGCAACAGGCTATGGTTTGGTGATGGAAGGCTGCTCGATCCCGTGAATTACGGTGAGGCGGATATTAAGAAGGACACTACTACTACGAGGCTGATCAGAAGCCGTGTTCCCAATGCATGGCAATTGTATCGATATGGTTATACGCCGGTACAGAATTATCAGTTATCGGGAGGTATTACAAAACGGTTTTCCAACAATAATTCATTTGGTGCCATAGCAGCGTTCACTTATATGAACGAGCAACTTAGTGAAGAAGGGCATTTGGGAAATAGTGGAAGCGGTGAATATACAAGTGTCAGAAACCGGTACACGTCCTCCATCGGGGCCTTGTTGAACACGGCCTATAAAACGAAGCGGCATAAGATTTCCTGGAAGAATCTCTATAATCTTAGATACAATGACCAGTACGATGAGAAGTATGGATATAACTACAATGCTTCAACTACATTCTACATCCGTACAAATGTCACCCTACAGAATAAGCTTTTTCAAACCAGGCTGGAAGGCGAGCATCTGTTAACCAAAAAAGATATTAAGGTTGAATGGTCGGCTGATAATATTGAATTGAAACGTGAGCAACCACATACTCGTGGGTTGCTTACTCTTGATCTGTCTCCGGATACTTACGGGTATGATTTTGCCAGGGCCTTCCCGGGTTTGTTTGGACTTTACTCTTGTGTTCTTGACGAGAACAGGAGGAATTTCAGCACCAATATATCCTTTCCCTTTGTGGTCAAAAATGTGCGGCAACTGTTAAAGATCGGATATAGCTATACAAAGAGGTCGAGTGACCTCAATGCAGCCTTATTTCATGTCACATCTGACTCGGTTCATAAACTACCTGTTGGATCACCATATTATGAGATAGTGACACCTGAAAACTTCCGTAACGGGTTTTTGACCTTTAGCCAGTATGATAATTCGGTAGTGTCTACCGGTGATGCATACAATGGAACACAGTCGCTTCATGCCCTGTTCGCAATGGTCGACCTGAGATTTTTTAAGAAGTTTCGTTTGACGGGAGGCTTAAGGAATGAGAGCAATACCTCCATCCTCTCAACCCTATTTTATACTTACCCGGCTATAAATGTCTTACGTGTAGTTGATTCTACAAAAGAATACTATGAAAACCATCTGTTGCCATCGGCAAACCTGATTTACAGCCTTACGAATAAGATGAATTTCAGGGCTGCATTTAGCAAGACCATTGCACGACCTGAGTTAGTGGAGCGTTCTCCATACCTCTACAATGATGTGGCGGAGCAACTAACGGTAACCGGCCAGCGCGAACTTAAAATTTCGACAGTCAGAAACTATGATTTCAGGTTCGAATACTACCCCAGTTCCGGCGAGATAGTTTCAGCCTCCATTTTCTACAAGAATTTCGACAAACCAGTAGAGCGATTGTATTCCATCGAAGGTGTACAACCCGGGATTCGCTACCAGAACATGCAAAGCGCTATAGCGAAGGGATTTGAGATTGATTTTAGAAAATCGCTCGAGTTCCTTGGTCCATCTTCTGCTGTCTTCCAGCATCTCGTGGTCAGCGGCAACTTTACATACATAGAAGGAAAGGTGGTCGACCTGGTATTCAAAACCCTTATCAACCCCTACCGTGATACATCTTTCGTAGTTAATGCAGACCGCCCGCTCCAAGGACTCTCTCCTTTCATTATTAATGCGGGAATAAGCTATGATCGCACCAAATGGGGATTGAATATCGCCTTCAACCGGTCTGGACGCCGAAACATTACAGGAGGATCGCTGCTCGAAACTACGCAGTATGAGAATCCGCGAAGCATTTTGGACTTCCAGGCGAATGTTAGACTGTTAAAGCAGAAACTAGAATTGAAACTGAATGTGAGCGACATATTTAATCAACCCTTCATCATTTATTCAAATGCTAAGAAACAGAGCATAACGTTCCAGACCATTGAGCCCAATGACGATCCAAAAGGAGCAGCATTTAACGAAGAGTTGGACTATGTCAACTACAAAGTGAAGAAAGGGACCAGCATTTCATTCAATCTTACCTATCGGTTTTAAACATTATTGATTTCATAGCAACAACTAACAACTAAAAAACGAATGACCAACGCTTACCAGATCAGCCAACACCAAAAAATCATTGACTTGTCAAACAAATTTTTTAACTCAAAAAACATTTGAACGTTACACACAACCAAAACCAATCGTATTACAAAACAACTAAACCAAAAGGACTCTTCAAACTAAATGAGATCTTCTTCAAAACAACTATCATTTCTAAAAAAAAGGTTATGAAAAAAAATATTATCTATTTCTCAGTTCTGCTCGTTTCTGTTATCACGGGAGCTGAATGCTTCTCTCAGATAACCCTTCCCAATGTAATTACCACAACTTTTGTATGTACAAACACAAACGTTTACCTGATCGATGGTAAGGTGTATGTCAAGGATGGTGGAAAGATTGAAATCCAGGAGGGCACGGTCATTAAAGGTGTCAGGAAGGCTACTCCGGATCAATCATCAGCCCTGATTATTACCAGGAGTGGTACGATAGATTGCCAGGGAACAAATGTAAACCCTGTTGTATTTACGTCTAACGAGGCTTCCCCCTCGATCGGTGACTGGGGTGGCATTGTATTATTAGGGTCAGCGCCACTCAATCGCGCAGATACTACTATTGAAGGTATTGACCTTCCTTCGCTACCTGCCGGTGTTGACGTGGGTTATGGTGGCGGTGGCCAGGGTTTAGGCGATACGCTCAATTCCAAAGGCGTTATCCGTTATACCCGTATCGAATATGCAGGAGCCAAAGTAACTGCCGATAACGAACTGAATGGACTAACATGTGGTGGTTGCGGACGCGGAACCGAGCTTGATTTTATACAGGTTCTTTATGGTCAGGACGATGCTTTTGAATGGTTTGGTGGAAATGTGAATGCTAAACACCTCATTGCGCTAGCTCCTGACGATGATTCATGGGATTCCGATTTTGGGTTTAATGGAAATCTCCAGTTCGTGGTTTCGGTATTAAGTCGGACGAAAGCACTCTATTCTGCCGATCCCAATGGAATTGAAAGCGACAACAACCAGAATGGTACTACTCTCGCTCCACGGACAAACATGAGAGTTTCCAACATGACAACAATAGGATTAGCTGATTCGCTTGTGGCCAGCGAATTTCTCCCTGCGCCAGGTTCAAAGAGAATCTTGAATGGCGCACGTTTCCGTAGAGCTAGCAGCCTTACTGTTCGCAATTCAATCTTCATGGGATTTCCCGTTGGAGTAAGATTCGAGAGCGCGGCTACACAAGCAGATGTAGGCAGGTTTACTAATAACATCGTTCATGGCTTCAGGCAGGTGTCACGTGATGCTACGATCGATGCATCTAACACCGGCTACCTCGGCAATGTCTTAAATGCAAATGCACAGGTTAGATTAACCGATCCCTTCAATCCGACATTACCGGATTTCAGACCAGATGCCTTGTCGGCTGCAATTTCCGGAGCCAATTTCACTGGTATGACCGGATTGACTGCGACAGGATCCGAATTTTTCCAAACGGTAACCTATCGTGGAGCGTTCAGCCCTACTACTAACTGGGCGGCTACATGGGCGAGATTCTTCTAATCACCGGGCGGCATTGTTAAGCAATGCTGCCGGGTTAAAAACATGTGTATGAAAAAATTATTAGTCATATTTCTCTTACTGTTTTCAATAGGAGGTTTTGCCCAGACAGTGTCAGAGGTTTTCTATCCCCGGTATATATCGGGTGTAGGAAGCGGTGATGTTGCTGCCGACCGCAAAGTGCCGTACGCGTGCCGGATGACCCTGAGTGGGTTAATTCCGAACCGTGTATATTTCTATTATAACAGGTTTGTCCAGGATCCGCTTAGTGCCGATCCCGGTGTTATTGACGGCCAGGGCAATATTATCATTGCCAACCAGGCCGGCAATTTTCTACGTATCACCGCACCGAGCCTCGATGATGCGGGTTTCAGCGGTACGTTTACAACTGATGCTTTGGGAAGCTACACCGGATGGTTCATCACTGAACCTTCTGCATCCAATGTGTACTTTCCCGGAAACCAGTTGTACTTCAGGATCATGTTGCGGAACGCGCAGTTCTCGCCAGCCAATGCTGTCGAGCTTCGTTTAACGTCAACCAATACTGTTACGGTGTTGAACTGGCTTAACTATGATCCTTACCCGGGAGCTCTTGCGGCTCCTGTCGGCTTTACCGGTACAGGAGTAACAATTGCAGCGAGTGCTAATTATACTCCTAAGAACTTTGTGATGCTGTACGATAATGTATCGGGTACCGGTAGACCGCTTTCCGGCACTTTTGTCGAGGCAGATGGTGCAGACGAAACTACGGCCAACGGCTACATTGCTTTTTATAATGCTTTGCAGAATACGAATGGAAGGTTTGGTACGGTGATTCCGAGTGCCAGTCCTCAAGGACCTGGCCTCTCTTCGGGTGTACGCAACATTTCCCAGTACACTTTAGCAAACGGAAGCATCGTAAATGTTTGTACAGGTAATGGCGCTGGGCTTTTTGGTACCGTTAATACGGTCAACCATGGCGGAACTGCGGCCAATGGTCTCCCTTCGCTTAATATCTCGACTTGTGCTACTCCAACATCATGCAACAATCTGAGCTTGTCTGTGGCGAGCACAGGAACCAATTGTGATGGGAACACCGGATCTGTAAATCTCACTGTTACCGGTGGCGCCGCTCCATATACCTATAGCTGGTCAAATGGTGGATCAACGGAAGACCTATCAGGTTTAGGTGCTGGAACGTATACAGTAACGGTGACAGATAATACCGGTTTCTGTTCGGCAGTAACGTCGGCAACTATTTCAGCCGTCCAACCCACGCTTTCAGCCATCGCTTCCAATGCAAGCTGCAACGGCGGCAGTAGTGGTTCGATTAACCTGACTGTGTCGGGTCCCGGCGCTCCCTTTACCTATGCCTGGTCAAATGGTGCAACGACTGAAGATATCAGTGGCCTCGCTGCTGGTACTTACTCAGTGGTAGTGACAGGAACAGGCACATGTTCAGCAACAGCGTCAGTACTTGTATCACAACCTACTACGCTTGTGGCATCATCTTCGGCTACTCCTATTCCAAATTGTGGAGGTCCCACTACTACGGTTACCGTTTCGGGATCGGGTGGTACGGCTCCATATAGTGGAACTGGAACGTTTACCGTCAGCGCGGGCGCTTACAGTTTTACTGTAACCGATGCTAATGGATGTACGGCCGTTACTTCAGGTACCGTGGCCGCAGGGACATGTGTGACAGTTACGGAAGTATACTATCCTAAATACATACAGGGCGTTGGAACGGGATCTGATGCAAATGATGCAAGGGTTCCTTATGCTGCACGCATGACTATAGGGGGTCTGACTCCGGGTGCGACTTACCGTTTCTATTCAAGGTTCGTCGACAATCCTAGTTCTACCTCCAATGGTGCGGGGCAATATATCCTGGTTAACCAGTCAGGTGATTTCACTCGCGTTACCAGCGCTTCTCTATCCAATGCGGGAAGTTATGGCGAACTCACAGCCAACGGATCGGGTAGTTATACCGGATGGTTTGTTGTAGAGCCGGGGAGTGACAATATCTTCCAACCGGGCAACCAGCTCTATTGGAGAATAATTCTGAATGATGGGGCCGGCGGTGGTTCAGTAGCTTCACGTATTACAGCTACCAATCCCGTATCGGTGATCAATTGGGGTACGACTCCCGCCGATGGATCGGCGATTCACAATGTGACAAACCCTGCACTCACTGCGAAGAACTTCATCATGTTGTATGATAATATCGCAGGAACAGGCAGACCCGTATCAGGCACATACATAGAGAGCGATGGCACTGCCAATACCTCATCCGAATTCTACAACTTCTTCTATGAAGCAAATGTTGAAGGACAGGACGGCGTATGGGGCACGATCATCCCTAATAATCTTGCCAACGGCATCAACAATATCTCACAGTATGCCTTGAGCGATGGTAGCTTTATTAATAAGTGTACATCGCCCGATGGTGTATACGGTGCAACAGACACCAGGAATGCGGTTGTAGGCGGTGATCCTTTTGGCGATCCCCCGCTGGTTATTGATTGTACTCCTACTGCCGGATGCGACATCGCCCTTTCTTCGACCCAGACGAATGTCCTTTGTTTTGGAGCAAGTACAGGTGCAATCGATCTTACCGTTACAGGAGCAACGGCTCCACTTACCTACAGCTGGTCAAACGGGGCTGCCACAGAAGACTTAAGTGGAATCCCTGCCGGCACATATACGGTAACGGTGACAGATGCGGCAAGTTGTACAGCTACTGTAACCGTGACGGTATCTCAGCCAGCACAACTGGTAGCTTCAGAGAGTCATACATCAGTAGCGTGCTTCGGCGGTTCATCAACCGTTACGATCAGTGCGACAGGTGGTACGGCTCCTTATACAGGAACAGGCAGCT
>JACMKU010000146.1 GCA_014379965.1 Chitinophagaceae bacterium
GGCGCCGGAGCTTGTGGCACCGGACAATAAGGAACTCCAGAAATCAAAATCTCACATCATTGTGGAGATTATCGAGTATATGGCAAATGCTGTCGTGATAAAAACGATCATTAAGAAATCCACCGGGAATATTAGTGTGATGTCGTTTGACAGTGGTGAAGGGCTTACGGAAAAGACGTCACCATTCGACACATTCGCCCAGATAATTGATGGCTGCGCCGAAATTGTAATAGATAATGTGCCTCATGTGCTGGAGTCAGGTAATGGCATCATCATCCCTGCACACTCACCAAACCATATCAAGCCCAATGGTAGGTTCAAGATGATTTTGACAGTAATTAAAAGCGCCGCCGATTAATAGGAAGGAATGAAATCCTCGATCCTTGCAAAAAATGAGATTATGATGGAACCAATTCTTTCAACTTCAATTGCATCTTCTCAAATCAGTAGCAATGGCTTCGGAAGCAAAGCCATCACCGATATTATCTCAAATGGATTTTTCACCGTCGACCGAAAATGGACAGTAATCTATTGGAACAGGGCGGCCGAGAGAATATTGAATACCCGATCGGAAGACATCCTGGGAAAAAATCTGTGGGAACAATTTGCCGGAATCCTTCCCCTGGATTTTTATACGGTATACCATAAGGCCTTTCTGCAGAAGATTCCCATACACTTCGAGGAATACTGGGGAGAGATGGGAGGATGGTTCGATGTGGTGACTTACTATTGCGACGACAGGCTATCAGTATCGTTCAAGTGCAGTAACCAGCTCGCAAACCCAGAGTACCCCCAACATGCGGAAAAGAAACTCCAGATCGTAAATGAGCTGTACAAATATATCACGGAGATCACCAATGATTGTCTCTGGGAGTGGGGGATCGAAACGGAAGAGATTTTTTGGATAGATGGCGGACATAAACGCGTATTCGGTTATGACGTAGAGAACGCGCTCATTCCCGAGGCCTTCTGGGAGAGTAGGATATATCCACCAGATAAAGAACGGGTATTGAGCGGAATTGAGAAGATACTCCTGATGAAAACGGCCTCAGTTTGGGAGGAGGAATACAGGCTTCAGCGTGCGGATGGCGAATACGCTTACGTACATGACCGTGCTCACATTATCCGTGATTCCAACGCGAAACCAATACGTATGATTGGCGCTACGCAGGACATCACGCTAAGAAAGCAGACAGAAATAAAGCTATTTCAGAGCGAAAGGAACCTCGCCTTGATCGCCAAGCAGACCGTGAATGCGGTTATAATTACAGATGCAGTCGGTAAGATTACCTGGATCAATAGCTCTTTCACCAGGGTGACGGGTTACAGGATGGACGAGGTGGTCGGGAGAGAAATGGGAAGTTTCCTCCAGGGCAAAGACACCAACCCTAGCACTATTCAATACCTAAGGAGAAAAATAAAGGCGAAGGAACCATTCACTTGCGAGATCCTGAACTATGGTAAGACCGGCCAGCAATGCTGGATGCTTGTACAGGGACAACCGCTGCTCGATGAGGATGGAAATCTTGAAAATTATTTTGCCACCGAGACGGATATTACGGAGAGGGTGCTATTGGAAAATAAACTGTCCCAGGAAAGAATGGCACGACAGAGAGAAATTACAAAGGCCGTCCTCACTGCGCAAGAAAAAGAAAGGGCTCATATCGGGCAGGAGCTTCATGACAACCTCAACCAGGTACTCGCCGTAGCCAAACTCTACATACAGATGGCGAATTCCTATGAAAGAAACAAGAACGCTTATTTGACAAAGTCATCCGGGTACATTTCTGACGTGATAGAAGAGATTCGCAGAATTGCTAAAACGCTGGTGATCCCGGGTCTACACGGTCTTACGCTGGTCGAAACTATCAACAACCTACTATACGACCATGCTATTCTCGATAATTTGAAAATAGATTTCATTCAGAAAAATTTCGACGAAGTAGAAATCGATGAAAAACTGCAATTGAATATTTTCCGTGTAATACAGGAACAGTTGACCAATATTCTCAAACACGCAAAGGCAACTAAGGGAACCATTACACTCTGCAGGGAAGGCGAGCAGGTAATCCTCACGATCTCTGACGATGGAGTTGGACTCGATCCTAAAAAAGAGCAAGATGGTGTCGGGATTATTAACATAAGAAGCCGTGCGGAGCTCTATCATGGCAATGTGACGATCGTTACGGCGCCCGGAAAAGGATATCAACTCAAAGTAGTTTTTATTGCGGAAAAGATCAGTGCCCACATCGAAACCCTTCCTGGTTAATATGCCAATTTCCCTGCAATGTGGGAATTATACAATTCTACCGCCGATACATGTAATATTTTTTTAGTAAGTGAACCGATCTTTGTCTAGCACCCTCATCACTTCGGTTAAACCTATTTTTATGGCTACCACTACTGCTCCATCCAAAACGGCCGGCACTCCGTCGTTCAAGCTTCCAAAAGTGTTCATGCCCGAGGAAAGGACGCTTAACTCTCCGGGCCAACTGGTCTCCGCCCTTGCCCACGAAGTACGCAACCCATTGTCGAACATCAACATGGCTGTCGAACTACTTAAAGAATCGGCGATGGACGAGGAACAGAAACTGTACCTGGACATCGTGATTCGCGCATCCGCCCGCATTAATGACCTCGTAACCGACCTACTTACTTCTCCTCTGGCAGATGAATTATTACTGGATAAGCATTCCATGCACACCCTCCTGGACGAGGTGATTGATATGGCGGGTGATAGGATCATGCTTAGACATGTTAACGTGCTTAAACAATATTGCGACGAGGACTGCAGGGTTTTCCTTAACCGGGCGAAGGTCAAAATGGCGCTAACAAATATTGTTATCAATGCAATTGAAGCCATGAATCCATTCTCTGGAGAACTGAAGGTAATTACCCGCTCCATCGGTGGCAGCTTCCTTATTCAGATCGAAGACAATGGTTGCGGTATCAGCCCGGAAAATCTTAAGTACCTCTTCAAACCCTACTTCTCTATGCGGCCCGGCGGCATGGGCCTTGGCCTGGTGACTACTTACAATATCTTACGATCTAATAAGGTATTAGTCAATGTGGAATCGAAAGAAGGCGAATGGACGCGCTTCATTCTTCTCTTCGAAAAGAAGTAGTGCTGATTCAAGCATATGTTTAGGTTGGTTTAGTTGATTGAGTTGATTAAGTTGACTCAGTTGACTCAGTTGTTACGATCATTCCCTCCTGATATTTGCAACTCAATCAACTCAATCAACCCAATCAACCCAATCAACTTAATCAACTCAGTCAACTCAACTCCGTCAGAAGAACCCCACCCCGGCGTTAAAAGAAAATTAATTCCCACTTCTCCTGTAACACTTCAGTCTGTCGATTCGTAGACAGAAAACACCCGCCGTCGATTTGGGCAGGTAAGCCATTCATTTTCAAAAAATATATCTTCGAAAAAAACTTCATTCCAACACACCTAACGAGCTCATATGAAAAAAAAATTAACCCTACTGCTCCTTACCTCATTCGTTTTCACTTCGATGTACGCCCAGAAAGCATCAAGAGAAGAGATCAACTATTCGGACCCTTTCCAGGTCGATAGCTCGGAATACTTCCTAATACCTACCCTCGTGGACAACGACAACAAAGATGCCTATGGGAAAGGAAAAGGATATCTTCCATGGAGTCACTATAGCGAGATTCATTTCTACCATACTGGCACCAATCAAATCCGAAAGCTTTTCAATGGTCAACGGACCCTTATACTCCCCTTCCGATCGACATCCTATTCATACATAAAAGAACCCGTGAACGAGTACCCGGCGAACATACTAAACAACCATATCGTCTACCTCGCCCGTACCGAAAACTTTAATGACGATAACGCGCTAGACACTGAAGACCCGGTATATTTCTACATTTCAACTAAGTCAGGTGAGAATCTAACGCAGTTAACTCCAAAGGGAATGAATGTTATTTCCTGGACGGTCTCGAAGGACAAGAAAATGATCCTGGTGAAGTTGCAGGTCGATAAGAACCGAAACAAGAAATTCGGTGAAGGGGATGACCAGGTCTATTACCGCATTGACCTTAATGATGATGTATCCAAGATAAAGACCTACCTAATTAGCCTTTAGCCATACCGCGGATTTTCGGTGAAAATCCTACCTTCGGCGCCCAAGTCCAGTGCACCGAGGGTGCACCACCACTTCCTGCCCTTTGATACTACCTCGTTTGCCAACCATAAAATCAACACATATGCAAGCAGAACTTGTAAAAATCAGGGACCAGCAGAAAGAGTCATGGAATAAATTCTCGTCAGGCTGGAAGAAGTGGGACGATCTCACTATGGATTTTCTCAAACCAATGGGTGATGAAATTATCAGACTGATAGCTCCGAAAAATAGTGAAAACATCCTGGATATCGCGGCAGGTACAGGCGAGCCGGGGTTAACCATTGCCGGGATGATCCCGAATGGTAAGGTTACAA
>JACMKU010000147.1 GCA_014379965.1 Chitinophagaceae bacterium
AGTGTAATAATTATGAACTCCATCTTTATCATAGAAATCGCCGGCGGTCTTTTCCTCCAGTATCTCCATAGTTCGACATTCGGCCGTACGAAGCTGTCGAGTCTTGCTTTCCAATCCGGCTTTCAACTTTCCTTTCTTGTCGACGATGCGAATATCATTGAGTGAGGTGAACCCGAGGACACGCAGATTGCGGAAGGCCTTGTAGAAGGTTGTATCATTTTTGACCCGATCGATAAAGCGAGGAACGTTTATATCATTCCGCACCACGACTTCGGACAGATGTATCATACGAGCTAGTCGCTCATTATCCAGTGAATCCTGTTGCGCAAAGGAACAGGTAACGAAAGTTAGGAAACTTAGGAATAGAATTATCCTGTTTATCATGCTACTTCTCAGGGAAAAGCATTTTATAGTCGACGTTCACTTTACCTTTCGAGATGTCATTCAATTTTCCTTTCATCAGTTTCTTCTTCAATGGAGGAAGGTAATCGATGAATAATGTTCCTTCGATATGATCGTATTCGTGCAATATGACTCGTGCCGTAATTCCGGTGAAGGTCTTGATATGTGATTCAAACTGCTCGTCTCTAAACTGGAGAGTAACAGTCTCATGCCGGTACACATCTTCACGGATCTTAGGGATGCTCAGGCATCCTTCGTTGTAGGGCCATTCCTTACCATCTACTTCCACAACATGCGCGTTGATGAACACTCCTTTCATACCAGGGGCGTCTGGATAGGAATGATCCTCTTCATCATCCTCCATCGCACGGAATATCTGTTCGGTATCGATTACAAACAGGCGGATGTCCTTATTGACCTGGGGGGCAGCCAGGCCTACGCCATTGCTGGCATACATGGTCTCCCACATATCTGCGATCAATTTTTCCAACCCTTGATGGTCGGGTAAAATATCAGTCGCCACTTTCCTAAGGATCGGGTGGCCATATGCAACTATAGGTAAGATCATTATCAGCTTTTAAAGGTTTCTCGCAGACGTGGTGTGCAGAGTTAGAGCTTCCGCGTACCTCTCTGGGAAACGTGGTGCAAAGTTACTTGATTAGGTTAAATATTGAGCAGGACGATTGGGTCATTATGGCGGTAGGAGAGAATATGCAACATATCTAAAAGGCTTCCTATCAATTATTTTAGCATTCTAGGTTTAAGCCTTTCTGCGTGAGACACTATCACTGACCCGAACTATTAAGATAGTCCTGTAGCAGAATAGTTGCAGCAATTTCATCGATAAGAGCTTTATCGCGGCGTTGCTTCTTCTTCATTCCCATGTCAATCATTGCCCGCGAAGCCATTTTGGAAGTGAAACGCTCATCCACTTTTCTAATCGGGATGCCAGGGAAGTTCTTCTCCAGGTCCTTAATACACTTTTCAACCAGTGGCGTGGCGTGCGTGTCAGAGTCATCCATATTTTTCGGCTCTCCGATGATCAGCATCTCTACCTGTTCCCTGGAGAAGTACTCTTTGAGATAAGGTATCAATTGTTTGGACTCAACTGTGGTGAGACCAGTGGCGATGATCTTCAAGGGATCGGTGACGGCGAGGCCGGTGCGCTTGAGACCGAAGTCGATGGCGAGGATGCGGGGCATGTGCGAAGATACTGAGCTGGGGTGGGTTTAGAAGCTTAAGGGTTTAACGGTTTAAAAGTTTAACGGTTTAATGGTTGTTTATTCGAATATTCTCTATAGAAAGGAAAAGTCGATTTCAAGAACTATTAAACTATCAAACCCTTAAACTCTTAAACCACTAGGCACGAGATCCAAACAAGTCCGCAATCACAAATATTGCGAATACTACGGATGCAATGCCGTTGGCTGTCATGAATGCGATGTTGACTTTGGTTAGGTCACCAGGCTTTACAATTGAATGCTGGTAGATCAGCATTCCTACGAAAATGGCCCCACCGATCCAATATAACCAACCAAACTCTCCATAAATGCCGGCGATGACTACAGCCGCCGCGCTCATCAAGTGCAATATCTCTGACACCCGTAGCGCCTTCGACTTCCCAAGCCATGCAGGAATGGAATATAGTTGCTGCGACCTGTCGAATTCTTCATCCTGAAGTGCATAAATAATATCGAAGCCGCTCACCCAGAATATGACCGCCAGTGAAAAGAGAATAGGAAGCAAGGCGAACGAACCTGTCACAGCCAGGTATGCTCCAATCGGGGCAAGGGATAACCCCAAACCCAATATGAGATGACAAAGTGGTGTGAAGCGTTTCGTATAACTATATCCCAGTACCACCGCCAGTGCAATTGGCGAGAGATAGAAGCAAAGCCGATTAATGAAGAATGTGCATGCGACGAACAACAGGCAATTGATTATAGTGAACAACAACACACTGTTCGCTTTAATAACACCTGAAGGTATTTCCCTAATGGCGGTCCGTGGGTTTGCACCATCAAACTTTCGATCGAGATAGCGGTTAAAGGCCATTGCCGAGCTTCTTGCAAACACCATGCATAAGATTACCAACACTAACAGAACCCACAAATTATCAGTAGTCTCTCCCCCTTCCTTATTATTTCTACGCTGGATCAAACCAATGAAAAAGCCGATCATGGCGAAAGGCATGGCGAAGATGGTATGACTAAATTTTATTAAAGAGAGATAACTCCTAAGTTTCGGCATTCCGCAAAATTAATGAAGTGTTGCTCGACCCAGTTCCTACTTCCCGCCTGCGCCCCGGTGGCCCGGCCGAACTACCTATTCCCTATAGCCTTCCCCGCACCAGCTCCCAAAGCACCACGCCGGCAGCAGTGGCAATGTTCAACGAGTGTTTCATTCCCAGTTGCGGGATTTCTAGACAACGATCGCATGCAATTATTGTCGATTGTTCCACTCCCGTGACCTCGTTGCCAAATACTACAGCTATCTTCTCTTCTGGCGTCAGAGATAATTGGTGCAGAAGATGACTACCCTCGGCCTGCTCCACCGCATATAGCCTATAACCCAATACTCGCAATTCATCGAGAGCCTCGGCAGTTGTCTTGAAATGCTTCCACGCCACCGTCTCCTCTGCTCCAAGCGCAGTCTTTTTTATCTCCTTATGAGGAGGGCGTGCCGAATAGCCGATGATATAGATAGCTTCCACGAGGAATGCATCTGCTGTCCGAAACACACTTCCCACATTGTATGCACTACGGATATTCTCCAGTACAACGATGATCGGGACCTTCGTCGAGACCTTGAACTCCTCGACAGACTTTCGACCTAATTCTTCCATGCCTAATTTTCGCATGGGCAAATCTAAGACCGAATTCTACACCAAACTATATGAAGCTTTACATTGTACATTCCGCAGAAGCTACTTCAGGTTTATGATCTTCTTATCCTTCGGATACTTCACAGCATAAGTAAACCTCACCTTCTTGCTTTCTCCTGGCTTCAGACTTATTTTCCATGTAAGCACGCCAAGCTCTTCATTCACGCTTGCCTCATGACCGTCTTCGAGCTTCACCTCCACTTCCTTAATAGAGCTCAATGGGTACTGGTCCTTTAATAAGAGGTTCACGTCCGTTAGCTTATTATTCTTTATGATTATCTCATAAGTGAATGTCTGCCTGTTGTGATTACCGATTGCCTTTAAACTACTGAGTTCCTTCACCAATGAACGCTTTATCGCCAGCCTTCGGTCCTTACCAAGAGAAAGGTTAAGTGTATCGGCCGTAGTATTTGGATCTATAACCGATTTCCCGATGTAGGTATTATCCATGATGATGTTGGCATCGCCGGGAAGGAGATCGAGGTTCTGCCAATCGGCCACTTCCGCCATCAGGTACGCGTCTTTGTCAACACGTGGAATGGCATAGTTCTTCAATACACAATCAATCTCCTGGTCCTTGATGGTGACACTGTGTAATTTCCCATTGCTTTCGACATCGTAAGGAAGGTCAATATCGAAGTTGGTATTCAGTTGTCCCTGCGTCAACGAAGTAAATTGTTGGAGCGTACTCGGATCGATGGTCGTCGTACTGGAACGCGTATCTTTTTGTTCGTATGCAGCACCCTGTGCCGTAATGACTACTTCGTTGAGTTTATCATCACCGAACGATTGAACTTTATTCCGCGCTGCATTAGTTATGTCCGCCTGCCGCTTCAGGTTAGCGTAGATCTCCGGTACATACAATTGAAGGAACCAGGCTGATAACACCGGAGCGGTTACTCCGAAATTTGGTGTTCCCGTACTGAGTGTCAGTCTCGTCTTCTTCCAGTCTACACCCGTATTCTGGGTGAGTGAAGCTTTGTATATAAGCTTTACCTTATTCGTCTTCGAATTAACCCGAATGTCGTAGACGGGAGCCCAACCCGCGTTGTTGGTATAGTAAGACAGGGCAATGGGCACTTCGCCGGAATTCTTGCAAATGACTTGTAAGACCAACTGACCATGAGGACCAGCATTTTTCACCGTGGCTATATTTCCCATTGCCGCCAGCCTTTTCCTCCATTCCTCAATTTTATCGCTATGCGAATTGATTTCCTGGTTAAAGTCGAATATATTAGTCTTTGACCGTTCTATTTTCTTGTTATAATATTCTACAAGCTTCAACACTTCCTCGCCCATTGGTCTGCCATTATTCGTACTTGTCTTAACTGTGGTTTCGATAAGCAAACCTGTTTTTGTTAACGTTTCGTTCTCGATCTGGATATTGTTCTGGATGCGTCCAATCAATTTATAGGTTATACGAATACTATCCTCCAGTTTTTCTACATCTCTTGACTTAATCGGCACTACAGCTGTTGGATATGAGATACTGTATTGGTGTGACAGTAAGGTGACGTCCTCAGGGCAATTGATCTGTAAGCTATTGATATCAATGCTTGTACTTAACTGGCCGATGACAATATATTTTGTTTCGGTGCTGGCTCTCAACTTAGCCTGATGCGTGAGTTCGGCTCCATAGCCAAAGTAGACAGTTGCATTGGTGATTGTGGCATCGGTACGGGCAGTGTCTTGTGCCTGGGTAAGGGTACAGGAAAATACTATCCCTGGAATCAGGAAAATCTTTTTCATGGCTTTTATTTGAGAATAGATGCAGGGGTAAACGTTGTTACATAAAGAGTACGATCAATTTCCCCAACCCGCCTGTTGAATCTGGAGAATATTCCCATTGCCATTGTATACGCTTCCTTATTTTTGTCGCCATGGCTAAGACGACAATTGGGGAAACGCCGCTAATGCAACAGCACGGGGCAATCAAGAAGAAATACCCTGATGCGATTCTTCTCTTTCGCGTTGGGGATTTCTACGAGACATTCGGCCAGGATGCAGTAGTTACTTCACAGGTGTTGGGCATCACGCTGACAAAGAGGAATAATGGTTCGGCATCCTCCCTGGAACTGGCAGGATTTCCATATCATGCCCTCGATACCTATTTACACAAATTGGTCAAAGCCGGTTATCGCGTCGCCATCTGCGACCAGCTGGAGGATCCCAAATTAGCTAAGGGGATTGTGAAGAGGGGCGTCACCGAGATGGTGACACCAGGGACGACGGTCAACGATAAGTTGCTCGAACACCATAGTAATAATTTCCTCGCAGGCATTCATTTTGGCGACAACGATCTATATGGACTCGCATTCCTTGACATCTCCACCGGGGAGTTTCTCATAGCGGAGGGAGACCGCGAATATGCGGATAAACTCCTGCAGAGTTTTAAACCCGCAGAGATCCTATTCCAGCGCCATAAGCAAAAATCTTTCAAAGAAAATTTCGGAAGCAAGGTGTATACCTATACACTGGATGAGTGGATATTTGAAGCGGGATACGCTGAAGACACCTTACTGAAACATTTCCAGACACATTCGTTGAAAGGCTTTGGCGTCGAAGGCATGACGAAGGGACTCACTGCAGCAGGGGCAATCATACATTATCTCAAGGACACCGAGCATCCAAACCTTCAACATATCTCATCTCTACATCGGATAGATAAGGAAGATTTTCTTTGGATGGACAGGTTCACTATCCGTAATCTCGAATTAGTTCCTGCCGGACCAAGCAGCTGGGAAGGAAACCATACGCTGCTCAGTGTGCTTGATAACACTGTTTCACCGATGGGAGCAAGACTCCTGAAACGCTGGATCATTTTTCCATTGAAAGAAATCGGAAAGATCAACGAGCGGCTGGAGCTGGTTGAATTTTTTATTAAAGAAACGGATTTGCGTAACCGCATTGCGCAGTGCATCAAGCAATGCGGCGATATCGAAAGGCTAGTGTCGAAGATTCCCCTGAAGAAGATCAATCCACGCGAGGTACTACATCTTGCCCGGGGACTGAAGCAGGTTGAGCTGATCAAGCAATATTGTTTGCAGTCACCCAACGAATATTTGAAGAGGCTCGGTGATGCGCTTAACCCCTGTCCCTACATTGCCAACAAGATATTCAAAGAAATTGTTGATAATCCACCATCGCTTGCAGCCAAGGGTGGAGTGATCAATAGCCAGGTGAATGACGACCTCGACAGGCTGCGTAAGATTTCACACAGCGGTAAGGAATACCTGGCAGAGCTGCAACAAAAGGAGGCAATCACAACCGGGATTTCATCACTCAAGATTGGGTTTAATAATGTGTTCGGTTATTTCCTCGAGGTCACAAACTCACATAAGTCGAAGGTTCCAGAATCCTGGATGCGTAAGCAGACGCTAACGAACGCGGAACGATACATTACTCCGGAACTGAAAGAGTATGAAGAAAAGATTACGGGTGCCGAGGAGAAAATCCTCCAAATAGAGTTGCAGCTATATGAATCACTACTGAATGAACTCGGAGATTACCTCGGTCCCGTTCAAAACAATGGTAACATACTAGCGATACTCGACTGCATCACCTGTTTCGCCAACAATGCCCTTCAGTTTCAGTACAAGCGTCCACAGCTGCACGATGGATTCGATATTTTCATTCGTGAAGGGCGTCACCCGGTCATCGAGAGGAATCTCCCTCCCGGGGAGGGATTCATCAGCAACGATCTTCAATTAAATACGAGTGATCAGCAGATCATCATCCTAACGGGACCGAATATGAGCGGGAAGAGTGCGTTGCTTCGGCAGACGGCACTGATAACATTGATGGCGCATATGGGCAGTTTCGTTCCGGCGGCGGAGGCGAGGATACCACTGACCGATAAAATATTTACACGCGTCGGCGCATCAGACAACCTTTCAGGTGGTGAATCGACATTCATGGTCGAAATGAATGAAACGGCGAGCATCATCAATAATATCACGCCACGGAGCCTTATACTGTTAGATGAGATAGGAAGAGGGACGTCGACCTACGACGGTATTTCCATTGCATGGAGCATCGCAGAATACCTACATCAGTCTCCCCATCAGCCACGCACCTTGTTTGCCACGCACTATCATGAGCTTAACGAACTCGAAGAAAAATTTGAAAGAGTAAAGAATTATCATATCACGAACAAGGAGGTTGGGAATAAGATTATTTTCCTGCGAAAGCTGGCTCGCGGCGGCAGCACTCACAGTTTCGGTATACATGTGGCGCGTATGGCGGGCATGCCACCTTCACTCATCGATAGGGCAAATGAAATCCTTAGTCAACTCGAAACCAAGCACGTCGATGCGTCTGGCGAAGACAGCACAAAGCCCTCGACGCGGTTGAAGAACATGTCGCTGCCACAGGTTCAACTTTCAATTTTCGATGCACATAGCGAAACCTTCGACGAGATCAGGCAGTTGCTCGAAGGATTGGACATCAATAGGCTCACGCCGGTTGAAGCTCTACTTAAACTCCAGGAGATAAAGAGTAAACTCCGTTAATCTCATAGGTAACTAGTCCACCATCTAGGGTTGTTGGTCTTAAACCTGTCGTACCTCTTGCAAAGCGGGTACAAGGCCAGCACCACTCCAATCCAAACGGCATAGGTGACCCATAGGTTGAAGCCAAAATCCTGTGGTCGAAAGAAGAGTGGCAACCCTTGCGGCTTAATTTCATCAGTTCCACGACCGGTCGCGAAGAATGCTATTACGCAAAGGAGA